>PMYD01000101.1 GCA_003171335.1 Phycisphaerales bacterium
TTCTTCCTGCACATCTCCAAGAAAGAGCAAAAGAAGCGGTTCGACAAGCTGCGCGCGGATCGGGCCACCGCCTGGCGCGTGACACGCGAGGACCTCGCCCAGAACAAGCGGTACGCGCAGTACCTCCAGGCCGTCGAGGACATGATCGGCCAGACCGACAGCGATATGGCCGCCTGGACCCTCGTCGAGGCGCACGACCATCGCTTTGCCGCGCTCAAGGTCTTCGCCACGGTCATCCGTGCCTTGGAGGAGGGCATCGCCCGCGCCCAGGCGGGCGCGGCGGCCCGCAAGGGCCCGCCGGCCGAGCCGTTGCCGGTGGACCTGGAGCCCAGGATCCTGGAGAAGGTGGACCTGTCGCTGAGCCTCAGCCAGGAGGAGTACCGCCGCAAGCTCAAGCGCTACCAAGAGCGGCTGCGCGAGCTGGAGTACGAGATGTATTCGCGGCGGCTCGGCGTGGTGGTCGCCTACGAGGGCTGGGATGCGGCCGGCAAGGGCGGCAACATCCGCCGGCTGGTGGGCCGACTGGATCCGCGGGGCTACGAGGTCGTGCCCATCAGCGCCCCCAATGATGTTGAAAAGGCCCATCACTACCTGTGGCGCTTCTGGACGCAGATGCCCAAGGCCGGGCACCTGACCCTCTTCGACCGCACCTGGTACGGCCGCGTGCTGGTCGAGCGGGTGGAGGGCTTCTGCACGGAGCCCGAATGGCGGCGGGCGTACCACGAGATCAACGAGATGGAGCAGCAGTTGACGAACTTCGGCTACGTGCTGGTGAAGTTCTGGCTGCAGATCGATCCGGCCGAGCAGCTTGCCCGCTTCAAAGCCCGCCAGAAGGACCAATACAAGCAGTGGAAGATCACCGAGGAGGACTGGCGCAATCGCCAGAAGATGTCCCTATACGAGCCGGCCGTTGAGGAAATGCTCTTTCGCACCTCCACGCCGCACGCGCCGTGGACCATCGTCGAGTCCAACTGCAAGTGGTACGCCCGCGTCAAGGCGTTGCGCACCGTGTGCCAGGCCATCGAGAAGCGGCTGAAGGACTAAGAACGTGTATGAAAACCGGCGCCGATCGTGGCACGGGCGTCTCGCCCGTGAGTAGCACGGCCATCTTGGCCGTGCTCCGGCCGTTTCTTGCTGCACGCCACGGGCGAGACGCCCGTGGGACTCATGGGCGAGACGCCCATGCCACGTTTTCATACACGTTCTAAGACGGGTCTTGCAAGTTCCAGCCGCACAGCGCGGCCCGCGGAGGGGGGAATTGACAAGTTGCACGTTGCAATTGACAATCGGCGGCGATGGAGCCGTCGCTTGAATGCTAAAATATTCTCAATTATCCTTTGTAAGTTGTAAATCCGGCTGATGGACACCACCGCAACGGCATCCCCGGTTTCCCACCTGGAGTTCGAGGCCAAGGTCCGCCAGCACCTGCCGTGGAACTACTTCATCAACGCCATGGATGGCGGCCTGTTCGGCGCCGGCATGCTGTTCGTCTCGGCCGAGACGCTCATGCCGGTGGTCGTCAAGTCGCTGGGGGGCCCCGCCTGGCTGATCGCGCTGATGCCGATCCTCGGCCAGGTCGGCATCTGGGGCCCTTCGCTGCTCTTTGCCCATCACTGGCAGCGTCTGGATCGCCACCTGCCCATCGTGATCAAGTTCAGCATCCTGCAGCGGCTGGCGTTCCTGGTGGGGGCGGTGATCCTGTTCTGCGGCGGGAACAACCATCCGCACCTGGCGGCGGCGGTGGTGGCCCTGTGCCCGCTGGCCAGCGGCTTGGCGGGCGGCGTCACGTTAACCGCCTGGCAGGAGGTCGTGGCCAAGACCATCCCGCCCCAGCGGCGCTCTTCCCTGTGGGCGCTGCGGTTCATTCTGACCACGGCCGCCGGCATCGGCGTGGGCATAGCGGTCAAGGCGATCCTCCAGGCGCTGCCGGGCACGACAGGCTATGCCCTGCTGCACCTGATCACGTTTGCCATGCTGACGATTTCGTTGCTGTTCTTCATGCGCGTGCGCGAAACGCCCTACCCGCTGGCCGCCCGGCCTGATTTCACGCTGACGCAAAACCTCCGCCGCCTGCCGGGGCTCTTCGCCCGCCAGCGGCGGGTGCTGTACTACCTGATGGGCGCGGCCACCGTGGGCGGCATCTACGTGGTGCTGCCCTGGCTGAGCATCCACGCCCTGACCCGGCTGGGCCAGAGCGATGCGTTTGCCGGCTATCTGCTGACCGCGTACATGCTGGGGGCCATCGTGGGCAACTTGCTGGCCGGATACGCGGGAGACCGTGTGGGCGGCAAATACGTGTGCGCCGCCAGCCGGGTGGTCTTCCTGCTGGTATGCCTGTGGGCGCCCCTGGCCGCCAGCACGTGGGAGTTTTATGCGCTGTACGCGCTGCTCGGGGCGGCCTGGTACGGCAATGGCGTCGGGGCCTCCACGCTGGAACTGGAGATCTGCCCGCGCGAGGACCGGCTAAGCTATCTGGCCGTCATTGCCGCCGTCCGCGTGCCCTCCATCCTGGCGGCCGCCCTGGCGGGCTGCTGGCTGTGGCAGGCCGGCGGCCACCGCGTGGCCCTGCCCGCCTACGTCAGCGCGGCGGCCATGATTCTGTGCATCTTCTTCACGCTGCTTGTGCGCGAGCCCAGGGGGGAAAAGCTGCAAACTACTGATGTGCCCGCAATCTGAGGAATCCTGCGCGGCCGAAGCCGGTCATTTCGGACATGCCTGCTTTATGAAGATAGATTGCCTGCTTTCTGGCGACCTCGGGCCGGTCAAATTCCGTCCTCGGTGCTCCTGCTGGGGCGGTCATTTCTCCAGCAGCGCCGCGGCGCGGACGAAATCGGCTATGCCCCTGAACCCCTTGGTGCGGCTGCGCGATTCGAGCACGGCCTTTTCCTCCGGCGTCAGCCGAAGGTTCACCTGTTCCGAGCGGACATTCTGTCGAGCCGGAATGGGCGGGGTATCGCCATCTTCGAGCATCGAGGCGACGCCGGCCAAAAGCGACTTGCGCGTTTCCTCCATGCACCGCCCGACGGTCTTTCCGACGCCGATGGCCTCTGGATACTCCAAGGCGTGGCCGACCCATTCGCCTTCTTCGCGGCGCATTACGATGTCATAGGCATCGACGAGCCGCTCTGCGTCGGCCAGAATCGACTTGTCAAACGGCCCTGACCGTACGGTTGTTTTTTTCGCCATTGTTAGGCCTCCAACTTCTTTATCATCCGCACGTAGGACGGATGCACCTTGCCATGATGTACCGGAATCGGCAAACTCCGCGCGCCGGGCTTCTTGAATATGTGATGCGAGCCGGCGATTCGGTCCAGGAAGTAGCCCTTGGCTTCCAGCATCTTCCTGACTTCCGGGAATCGCATTGCGCTGGCCACCCTGATAGTATAGCCTACGATAGCAACGCGGTCAAGTAGAGGTACGGGGTTTTGTGCTGGTTTTCTTGCCCGGTCCCAGCCGCCAGGCCCGCACACGGTCGGCCAGGGCCGCCAGCCTATCCTCGCTGATCCGCTCGCGGTAGCGGGCGGCCATGTCTCCCTCGGCGGGTACGTGGCCCATCACCAGGTCGATGGCCCAGGATAGCCCGCAGCCATCGGAATCGTCACGTGATAGATCGGCGCGCGGGATAAGGCGAAAAGCAGGGGGACTGGAATGGCCCGAGAATTGCCTATTGTCAATTCTCCATCATCCATTATCGTGTCAACATGGCCCAGATTTCGCTCGACAACGTCTCCAAGGTCTTTCCCGGCAACGTGACGGCCGTGCGCGATTTCAGCCTGGCCGTGGGCGATGAGGAATTCGTCGTCCTGGTGGGACCCTCCGGCTGCGGCAAGAGCACCACGCTACGGATGGTCGCGGGCCTGGAAGAGGTGACCGGCGGCACGATCTCCATCGGCGGCCGCATCGTCAACGACATCAGCCCGCGCGACCGCGATATCGCCATGGTCTTTCAGAACTACGCCCTGTACCCGCACATGACGGTGTACAAGAACATGGCCTTTTCCCTGAAGCTGCGCGGGGTGGCGCGCAAGGAAATCGACGAGCGGGTCCGCCAGACGGCCAAGATCCTGGGCATCGAGCCCCTGCTGGCGCGAAAGCCCAAGGCGCTTTCGGGAGGGGAGCGGCAGCGCGTGGCCGTGGGCCGCGCCATCGTCCGCCAGCCGGCGGCGTTCCTGTTTGATGAGCCGCTCTCGAACCTGGATGCCCGCCTGCGCCTGGAGATGCGCGCTGAACTGAAGAACCTGCACCAGCGGCTGCGCCGCACCGTGCTGTATGTCACCCACGACCAGGAAGAGGCCATGACCCTGGGCGACCGGATCGTGGTGATGCAGGCCGGGCGAATCCAGCAGGCGGGTAAACCCCTGGACGTGTACGGCCGGCCGGCCAATCGCTTCGTGGCCTCGTTCGTGGGCACCCCACCCATGAATTTCTTCGATGGCCGGCTGGTGCGGCAGGATGGCATCTGCTTCGACAACAGCGCGTTTCGCCTGCGACTGCCTGAGGAACCTTCCGGACGGCTGGCCAACTGGCTGGAACGGCCGGTTGTGCTGGGCGTTCGACCCGAGGCGATGTCGATCGAGGCCGCCGGCCGCTTTGCCGGACCGGGCAACGCCATCGGCGCACGCGTGCTCGTGGTTGAACCCCTGGGGGAGAAGATGGACCTCTTCGTCAACGCCGGCGGCGACCGCCGCGCCGTGGCGCGAATCGACGCCCGCGAGAATCTACATGTGGGGGATGAGTTGAACCTCTACGTTGATACCCGCCGGCTGTACATCTTCGAACCCGGACCTGACGGAAATAGCCTCCTTACCGCCTGAATTGCTTCATTTGCAGTCAATGCCAGGGCCTCCAGACTGCTCTTCTGTCGCTCTTCAAAAAAAATATCTTCTCTAATGCCTTAGAGAACAAACCATTAAGAAGATTGTCCAATCTATTTTCGAGAACGCTCAAGCATGTGGCACGCCATTTGCTAGAATTAGATTGGCGTAGTTGTACTGCCAAGAACGATCGCTTCGGTGATGGTTCTTTAGATCTTTATTAGCAACGACTTATTAAGCAGGAGAGAGGCAATGGCGAGCACTTGCGAAAAGTGGGTCTGCCTGCCATTTGCAGCCGCGGCAATCATGCAACAAGAGTGTGAAGATGGAGAATATGCACCTTAAGCATTATGCACTTTTGCATGCGGCTATTGCCAGCAAGGACTTATGTATAAGCACATGTACTTTCGAGCTTTAAGTTGAAAAACGGCCATTTTTGGAGCGCATCTTGTCGGATAACTTGTTTTGACCAAATGAATAAGCAAAGATTTGAATGGCTACATTGGGGCGGGCGGTTTGGACAGCGTCTGATCAAAGTCGAGAGCAATTGACAATGAGAATGGACAAATTAACAGTCAAGGCCCAGGAGGCGGTGTCCGAGGCCCAGCAGTTGGCGGCCGAGCGGGGCCATCCGCACGTGGATACGCTGCACCTCTTGCGGGTGCTGCTCAGCCAGGACGGTGGCATCGTCGGCCCGTTGTTGGAGAAGGCCGGTCTGCCGCCGGACCGGGCCAGAAGCGTGGTGGACAGCGAGCTGGACCGCCTGCCCAGCCAGAGCGGCCAGGCGGGGCTCCAAGTGTCGCCCAACCTCAACGAGGTGTTGGTGGCCTCGTTCAACGAGGCCAAGCAGCTCAAGGATGAATACGTCTCCACCGAGCACCTGCTGCTGGCGCTGCTGGAGGTGGCCTCGCCCGCCAAGCAGGTCCTGACGACGCTGGGCATGACGCGAAAATCGCTGCTGGCGGCCATGCGCGACCTGCGCGGCAGCCAGCGTGTCACCGATGCCAATCCCGAAGACAAATACCAGGCCCTCCAGCGGTATGGCCGCGACCTGGTGGAGATGGCCCGGCAGGGCAAGCTGGACCCGGTGATCGGGCGCGATGATGAAATCCGCCGCTGCATGCAGGTGCTCAGCCGGCGCACGAAGAATAACCCCGTGCTCATCGGCGCCCCCGGCGTGGGCAAGACGGCGATCGTCGAGGGGCTCGCCCAGCGGATCGTCAACGGGGATGTGCCCTCCTTGCTCGCCAACAAGCGCGTGATCGCGCTGGACATGGGGGCGCTCCTGGCCGGCGCCAAGTTCCGCGGGGAATTCGAGGACCGGCTCAAGGCGGTCATCAAGGAAGTCACGGATGCCCAGGGCAGCATCATCCTGTTCATTGATGAGCTGCACACCGTGGTGGGCGCTGGGGCCGCCGAGGGCGCCATTTCCGCCGGCAACCTCATCAAGCCGGCGCTGGCCCGCGGGGAGCTGCGCTGCATCGGCGCCACCACGCTGGATGAGTACCGCAAGCACGTCGAGAAGGATGCGGCCCTGGAGCGGCGCTTCCAGCCGGTGCTGGTCAGCGAGCCGGATGTGGAGGCGACCATCGCCATTCTGCGCGGGCTCAAGGAGCGCTACGAGGCGCACCACGGCGTGCGGATCCAGGATTCGGCGCTGGTGGCGGCGGCCACGCTGTCGCATCGGTACATCGCCGACCGGTTCCTCCCGGACAAGGCCATCGACCTGGTGGATGAGGCGGCCAGCCGGCTGCGGATCGAGAACGACTCGATGCCCGCCGAACTGGATCAGCTCAAGCGCGATATCCAGCAGCTCCAGATCGAGCGCGAGGCCCTGCGCAAGGAAACCGACTCGGCCAGCCGGCAGCGCCTCTCGGCCCTGGAGAAGCGGCTGGCGGACCTGGAAGAGGATTTCCGCCAGCGCAACGCCCGCTGGGAGCTGGAGCGCAACGCGCTCATCCAGATCAAGAAGACCAAGGAAGCCCTGGAGACCAAGCGGACCGAGCTGGAGCAGGCCCAGCGGGTCGGCGACCTGGAACGGGCCGCGCGCATCCGCTATGGCGAACTGGGGGAGCTGGAAAAGCAGCTTGCCCAGCAGCAGGAGGCGCTGGCCAAGATGCACGCCGATGGGGTCAGCCTGGTGAAGGATGAGGTGACGCCCGATCAGATCGCCGCCATCGTGGCCAAGTGGACGGGCATTCCGGTGGATAAGCTCCTGGAAGGCGAGCGCGACAAGCTGCTGAAGATGGAAGAGCGGCTGCGCCAGCGCATCGTGGGCCAGGATGACGCCCTGCGGGCCGTCAGCGACGCTGTGCGGCGCAGCCGCGCAGCCCTGGGCGACCCGCGGCGGCCCATCGGCAGTTTCCTCTTCCTTGGACCCACCGGCGTGGGCAAGACCGAGCTGTGCAAGGCCCTGGCCGAGCTGCTGTTTGAGTCCGAGGACGCCATGGTCCGCATCGACATGAGCGAGTTCATGGAGCCGCACTCGGTGGCTCGGCTGATCGGCGCCCCGCCCGGGTACGTGGGCTACGAAGAGGGCGGCCGGCTGACGGAGGCGGTCCGCCGCCGGCCGTATTGCGTGGTGCTTTTTGATGAAATCGAGAAGGCCCACCGCGATGTGTTCAACGTGCTGCTCCAGGTGCTCGATGATGGCCGGCTGACCGATGGCCAGGGCCGCACGGTGAGCTTCAAGAACACGATTATTGTGATGACCTCGAATATCGCCTCCGCCGTCATCCGCGAGCTGGGCGAGAGCAAAGCCGAGGAATGGGAAATCGAGGCGCGGCTGCAGGATGCGTTAAAGCAGCAGTTCCGCCCGGAGTTCCTGAACCGGATCGACGAGATCATCATCTTCCACACCTTGAGCAAGGCGGACCTGGAAGGCATCGTGAAGATCCAGCTTCGCCAGCTCAAGGCGCGGCTGGCGGAGCGGCAGATCGAGCTGGAGGTGACCCAGGCGGCCCGCGATCTGCTGGCCGAGCAGGGCTACGACCCGACGTTCGGCGCCCGGCCGCTCAAGCGCGTTATCCAGCAGCAACTGGAGAACCCGCTGGCCAGGGACATCCTGGCCGGGAAGATCACCGAGCACAGCCGCGTGGCGGTGGGCGTGCGTGGCAAGAGTTTCACGTTCGACGTGCAGCCGGCCGACGTGGCCCAGGCGGTTTAGACTGGAAGGCGGTCGCACGCGGGCCGGCCGGCTCGCGCGGCGGCGGAAACTCGCCGGGACAGAGGTGCTTTACCGGCGGCGCCGCAACGTGACCAGGCCCAGCACCAGTAATGCCGCGGTGGCAGGCTCTGGCGTGGAGTAGGTATCGATCACGAGTTCATCAAGAAGAATGTTGCCGCCGATCTTCAGCGTTTCGCTGCCGGGGCTGGGCCAGATGTCTATTTCGAAGGTGCTATGGTACCATCCGGTCGCCAGCAGGGGCAGCGGGTCGGTCTGGGCGAAAGACGTGCCTATGGAGAAGCCCTCGACGGGCGTGCTGGCCGTCAGCGCGGGAAAGCCGCCTGTCAGCGAGGGCAGCCAGGTCATCTGCACCCACAGGCGCTTCTCGGGCCGGGGGGTGGGATCATCGATGACGGGCACCGTAATGTAGCCCCCGTTGGTAAGATCCCAGATACCATTGGAGTTGGCATCAGTGGCCAGCCACGGGGTGTCCAGCGATGGGGCCGGATGAATGGTTGCAGGCAGCCAAGCGTATATGTTCTTTCCGCCATCGGGCGATGGATTCAGGTCGCTGCTGGAGAACTCCCACATTTGGTAGGTGTTGTCGGCGTGCTCCGGGTAGTACCACGGTGGGCGATTGACATCATCAGCGCGCACGAAGCCTGGGAATAAGGCGATCAGGGCTGCAAGCATAATGGAAGCACAACATGCGAGCCTGGTCACAGCGATTTACTCCTCCATACTGCACTCCGGGGCACGTGGCCTCGGGGTCTGTTCCACCCATCCCTGCCTTTGCTGCGCGGCGGCCGAAGCATGCGTGGGTCCATACGGGCACCGTGGCCGGCTTCGATGTATTGCAGTCTTGACTTTTCCTCCGGATCGCCGCAGAGCCAAACGAGCAAAATCGAGCAATTCCAGTATACACCTAAGTTTATAGGTGTCAAGGATTAACTTGTAATGCGTAAGTTGTTTACCTTAATGGGTTTGCCGCAGATAGTCCTGCGGCAATTCGTGCTGTTGGAGTTGAGATGGGCAAAAAGATCACCCAGGCCAACTGCGGAATTTCCGCAGTTGATTTGCGGCAGCGGGCCGCCACTTCATCTCCGAGATGAAGTGAATCTTTGCGTGTCTTCACCTCATCTCGGAGATGACGTGAATCTTTGCGTGCCTTCACTTCATCTCGGAGATGACGTGAATCTCTGCGGTAGCGGGCATTCACTTCTTGACGGTCAAGAAGTGAATCTTACTGGCCGGCCCACCGGATCGAAAGGCGGCGATTCGGGGTCGGTTCTTGTTTTGGAGCGTCGTTTGGCGCGATTCTTTGTTGTCTGGCGGAGCCTAATTCGAGACAATTGCGATAGATGGAAAGAGTTGGCCGCGCCCGCCGGACCTGCGGCCGCACGGAGGACGACGGCCGCAACTCAGGACCAGACGCACCGCAGTAGTGTGCCTCCAGAGGAGTTACGATGAAATCCGTGTCCCTTTTCCTGGCTTTGGCCCTCTGGGGCTGCCTGCTGGCAGGCTGCGGCCAGCCCAGCCGCGATCCTGCCAACCCGGCCCAGCAGGTGGTGATGGATGCCGCCAGCCGCAACGGCGGCGCCAAGCAACTCATGGACATCTCCAGCATCAGCGGCACGGCCTTGGTGAAGGTGTACGATGCCAACGGCCAGAGCACCATTCGGGGCCAGCAGTTTACCGCCTATCCGCGCTGGGGCATCATCCAGGCCAGCGGCCGCGTGGGCGAGGGCTCTTGGCACGCGTATGTGATGTTGTCCAAAGTGGGCCTGGTCACCACCAGCCTGGACGCCAGCCTCACCAGCGCCCAGAAGCAGCAGATCGAAAATTACCTGCGGCTGATCCTCCACCGCCTGCGCGGGCCATTGAACCTGCTCGACGGCGGGGAGACACCGGGAGCCGTGACGACGGTTTTTGTAGCCAGCCGGGCCATGCGTCGTGTCGAAGCCACGGGCCGCGCCGAGCTGGCCAAGGCGTACTTTTTTGACGAGCGCTATCACGACCTGCGACTCATCACCGATGGCAAGGATACCCCGCCGGCCAGCGGCACCGTCACCGTGTTGACCAACGAGCGGGTGGACGGGCTCCTGCTGCCGGTGGAGATGGAAGTGGTCGACGCCGGCCGGGACTGCCTCATCGGCACCCACACGCGGATGTCGGTGCAGCTCAAGGATGTGCGCGTGAAATGAGCAGCCGCCACGCGGGCAGGAAGTTGCCCCGACGGCCGGAGCGCCGAGACGTGAGCAAGGACATCACATCCATTCTGAACGGCTGGGATTTCGAGCCCGGCAAGATCAGCGTCCGCAAGATCGTCGGCCTGGACAAGCAGCCTAAGATCCAGTTGCGGCTGGACCTGGGGCTGTTGCAGATGGAGGTGGTCGGCCGGCCCGACGGCCAGCGGCCGCACGGCTGCGAGAGCCTGCTGGACTACCACCGCCAGCGGCTGGAGGGCCGCCGGGATGCCGATGCCTTCGAGCTGTCGCCGCGCGAGTGCGAGGGCCTGCGGGCCGAGGCGATGATGTACTACCACCGCTACCTGTGCGAGTTCGCTCTGGAGGAATACGACGCGGTCCTCCGCGACGCGCAGCGCAACCTCGATGTGCTGGAGCTGTGCCGCCGGCACGCCCGCACCGATGCCGACCGCGTGGCCATGGAGCAGTACCAGCCCTATATCCTCATGATGCACACCCGCGCCAAGGCCATGAGCGCGTTGAAAAACGACGACTTTGCCGCCGCCCGCCACGCCGTGCAGGAGGGGTTGGCGCGGATGCGCAGCTTCGGCGAGGAGGTCAGCCAACTCGAGGCGATCGAGAACTCGCCGGAGGTGGCCGTGCTGCGCTCGCTGCTGGAGGAGATCGACCAGCGCGAGCCTTTAGACCCGATCCGGGCCATCGAGGCCTCCCTCGCCCAGGCGCTGGCCGATGAACGCTATGAAGATGCAGCCAAAATCCGCGATCAACTGCGGCTGCTGCGGGGCGGGAAGTGAACCATCGGTGATTATTGATTTGCGATTGAAGAGGATCAGCCCCTGATCAATTCGTTCCGCTGTCAGGATCCGGAACCGGTGACTATGGCACATCGTTTCTCTTCCTGCTATCATGCCACCGGTACGCTAGGGGCGCCCATGAGGGCTGAGACGGCCGGCGGCCGGTACCCTTGGAACCTGATCAGCAACCCGGAACGGGGCTGCGTAGGGAAGCGACCGAATGTGACACGTTGCCCGCCGGCCATGCGGCCGGCGGCGAGTTGGAAAACGCCGGCCCCGAGACCGGCGTTTTTGCTTTTGAAGGCCGCTGCCGGCAGGCGTGAGGAAAGGGAGCCGACGCGATGAGAATCGACGTGGTGCGTGAGCCCGATGTGCCGCCGGCCATCGATGCGGCCATCATGCGCCTCCAGCAGCGGGCGTTCCCCAAGACCGAGTCCTTCGCCCGGTCGCGGTACTACACGCATACAGCGCGGCAGGGCGATTTTCGCGTGCTGGCGTGGCTGGACGAGGCGCCGGTGGGGCAGGTTGTGGTCATGTGGGCCAACGCTCGCGCGGGCGCGCAAAATCTCCGCCTGGCGGGGCTGGGCAATGTGTGCTCCGACCCCGATCATCGCAAGGAGCACGCGGCCTCGGCCTGCATCGAGCGGGCGCTGGAACTGGCCCGCCAGGAGGATGGCGATGGCGCGCTACTGTTTTGCGGGGCCAGCCTGGAAAAATTTTACGCCCGGTTCGGCTTTGAGATTGTGTCAAACGAGGTCTTCTTCACGCACCCCGACGGCACCATCTTCCGCCGCAACCACCGTGACATCCGCATGGGCCTGATGCTGAAGGACCAGCCCTGGCCGGCGGGGGATCTGTATCTGGATACGGAAGACTTTTGAGGGATTGCAAATTGCCAATTGCAAATTGCCAATTAAACGGCCGGAAGAACGCGCCGCTTGGAACGCGGGTCTTTCCCGCCGTTTCCGGCCGTTTCTTCAATTTGCAATTTGCAATTTGCAATTCGCAATCCGAAGGGGCAAGACCTGGCTCGGCGGACCGGACCCCCATCAAATGAAGATCTCCCACCCCATCGCGATCAAAACCCTCAGCCTGCTGGCGGCGTGGGTGCTGCGCCTGTGGCTGGGGACGCTGGAGTTCCGCTTCGCCCTGGATGATCCTGGCCTCAACCCGGCACACCTGCGGCGGCGGGGGCTGTACATGTTCTGGCACGAGGCGCTGCTGATGCCCGCCTACACGCACAGCCACCGGGGCTTTACGATTCTTACGAGTACGCATCGCGATGGCGAACTGATCACGCAGATCGTCCGCATGCTGCGCGGCCGCGCCGTTCGCGGCTCCAGCACGCGCGGCGGTGCGGCGGCCGTCCTGGGTATGATGCGCCGAGCCCGGACGCAGCACCTGGCCATCACGCCGGATGGCCCGCGCGGGCCGCGAAGGCAGATGCAGGCCGGCGCGATTTACCTGGCCAGCCGCGGGCGACTGCCGCTCATCCCGCTGGGCATCTCGGTCGCAAGAGCCTGGCGGGTAAGAAGCTGGGACCGCACGATTTTGCCGCGGCCGGGCAGCGAGTGCTGCTATGTGCTGGGCCGGGCCATCGAGGTGCCGCACGAGGCCGACCGCCAGGAGCTGGAGCGATACCGCCAGCTCGCCCAGCAGGCCCTGGATGATGCGCAGGAGCGGGCCGAGCGGCTGGCCGCCGGGCAGGGATCCGAGCCGCGACTGTGGACGTTAGCCCAAGTGAACGCTCCGGCAGGAGAGAAGTCATGACCACGCAATATCAGGCCGCCCGCGCGGGCACGATTACGCCGGAGATGCTCCGGGTCAGCCAGCGCGAGGGGCTCGACGCCGAACTCATTCGCCGCGAGATGGCCGCCGGCCGGCTGGTCATTCCCGCCAACCGGGTGCACCTGGCCGGTGCGGGCGGCTCGAAGGTGCATCTGGACCCGGTGGGCATCGGCCGCGCGCTGACCACCAAGATCAACGCCAACATCGGCGCTTCGCCGCTGGCCTCGGGCACCGAGGAAGAATTGTGCAAGCTGGCCTGTGCCCGCCGCTGGGGCGCTGATGCGGTGATGGATCTGTCCACCGGCGGCGACCTGGTCGCCACGCGCAGCGCCATCCTGGCGGTCAGCGAGGCCCCGGTGGGGACCGTTCCGATTTACAGCATGATCCTGCCCGCCCCCGGCCAAATCCGTCCGGTGGAGGAGCTGACGTGCGAGCAGATGCTCGCCGAGATCGAGCGCCAGGCCGCCCAGGGCGTGGATTTCTTCACCATCCACGCGGGCATCCTGCGCGAGCACCTGCCGGCGGCCACCAGGCGGCTGATGGGCATTGTCTCGCGCGGCGGCAGCCTCCTGGCCAAGTGGATGGTGCACCACGGCCGGCAGAACCCGCTGTACGAGATGTTCGACGAGATCTCGGCCATCCTGCGCCAGTACGACGTGTGCTACTCGCTGGGCGATGGCCTGCGCCCCGGCTGCCTGGCCGATGCCTCCGATGAGGCCCAGTTCGCCGAGCTGTCGGTGCTGGGCGAATTGGTGCAGCGAGCGCGCGAAGCGGGCGTGCAGGTGATGGTCGAAGGCCCCGGCCACGTGCCGTACGACCAGATCGCCGACAACATGAAGCGCCAGGAGACCCTGTGCGACGGCGCGCCCTTCTACGTGCTGGGCCCGCTGGTGACCGATGCCTTCCCCGGCTACGACCACATCACCTCGGCCATCGGCGCCACGGCGGCGGCGGTGCACGGCGCTTCCTTCCTGTGCTACGTGACGCCCAAGGAACACCTGGGTCTGCCGACGGCGGAGGATGTGAAGGCCGGCTGCATCGCCTACAAAATCGCCGCCCACGCCGCCGACGTGGCCCGTGGTTTGCCCGGCGCGCGGGATTGGGATGATCGCATCTCCGCCGCCCGGGCCCGCTTCGATTGGTCGGCCGTCTTCGCGGAGGCCTTCGACGGCCAGACCGCCCGCGCTATGAAACAGGCCACCACCGCCGGTGGCGAAGACTACTGCGGCATGTGCGGCAAGGAGTGGTGCGCCCTGCGGCTGAGCCGGCAGGTCAAGACGGAGCTGGAATCCGCCCCGGCCCGGCGCGATTGACCGGACGGGGGGTTGCGTGGGCCTGCAATGGAGGGGTACAACCTAGAAATCGGGGTGCCGGCGGCGGAGCGCTTGTTCCTGGCGCGGCCGCGCGGCACATCGTTGGAGTGTCGGGCAAAGCGAAAGGGATTGCCGATGTCGCCAGCGCGGAGACACGCGGTCTGCTTTGTGGGCGTTGTAGCCATCCTCTCATCTATGATCCTGCCGGGGCGGCCTTGTGCGGCCGCTGGGGTCGCCGGCATGGACCTGCCGACGGGGGACCTGGATTGGGCGCTGCGGGATATTATCGATGAGGCGTTCGCACCGGTGCAGTCCACCTCCGACAGCATGCTCGAATTGGCCAAGACAGCCCTGGCGGAAGTTCCCAGCCTGGCGGCGGCCACAGGCGAGGCCTCGCCCCAGGAAAGCGCCCCCTTCGGCCTGGAGTACACCCCCTGGCGGGAGCGGCGGGGGCCGGCGTATCCCGATGACAAGTGGCGCAGCGTGGGCCGCGATTTGCAGGAGTTGCCCGAAACGCTCTGGGATGACACGAAGCACGCCTTCACCGATCCCATCGTACTGGGCGGTTTCGGCGTGGCCGCGGTGGCCGGCGTGGTGCTGAATCTGCACGTCGACGCCACCATCGCCAGCCGCACGGAGCACGGCAAGCCGCATTTGGAACGGTGGGAGGACCACCTGGCCAACGACTGGCTGGGCAACCCGGCCGACCATTTCCCCTTGGCGGCGGGGCTCTACACCATCGGGTTGGTCACCGAGGACACCAAGCTGTACGAGACCTCCAAGGCCCTGTTCAACGCGCTGACCATCAACGGCGTGACCAACCTGGCGGCCAAGTACGCCGTCAACAATCACAGCCCCGATGGCCACAGTTACGCCTGGCCCAGCGGCCACACCTCCTCCAGCTTCACCTTCGCCACGGTGCTGGCCGAGTCGTACGGGCCCTGCGTGGGCGTGCCGGCCCTGGCCTTCGCCACGTTTGTGGGCTACGAGCGTATCGACTCCCGTCGCCACCAGTTCAGCGATGTGATCAGCGGCATGATCATGGGCATCGTCGTGGGGCACAGCGTCGCCCAGAACCACATGACGCGGATCATGGGCATGGAGGTCGAGCCGACGGTCAGCCCCGAAACGCAGAGCGTGGGCGTTTCGCTGGTCAAGCGGTGGTAAGCGCGTGAGTGACTATCGAATCCAGCGTGTGGTTCGCAAGCTGACGGTGGCCCAGGCCGAGCAGGCCGACCGCGAGTTCTGGCGCCGGCAGACGCCCATTGCCAGGATCGAGGCCGCAACGCTGCTCTGGAATCTCTATTACGGACTGGACGATGAAACTACCCCCCGACCTCCGAGAGTTCTTACAGTTACTCGGCGAAAACTCAGTTGAGTACGCCATCGTAGGCGGGTGGGCCGTCTCGCGCCATGGCTACCCCCGATTTACGGGCGACTTGGATATCCTCGTCCGTCCGACAGCGCAAAACGCTCGCCGCTTGATTGCCGCTTTGGCCGCATTCGGGTTCGCATCCGTCGGCTTAACGGAAACGGATTTTACGAACCCGGGGGTCGTGGTTCAGCTCGGCGTGCCGCCTGCACGCATTGATCTAATAACCTCGCTGACTGGCGTAAGCACAGACCAGGTATTTGAGCATTGCGTGCAGGACAAGGACGAGGAGCAGGAAACCCGGCTGTTCTTCATCAGCAAAGAAGACCTGATCGCCAACAAACGTGCCACGGGCCGCCCCCAAGACTTGGCGGACCTCGATCACTTGTGATTTGAAAGGTGCTTCGCGGCGCACCAGAGGCAATGCCTTGACGAAGAAACCGATTAACGGATCAACCGATTAACGAATTAACGATTTAACGGACCAACCACCCCCCATGAGTAACCGCCATATTGCCCCCACGCCTCCTTTGGGCTGGAACAGTTACGACAGCTACGGCTGCGCCATCAACGAGCAGGAATTCCGCGCCACGGTCGATGTCATGGCCGAAAAGCTGCTGCCGGCCGGGTATCGCTACGCCTGCATCGACGGCATGTGGGCCTTCGAGCCCGAGGCCATGGGGCCGACCATGTGGAAGCCCGAGGCGCAGCCGCACATGGATGCGTACGGCCGGCTGGTCCCTTCGCCGCGGCGATTCCCCTCGGCCAAGGAAGGCTCCTTCGCCCCGCTGGCGGACTATGTGCACAGCAAGGGCCTGAAGTTCGGCATCCACGTGATGCGCGGGGTGCCGCGCAAGGCCGTCGATCGCCGCCTGCCTGTGCTGGGCACGCGTTTCACCACCGAGGACATCGCCGACAAAAACAGCACCTCCGACTGGGACAACACCATGTACGGCCTGAACACGCGCCACGCCGGCGCGCAGGCGTGCTACGACTCCATCCTGGCCCTGTACGCCCAGTGGGGCGTGGATTTCATCAAGGCCGACGACATGGGCACGCCCTACGCGGCGGCGGAGATCGAGCTTTTCGCCAGCGCCGTGGAGCGATGCGGCCGACCGATCGTGCTGAGCCTGTCCCCCGGCGTGTGGCTGGATGACATCCTGCGCGCCTGGCCGCACGTGGCCCAGCACTGCCAGATGTGGCGGATCACCGCGGACATGTGGGATAGCTGGCCGTGCATCAAGCAGCTCTTCCCGCTGTGCGCCGCCTGGTCCGGCGCCATCGGCGAAAACTCCTGGCCGGATGCGGACATGCTGCCCTACGGCCGGCTGAGCCTCAAATCGGCCAAGACGCCCGGCGGGCGGCCCACGCGGCTGACGAACGATGAGATTCGCAGCCATTTCAGCCTGCTGTGCATGTGCCGCAGCCCGCTCCTGATGGGCGGCGACCTGCTGAGCCTGGATGACTTCACGCTGTCGGTGCTGACGGATGCGGAGGTCCTGGCGGTCAATCAGCACAGCCGGCAAAACCGCATGGTGTTCAGCAACGTCAGCGGGCTGGAGGGCTGGACGGCCCGCATGGACGATGGCGACGTCGTCGTGGCCTTCTTCAACATGGCCGACACGCCGCAGGAATACACGTCGAAACTGCGCTGGCTGCGGATCGAAGAGGGCCATTACGCCGTGCGCGACCTGTGGGAGAAGAAAGACCTGCCGCCGATCGAGGAGAGGATTTCAGGGATGTTGGCGCCGCACGCGTGCGTGATGTGTCGATTGAAGAAGATTTAACTGCTCTTACTCGTGTATCTCGACCACATCTTTGTCATGCAGCGGTTCGCTGCGATTGGCTTGCTGGCCCGGGTGGCGGCCGTCGCCCCAGATGCGGGCGAACTTGAGCCGCTCGGGCAAGTCGCGGTGGATGGCGCGGGCCAGGTCGGCCAGGGTCGAGCCGACCGGCAGCGTGAAGGGCGCCGAGCCATCGGGTTTTTGCCCCGGCCGCTTGGTATAGACGCGAATCACGTTCAAGAGCCGCCAGATGTGGCCGGCCAGGTCCTTAAAGCCGCGTTTTTCCTGGCAGTCCACGGGGCAGACGGTCAGCTTGCAGCCCAGAAGCTCGGCAAACGCGGACAGTTCCGCGGCATCGTTCATCTTCGTGTGCGTCAGGATAATCAGCCCGGGCTTGCCGGTGCGGCCCTGGGCGGCGATCTGTGCGGCGGGCAGGTCGAATAACTCCATTTGCCGCTGGCTAAGCAGGCTCAGCATGGTTTGCACCTGGTCGAGGCTGTCGGGGCTGCTTTCATCGGCCACGATCGCCACCACGCCGGTGAGGCGCAGCAGGTTCACCAGGCCGCCGTCGATGTGGTCGGCGGTGATCGGCGGCGTGTCCACCAGTTCGATCTGGGTATCTTCCCAGTGCCACATGCCCGGTACGGGGTGGCTGGTGGAAAAGGGAAACTCCGCCACCTTGACCGGCGCGGTGGTGACGGCGGCGACGACGGAACTCTTGCCCGTGTTGGGCAGGCCCACCAGGACCACCTGGCCCGCGCCGCCGGGGGGCAGATGGTAGGGGTCGACATGCTGGCTGGCCCCGTGCGGGGCGCCGGAGGTCATGTCCTTCCGCAGGGCGCTGATCTTGCGTTTCAGGTCCGACTGGAGCTTCTCCGACGCCTTGTGCTTGGGGATCAGCCGCAGCATCTCCTGGAGCGCATCGAGCTGATCCGCCGGCGTGGTGGCCGCACGATACCGGGCATCAGCCTTCTCGTATTCGGGCGTGGCGTTGACGGCCATAGCGGCAATTATACCCGGCGTGCGTGCCGCCCCTCCAGATTCCGGGGACGCCAATACTTGCATTTTGCCCCGGGCTAAGGTAAAACTCCTAAAGTCGCACGGGTATCGGGGTTGCTCAATTCGCCCCAGAGCAGAAAGTGTCGTATAGTTCAAGTGGAGGCGTTGGAAAGGGCGGATGCCACACGCATAGTCTTTTCCCGCGGTCCCTCCATAGGATTCAACGTGAAGAAACTTTTCATGCTCCTGGTGCTGTGCCTGGTGGGCCTGGGCGGCTATCAGCTTGGCCGTCAGCCCGGCAGCCCCGACGTGGTCGGGCATCTGCAAGGCCAGGCCGCGCGGGTCGATTGGCAGGCCGTCGGCCACAAGGCCAACGATGCCTTCGGCGTAGCACGCCAGCACCTTTCCTCCTGGGCCGACAGCCGCCAGCCGGCCGCCGCGCCCGCGCGCGATGTCGTGTCCAACACGCCGGCCAGTCCTTCCGCCTCCGCCGTCGGCACTGCCCATCAAGGGCTGCCCAAGCCGGAAGATTTCCCGCAGTGCTGGTGAAGGGCGGCCGTCGCAGTCAGCTCGTCAATTAGTCAATTGGTCAATTAGTCACCGTGTCAATTAGACTTGTCCACGTGCAGAGTTGATGAATTGACGAATGGACTCGCTGGCCCTGCTCACCCCGCCTTGGCCAGCGTGATCGTCAGCGTGGCGGTCTTGATCTTGTTGGCGGCCGGATCCTCGACGGTCACCTTCAGCGTATAGGTGCCGGCCGGCAGCGTGGGGGAGAGCGTCAGCGGGCGCGTGAGGAAAAAGTCCGTGCGGCGGTTGGCGGAGATGTCGGATACATCCTTGTCCGCCTGGGTCAGCACGGCCTGGCCCTGATCGTCGTACAGCACGTGCTGCACGTTGAGATAGGTGCGAAAAACCCCACCCTCCTGCTTGACCGTGAAATTCCGCAACTCGCAGTACACGTACATGTAGTGCGACTGGCCGGCGGTGAATTTGGGCTCGGTAACCTCCTGGTAGACGCCGAAGCTGTCGATCCGCGTGCACAGCTTGATCGTGGGGATCTCCAGGTCGGCCACGCGCATCAGTTCCTGCCGCAGCACGTCCAGGGCCATCAGCCGCTTGCCGGCCTCCTCGGGGCTGGGGGGGCCACCCTTGTGGTCGCGGATGAAGATCATCATCCGCAGGAGCGCCGCGACCGTCTGGTTCTCCTGCTCCGACAGGCCGGGCACGGGTTGGAGGGCCTCCTCGTCGTGATGCCCCGCCAAGAGCAGCAGCCGGGCCTTGAGCTGGAGGTCCAGGTCATCGGGGCTCTTGGCCGCCATGGCCTGGACGTAGGCTGAATCCAGGTAACTGGCCATCACCTGTGAGGCGGCGTTGGGGTCCTTCGCGTCGGCGGCCGCGTGGCCGGCCGGGGCAGTCGTGGGCCTGGCGGACGCTACGGCCGGTGCGGTTGCCGCCAGGGCCGACGCCTCGGATGGAGAAACGAGGACGCCGGGGGCCGACAGGATTGGGGGGGCAGCGCGCACAGGGCCACCAAGCGGGTTGCGCTGGGCGGCGGGCGTGTAATCCTGCTGATCGAAAGGTAGCAGCGGCACGGGCCGCGGCCGCACCATCAGCGCGGGCGCGCGGGCGGCGGCCGCCTGCTCCTGGGGCGAAGGGTTGGGCCGATTGGCCAGCACCTGCTCTAACTGGCGGGTGTATTCGCGCAGCCGCTCATCGGCGTAGTCGCTCTCCACGAGTGGATGCGGATACGCCTGGGCCGTCAGCTCACTGTTGGCCGTGGGACGTGGGGCAATGGCATCACAGCCCGCAAGGCTGCAAAGCCAGCCCGCCAGCAGCAGCGCACCATGGCAGCGGTGCATCGTGACCATCCCTGGCTCTTTTTCGGCGGCTCAGCCACCGGACTTCCTTGCACGTATCGGATGCGTGGCTGAAGGTTAATAAGCGAATTTCGCCTGCGGCGGGAGCTTTGTCAAGGCCACCGTGCGCAATTGAAATCATTTCAAGTGTAAACCGTTTACACTTGCAGCTTACAGCTTACCCAGCTTACCACTTCCAACTTAGTTGGAAGTGAATTGCTCTAAGCGTTACATTCTTCGCCCTAATGATGACGAACGTAACACTTAAACCCTAACACAGGCTGACCACCAGTGATTGAAGCGTGGCTTTGCCATCGCGGCCGGTCTTGATCGCCAGGTCGGCCCGGATGAGCTTGCGGAAGTCCTCGGCGATCTGGTCGAGGCTCTTGCGTGCCAGCAGCCGCCGCATGAGCGACTGGCCGGGGCCGAAGACTTTGGCCTCCTGGAAGGCCTGGTATTCGCCGCGGCCGGCCGCGATGAGGTGCTTCGCTTTGAGCACCCGCCGCAGGTGCCAGCCGAGCATGCCCAGCAGGCGGTATTCCTCGCCGCTCTGCACCAGCACCATATCCAGGATCTCCAGGGCCTTTCGGGCGTTGCCTTCCATCAGGGCATCGGTCAGCGTGAATGGATTGACGGCGGCGGTGGCCACGACGACCGCGCTGACATCCTCAGCCGTGATGACCGCGCGGCCCAGGGTGTAGAGGACAAGTTTTTCCAGTTCGGACGCCGCCCGCGCGCGATCAAGCCCCAGCCACTCCACCATCAATTGCACGGCCGCCGGCTCGATTTGCCGCCCAGATTCCTTGGCGCGGTCGCGGATGAACTGGCTAATGGCGCCGGCGTCGGGCGTGCGGCATTCCAGGGCCTGGCCGATTTTGGCCACGATCTTGTACAGCCGCTCGCCGGTGCGAAATGTCTTGAGCATCAGGATCAGCGTGCCCGAGGGGGCGGGGGCTTCCAGGTATTTCTCCAGCGACAGGCGGTGGCTGGAGACGAAGCTGTCGGCGGGGTCCACGATGACCACCCGGCGGTCGCCCAGGAACGGCAGCGTCCGCAGGTCATCCAGCACGGCGGCCAGCTCTGGCTCGGCGTCGTATCGGCTGACGCAGAGCTGCGCATCGGCCGCTCCCAGAACCTCGGCGGTCACCGCCAGGCGGTTCTGCTCGCGCAGAAACTCGTCCGGGCCGTAGATGACGTAAATCGGTTTGGGCTGGCCGCTCATGGCCGGTCATTTTGACACCGGCGATAGGGCGTGTAAAGGAGGCTATAGGTTTTAGGCTGTAGGCTATAGGAACTGCTGGAAAAGAAAAGTCATCCACACCTTCCGACCGTTTCTACAGCCTACAGTCTAAAGCCTACAGCCTCTTCTCTCCTCGCTTTTCGTGAAGGACCTGCATGGCCGCTACCCGGCGGTCCAGCACGTGCCAGAGCAGGGCGAAGAAGAGCGTGCCGAAGATCGCGGCCATGGCGTTTTCGAGGAAAACGGCCAGGCTGCCGCCAACAGGGCCGGCCAGCGCCTTGGCGGCTTCGAGCAGCGCAGCGCACCCAACCGCCAGGGCCGCGCCCGCCAGCATGCGGTACCGCAGCCGCCAGGGCCGGCGCAGGCTGATGTAGAAGGTCAAGGTCGCACTGACGGCGGCGGCCATGGCCCAGCGCCGCAGCGTGGCGTAGTAGGCCCAGGCGTGCTCATGGCTGTACAGGCCCCACAGCGGCCAGCGGGTCTGCCCGCCTGAACTGCTCCAGGACAGGCACGACAGCATGAAGATCAGCGATGTGGCGCAAAACAGCGCGCTGGCCGGCAGCGTAAGAGGCTGGCGATGCAGCGCCGGGGCCAGTGCGGCCGCGCCGAAACTCGCCCCCGCCGCCACCAGCACGGCCGCCAGGCTGACCGCCTCGGCCGGCACGAAGAGCCGGAGCAGCTCAATTGCCAGTGCCAGCATCGTCACCGCCGTTGCACAGACGAAGGCGCCGCGCCGGCTGATTTCCTTGGGGCCCGTGGCCATCGTCAACAGCAGCGTCAACGCCGCAAAGCTGCCCGCCCGGCGCAGCACCCACTGATGCCAGGGCGCCAGCGCCAAGCCGGCCGGGATGGACCATTTGACGCCATGCCACTGCACCGCCGCCACGGCCCAGGCGGGCCTGACCCGCCAGGCGATGGCCGCCAGCAGCGCTGTCGCCAGCAGCACCGCGGCCAGGAGGGCGTGGCGATTCCGCAGGTAGAGCGCCAGGCGCCGGGCGACCCGGAGGGCGGGTTTGATCGCGATGGCGGCGAGAATCGCCCCCAGCAGGCCCCCGGCCGTGTTCATGGTGACATCCTGTAGGTCCGAGACCCGTCCGACGACAAAAAGCTGCATCGTCTCGATCGCCACGCTCACGCCAAACGCCATCGCGACGGCCAGCGGAACAAGCAGCCAGCTTCGCCGCTGGCCGTGCCAGGCGGCCACGACCAGCGCGCCCAGCGGGATAAAGAGCAGCACATTCTTCTGGCCATCGCTTGTGTGGATCGCCCCGAGACATTCCCGCATCGACGGCGCCAGCGCCTCGCGCCATTGCTGGCGAACGCGCGCGGGGGTGAAGTTCAGTGTCAGCGGCATCCAGCCGGCATATAACAGCAGTGCGGCGTAGGCCAGCAGGGCCAGCTTGCAGGTCTTGCGATGCATGAGCGCACTTTCTTCCCCGCCGGCATCCCTGCGGCGATAATCCGCGCGACTAATGAGCAACTCCGGCCGCACGGCGGCTATTTCCCTGCCTCTAAGGACAATACACTACGGCGTTTACCCCGGCAAGTGATGCATCTTGACCCACAGGATTGATGTCTCCCTTCCGGCAAGCCTGCCTTTCGGGAGCCGTGAGCGACATTTGTTTCTGGCATGGCCTATGTTGTTGTCGTGTAACAGGCCCCGGCTTCAGCCGGGGTGATAGATACGCTGCAGGCACATGAGCCCGTTTCAACGGGCTTGTATTTGTTGGCTTTAGCCATAGCAGATGCCTCAAGGCACGACCCCAAGCCCGTTGAAACGGGCTGAATCTCTGGGCAGACCGCTTAACCCCGGCTGAAGCCGGGGCCTGTTACACCACAAGACAACCTCGCCAGAAAATAAGGTCGCTCACCGGGGCCTGTCGGCTCATCGCCTCTGTAGACCGCCAGCCGCCTTTTGACTATATTGCGGACAACGCGCGAGGTTCCGGCGCCAGACAAGACTCCCGGGTGCGGAAGGAAGGGCATGATCACTGTCCATATCGTCGAGCCGACGTTGCCCATGGCCTGGGAGAAGGCGGTCATCGCCTGCTGGGAGACGGGTGAGTCGTTCCGCACCGAGTACGACCGACCCGGCGACCCGGCCAGCCGCGATGTGACCGTGATGATCCGCGTGACACAGCCGTTCTCCGAGCCGCGGATTCACCGCGCCTTCCCCGGCGGCCTGGATGACCTGGAGAAGTACCGTAGCGAGGTGCTTTTCGGCGTGCACGATCACTGGGTGGACCCGGCCGCCGGCAAATGGGAGTACACGTATCACCAGCGGCTGTTTGCCTACGAGGTGCCCGGCGTGGGCCAGTTCGACCAGATCGCCGGCGTGGTAGCCAAGCTCAAATCCGCCGGCCACACGCGCCGCGCGCAGGCGGTCACCTGGCAGGTGTGGAACGACATGAACATCGCCGATCCCTCCTGCCTCCAGCGGCTGTGGTTCCGTATTTCCGGCGGCCACCTGCACATGAACGTGCACATGCGTTCCAACGACGCCTACAAGGCGGCATTCATGAACATGTACGCCTTCACCGAGCTTCAGCGCGAGGTGGCCGGCCAGGTGGGCGTCGAGGTGGGCGAGTACGTGCATATCGCCGACTCGTTCCACATTTACGGCAGCTATTTCAAGGATTTCGAAGGTTTTCTCAGCACGGTCCGCACGCGCAGCGCCGCCGAGCGGGTCTTCACCAGCGACTTCGCCCGCGATTTCTTCATTGAGGGCTGCGATGTGCTGCTGGCCGAGAACGACATGCCCGAGGCGAAAAAGGCGCGCGTGCGACAGCGCAAAGAACAGTTGCAGGGGAAAGGAGCAACTGTATGAAATCGATGGCGGGGATCGGTCTAGCCCAGGTGCAGGCCGTGTACGATGGGGCCGAAGGCCGGCTGTGGGAATTGATCATGGGGGAGCAGATTCACATCGGCGGCTTCGCCTCGTCCATGGATCTGGCGAAGAAGGCCTCCATCTCCGCCGGCAGCCGCGGAGTGGATCTGTGCTGCTGCCTGGGCGCCGGCATGCGGTTCCTCGTTCGTTTCTGCGGCGTGGCCGCCATGCAGGGCGTGGATGCCACGCCCACCGTCGTGAACCTCGGCCGCCAGCGCGTGGGAGCCGAGGGGCTGGCCGACCGCATTCAATTCATCCAGTCCGATGCCTGCCGCACGGGCCTGCCGGCCGCGGCGGCCGATTTCGTCTGGGGCGAGGATGCCTGGTGCTACGTGGTCGATAAGCCCGCCCTCATCGCCGAGGCGGCCAGGCTCATCAAGCCCGGCGGCACGATCGCCTTCACCGACTGGGTGGAAGGCCCTAAGCCCATGAGCGATGCGGACGCGGCGCGATATCTGGCCTTCATGAAGTTCCCCAACGTGCTGAGCCTGGGCGAGTACAGCGACCTGCTGAAGCGCAGCGGCTGCCAGGTGGTTTGCGCCGAGGATACCGGTCGTTTCGCCGCCGCGGTCGATCTGTACCTGGACATGCTGAACCGCCAGTTGACGTACGATGCGCTGAAGATCATCGGCTTTGACATGCCGCTCATGCAGGCCATGGGCGGGGAAATGGAGTTCCTCCGGCAACTCGCGCACGAGGGCAAGATTTCCCAGGGCCTGTTCGTCGCCCGCAAGAAGGTTTTTTAGTAGTCAAGGACGGCCGGCCCGCCTATGAAAACCGTCGCCTACAGTTGCCCGTTCGTGCCGCCGGAGTGGATCGCGGCGCATGGGCTGCGCCCGCGGCTGCTGGTGCCCGCCTCGTTAGGCACCGGTGCCGAGAGCGGGCCGACGGCGGGCCTGTGCGCCTTCGCCCGTGCGGCGGCGCAGGCGGCGGTGGAGGATGGGGCCATCGACGCGTACGTGGCCACATCGCTGTGCGATCAGCGCCGGCGGGCCACGGAGCTGGCCGCACGACACAGCAAGAAACCGGTCTTCATGCTGCACGTGCCGGCGGCCTGCCGCGCGCCAGGCGCCGAGGCGATGTACATCGCCGAACTTCAGCGGCTGGGCCGGTTCCTGGTTCGCCTGGGCGGAAAAGAGCCCTCGCGGGATGAGTTGATCCTGGCAATGCGCCGCTACAGCGTGGCCCGCGCTTCGCTGGCCGCCACATCGGCGACGATACCCGCCCGCCAGGCGGCCGAGGCGTACTGGAACCTGTGCGAAAACGGGCCCGCGGGCGATGCCCCGCCCTGGCTGTGGGCAGTGCAGCGTGAAGGCAAACCGAAGCCCCCGGGCGTGCCGATTCTTCTTTTGGGCGGGCCGTTGACGCGCGAGGGCCTGGTCGTGCTCGACTGCATCGAGCAGGCCGGCGGGTGCGTAGTCGTCAACGCGACGGAGAACGGGCCGGCCACGGCGGCCGCGCCGCTACCGCCCGTCCACACCAAGGCCTCCGGGGCGCAATTCCTGATGCGGACGTACTATCGCCACATTCCCCACCCCTTCAGCCGGCCCAACGACTGGCTGTATGAATGGCTGGCGGCAACGCTGACAAAGTGTCACGCCCGCGGCATCTTGTTCATCCGGCATGTCTGGTGCGACCTGTGGCACGCGGAACTGGCGCGGCTGAAAGCCTGCTCGCCCGTGCCCGTGGTGGATCTGGACCTGGCCGCCGGCGACGATACGGCCGCACGGGTCGGCGGCAGGGTGCAGGCGCTGATGGAGATGCTGGCATGAGCCCCGCGCCTGCCCAAATCACCCTGGGCCAGTGGGACGAGCGCTACGCCGCCTTGCGGGCCGAGGGCCTTCGGGAGCCCTCCTACGGCGGGCCGCTGTCGCGGCATCTGGCCGATGGCGACCGCCGGCTGAGCTGCCTTCGTTTCGACAATTCGCCGGCGGCGCTGCGGCTGTGGAATTTCCTGCTGAGCGAGGAGGACCGGCTGTTCGCCGCCCGCCGAGAGGGTAAGACCATCATCGGCACGATGAAGGACCTCGGTACAGTCCCCATTATGGCCTACGCCCTGGAAGACACCGTCGCCTTCTACCCCGACGGCGCCTGGTGGCAGCCCTGCGTGATGGAGCTGAGCGACGGCCTGCTGGCGCGGGCCGACGCGATGGGGATCGACGAGTCCTTCTGCCCCGTGCGGGCCATGCTGGGGGCCTTTGAAACCGGCGAGCATTTTCCCGCCCCTGACCTGCTGACGTGCAGTGTCGGGGCGACCTGCGATGATTTTTCCGCCATCGCGCAGCGGCTTTCCGCCACGGGTTTTCCCATCCTCTGGTGGGAGATTCCGCCGCGCCGGCCGTGCGACCCGGGCGAAGCGGCCATCCGCCTGCCGGGCGGCCGGCGGGTGTCACGCAGCCAGGTGGCATTCGTGACCGGCCAGATGCAGCATCTGGCCTGGGCCATCGGCCAAACCTGCGGGAAGCGCCTGCGGCGCCGGCATCTGGCCCAGAGCATTCACCAGGCCAATCGCGTGCGCGGGTTGCTGGGCGAGCTGCGCGAGGAGGCGTATCGCGCGGCGGCCGCGCCGCTGGGGGCGATGGAGATGCTGGTGGCCGAGATGCTGGCGATCCATTATTGTTCGGATCGTGACGAAACAGTGGCCGTGCTGGAGGATTTGCTGGCGGAGGTCCGCCGCCGCGTGGCCGCCGGGACAGGCGTTCTGGAGGCCGCCGCCGCGCGGGTGTACTGGGTGAACCCCGTGGCCGACCTGCGGGCGATGAACCTGCTGGAAGAGTGCGGCGGCCGCGTGTGTGGCACGGATTACATGTTCGGCCACGCGCTGGCGAGAATTCCGACGAACGTGCCGCCGCTGGAGGCTTTGGCGCGCATGGCACTGGCCGACCCGATGGTTGGCCCGGCCGGGCAGCGGGCCGAGGATATCTGCGCCGACATGGCCGCCGCGGGCGCCGAGGCGGCGGTGATCTCGCGCATCCCCGGCGCGAGCCACTGCGCCACTGAGGGAGCGGTCATCGCCGAGGAAATTCGCGGGCGACTGGCGCTGCCCGTCGTAGAAATCGAAGTGCCGCCGGTGATCGACGCCGTGATGGCCAGCCTGAAGACGCGGCTATCGGCACTGGTGGAGCGGGTGAAGGAGAGGCGCGAGCGATGATGTTTGCGGGTGTGGATGCCGGATCGCGGGCGATCAAGATCGTCCTTTTGGGGACGGAGGGCCGCATCGCCGCGCGCGGCCAGGTCGATCAAGCCGTGCGGCAGGGCGAACTGGCCGAGTCGCTGTACGAGGCGCTGCTGGACGAGGCCGGCGCAGCGCGCAAAGACGTCGCCGGCGTCGTGGCCACCGGCTATGCCCGCCAGGGCGTGACCTTTGCCACGCGGACGGTGACGGAAATCACCTGCCACGCGCGCGGCGTGCATCACCTGCTGCCTGAGGCGCGCTGCGTGGTGGAAGTGGGGGGGCAGGACTCCAAGCTGCTGCACCTGGAGGCCGATGGCGCCGTCCGCGATTTTTCCATGAATGATCGTTGCGCCGCCGGCACCGGCCGCTTTCTGGAGATGCTGGCCGCTCGCCTGGAGGTGCCGCTGGCGGACCTCGGCGCCCTGGCGAGCCAGAGCCAGGCGGCCGCGCCCATCAGCAGCATGTGCGTGGTCTTCGCCGAGACGGAGATCATCGGTCTTTTGGCCGCCGGGCGAAGCTGCCCGGACATCGTCGCCGGCGTGCAGTCGGCGATTGCCGCACGCGTGGCCGCCATGGCCGGCCGCACGCTGGCCGGCCCGGTCGTCTTTACCGGCGGGGTGGCGCTGGTGGGGGGCATGGCGGGCGCGATGGAGACCACGCTCAAGTGTGCCGTGACCATCGCCCCCGACCCCCAGTTCACCGGCGCGCTGGGTGCGGCGATTCTGGCCCGCGCGGCAGCCCGCCGAGCTGAGGGGGGCAAGCCGTGAATCACATCAATGGCGACTCGGCCATCAAGGCCGTGATCTTCGACCTGGGCGGCGTGCTCATTTCCATCCATCACGAGCGGGCGATTCGCACCTGGTCGCGGTGCTGCGGGGCCAGCGAGCAGGAGATCCTCGACCTCTACCGACGCGACACGCTGTACAAACTCGTGGAAAGCGGGCGGATGCCCATCGAGGAGTATCACCGCCACGTGGTTAAGCAGCTCGGGTGCGAAATGTCGCTGGAGGCGTTCGTCGAGGGCTGGAACCTGATGATCGGTGAGCCGCTAGCCGGCATCGAATCCCTGCTGGACAAGCTCGCCCCGAAGGTTCGGCTGCTGCTCTTAAGCAACACAAATGCCCCGCACGCAGAGGTCTTCCGCACCGCGCTGGCCGGCTTCCTGGGCCGCTTCGAGCGTCTCTTCTACTCGCACGAGATGGCCACCCGCAAACCCGAGCCGGCCATCTATCGCCAGGTGCTGGAGTACCTGGAGTTGCCCGGCGCACAGGTGGCTTTTGTCGACGACCGGGCCGAGAACATCGCCGGCGCCGAAGTCGTCGGCATGCGCGGTGTGCTGAGCAAGACGATGGACCAGACGGCGGCGGGGTTGGCCGAGTTCGGGCTGGGGGTCTAGAAAGCCTGACAAACAAAAACCGGGTGCCGTGACTGCGTCGTTTGCAGCCACGCCGAATGGGATGATCCCTTCCCAGACGCGTGGTTGCACAAAGACGCAACCACGGCACCCGACCTAGAGTCTACAGCTCTCGTCTTCTTGGGGACACACCTTGTGTCCCGATTATTTGCTCCCTCAGCCCTTGGGGGCGGATTGGCTGGCCGCCGGCGCCGCCGCGCCCTTGAATTCATACGCGCCGATATCCCAGCCCTTGCCCTGCGGGCGGGGCGTGCCTTCGATATCGACCGGCACTTCTTTCAGTTCAATCCCCGCGTCGATGGCGGGCGAGCCGGCCTTGAGGTGGTAGTCCTTCTTGGCCATATCCACGAACTGCGGGTTGGCGCCGACGCAGTTGTTGCTGACCGTGATGTTCTCGCCCTCGGGCACCGTCATGGCCTCGCCGGTGACGCCGAAGACGATGTTGTTGCAGATCCGGTTATTCCGCGTGACGGGCTTGTCGCTCTTGACGCAGAAGATGCCGCTGCGGCCGCCGACGATGGTGTTGTTGGCGATCAGCGAGTCCTTGGTGATGAGATTGATGTCCGTGTAGTCATCCACCAGCACGTTGTTGCGGATGATGTTGTGCTCGCCGGGCGACCAGAGCAGGATGCCCGAGCCGCCGGGATGCACCTTCTGGCTGGAGCCGTGGAAGAACATCTTGCCGCAATTGGTGATGACGTTGTTCTCAATCAGCGTGTTGCTGATCGTGTCGGTTTCCTTCTCGCCCTGCGTGTACAGGTGCATGCCGTACGAGCACTCGTGCACGCGGTTGCCGCGGAAGACCATGTTGTTGCCGCTCATGTACCAGGCGTAGCCGGAGGGCGGGTAGCCCAGGTCGTAGATGTGGTTTTCGATGAACTCGATGTTGTCGCCATTGCCGGTGAAGCCCAGGCCCAGGATATGGTGCACCGTCAGGTGGCGGAAGACCAGGTGGCTGTGGCTCTTGTCGTGCTGCGGCGGCATGGCCGGCGGGTTGATGCGCACGCCGTCGCGATATCGCTGGTTGGGATCCTTGGCCAGCTCGGCGGCGATCTTCTTCCAGGCCTCCACATCGTCGGGTTTGTTCAGATCGAGCTTGCGCCATTCCTCGATCTTGGGGTTGGAGTCGGTCACTTCGAGGTTCTCGAAGACGAGGTAGCGGCACGTGCCGATCAGGTGAATCGCGTGCATGCCGCCGCCGGGGTAGCGGTCGATCACCACGTGCTCCTTCTCGGGCGCCTTGATCGTGATGAACTTCTCAGCGGCGCCCTGGAGATTGCGCACCTCAAACGGCGCATAGGTGCCCGCGTGGATGATCAGCGTATCGCCGGGCTTGAGTTGGCCGATGCCGTGGGCGATTGTGTTGAAGGGTTTATCCTTCGTGCCCGCGTTGTCGTCCGTGCCGGCGGTGGCAACGTGGTACTCCGCCGCCTGTGCGGCCGCGGCGAAAAGGAGGACCAGAACTGCGATGGGCGCCCACGTTCGCTTCATGACATTGCTCCTTCGTGCCCCAGGCCCGTAAAGACTTCCGTGTGAACTGCAAGCTGACACCCTTGTTATAGCCGCCCGCCGGCCGCTCGTCCAGTGCCTGGCGGGGCGGCCCCGGAAGGGGTCTGCATTCCACGTAATTTCTGATTTCCCAAAATTATCAACACAAAACAACAGGGTGTGTTAAAATACACCCATGCCGCCGGGACGGTAGCCGGCTGCCCTATCCGATACTCGATGTACGATGGACTGGGAGGCTCCTAGCTCGGCGGCCGGACCCCTCGACGGCCGCCCTTTTTTTTCCTCCGCGAATTTCGGGAGTAGCCACTTGGCTCAATTCACTTCTTGATCTGTCGCATTCATGGTGGCTGCGATCTCGCTGCGGCATCTCAATCCCTCGGTTTTTTGTGCTTAGGCTCTTTTCCATAAGCACTTAATCGCTGCCAGAGGTCATCAAAAGGCCTCTTTTCAGGTATAACTTCTTTTAGTGTAATTGCTTAAACGTAACTCCTTTACCAGTAAGGCCGCATGCAAAAGTGCATAATGCTTAAGATGCATATTGCCCATTTTCACAGATTCGAGAGGCATTTCCTCCGAAAGGCAACTCAAAGCGAAGGATGCTCGAGTAGTTGTTTTGTTCCACTTCAAAAGTATATCGCCTGAATGGTTCATGGATCGTCTGGATGATTAATATATCCTACAAATCCACAATGTCAAGTAAATTCTTCACAAAACCACACATATTTTTTCGACGTCCTGGCGCGAATTCGGCCATGCCAGGGCCGAGTTGGGTCTGGAAGCCACGTTGCGACCGCCGGGGAGACCGAGAAAGATGGCGAACAAAGGTTCCTGACCCCAATGGCCCTAAGATAAGCGTAACCTATTGCCAGACAATTTCTTATGGCACGAATCACGAGAATAATCGTTATCTTGTCCGCGGCAGGCATTCGGGAATCCAAGGGATTCCTAATGTTCCGTGACGCGGGCATCCGGGTGCCCGTCTCAACCCAACACGAAAAAATATCGTATTCACTTACTATCACAGACGTTGCGCCTTAACTTAGGGCCATTGGTTCCTGACCCCTTTTCCCCTTTTCCCCCCTTTGTTTTCCTTTGTTTTTCTATGGCAGCGGAGGGTACGGCGTCTTCCGGGGTGCCGCGATCACTTGGATCACAGCACCCCGGAATTGCCCGGGCTCTCAAGGGTCGCGGCTTACAGGGCGGGCACCGTAATGGTGCTCGCGTTGATGGTCACCGAACCGTCTGAGTTTGAACCGCCCAGAAGCCGGCCCTCCACCACGGACCCGGTGTTAACCGTGATCGTCACTGCGGCAAGGATATTGCCCATGAAGATCGTGGTCGTATCGAGGGTCGCTGAAGTCCCGACCTGCCAGAAGATATTGCCGGCCTTGGCGCCGCCGGCCAGGACCACCTGGGCGCCGGGCCCCGTGGTGAGTGTGGACCCCATTTTGAAGATGAAGATCGCATTGGGGTCGCCCTGGGCGTCAAGGGTCACGATGTTGCCGGGGCCTGCCCCGGAGATCAATACCGAGGTCGAGTTCGTGTATAGGCCGGGGGTGAAGGTCAGCCCGCCCATGTTGCCGGGCAGACTTACTGAACTAACTGAACGGCTTACCGCATCGTTATACGCGGCCAACAGATCGGCCTGGGCCGTTATGATCGCCTGATCATCGACGTGGATGGTCCCGTTGACCTGCGCCGGCGGGATTCCCTGTGCACTTCCCGGGTTCAGCCCGACATCTCCGTTGATCTGGGTAGGACCAGTGCTAGTGATCGAAGCGGTAGCCATCACCGCGAAGGCGCCGGCCGACCCAAGGTTGATGGTCGCTTGCTCCATCTGCGTTCCGGTCGTAAATGTCCACACCTTGTCGCTTGCCAGCGGATTGCCGGCCAGGTCCTTTACCCCGCTGATCCCGCCGGCGATCGTAGCGGTAAATGTGGTGTCGGTGGCGAGATTGCTCGATGGTGTAAAGGTTGCAATCTTGCTTAGTGCATCATAGTTCACCGTCCCCGTCACAGGGGTATTGCCGGGCCCTGTCACCGTGAAGTTAGCGGTCGTGATGGTCAGCGGGTCCATCGACTCGCTGAAGGTCCCGGCGACCGTCTTATTGATGGCCACGTCGGTTTGGAGATCGTCGGGGTTGGTGGAGGTCACTGTGGGGGCGGTGGCGTCCGAGGTCGCCCCAGTTGTAAACGTCCAGGTGAAGTTGCTGGCCAGTGGGTTCCCCGCCAGGTCCTTGGCCCCGGTGGTTACGGTGGCCGTAAACGTGGTGTCGGGCGCGAGGGCGCTTGTGGGCGTGAAGGCCATTGTGGCGCCCACGCAAGTCACAGTGCCGATAACAGGAACCAGGCCGGGCGCTGTCACCGTCACGCTCGCTGCGGTGATCGTCAGCGGGTCCATGGCTTCGCTGAAGGTCGCCGCGACCTTCTGGTTCAGAGCGACGTCCGTTGCGTTATCTGCTGGGTCCGTGGAAAGCACTGTGGGGACGGTGGCGTCCGAAGTCGCCCCGGTCATGAAGCTCCAGACGAAGTTGTCAGCCAGTGGATTCCCAGCCAGGTCCTCGGCGCCGGTGGTGATCGTCACGGTGAAGAGGGTATTGGGCGCGAGGGTGCTTGTGGGCGTGAAGGCCATTGTGGCGCCCACGCAAGTCACAGTCCCTATAACAGGAACCAAGCCGGGTCCTGTCACCGTCACGCTCGCTGCGGTGATCGTCAGCGGGTCCATCGCCTCGCTGAAGATGGCCGCGATCTTCTTATTGCGGGCCACTCCCGTGGCGCCGTTCAGAGGGTCTGTGGAACTCACTGTGGGGGCGGTGATGTCCGTGGTCTCCCCGGTAGTAAACGTCCAGGTGAAGTTGCTGGCCAAGGCGTTGCCCGCCAAGTCCTCGGCCCCGGTGGTTACGGTGGCCGTAAAGGTGGTGTCGGTCGCAAGGCTGCTGGTGGGTGTGAACGTGGCTGTGGTGCCGACGTACGTCACCGTGCCTATCACCGGCGTGGACTCCGGCCCGGTCACCGTGAAGCTCGTCGTGGTGATGGTCAGCGGGTCCATCGGCTCGCTGAAGGTCGCCGCGATCTTCTGGTTCAGAGCGACGTCCGTTGCATTACTTGCTGGGGCCGTGAAACTCACCGTGGGGGCGGTGGTATCCGGGATCGGGGTGTTCGATTCGAAATTCACGATCCGAAATTGCGAGTTCCTGATGTACGTGCTGGCGTCGAAGTTGAGGAGTGTGTCGTACCCCCGCCCGCCGTCGAAACGCACTCTATTGGAAAATACAGCGCGGGTGCCGGTCTGGCCGGTCACGCCGAACTGGAGAGTGTCGTCGCCGGCGCCCAACCAGATCCATACAGGCCCGTAGAACAGGGTGGGCGGGCTTAGGGGGCCGCCGTGGGATCCGATCTGAACGATGTCCGCACCCTGTCCGGTATACAGTCGCACCGCGCCGTGGAAGATCGAGTTGTCGACCGTGAAGATATCGGACCACCTCCCACCGACGATTTTGGTGTTCCGCTGGACTTCCACCGATCGCAGGGCGACATTCTCCACGCCAGAGCCAGGCCCGATCCTCAGATCCTTGCCGACCGTGGTATTGGCGATCGTGGTGGTGGTACTATTGTGGATATTAAGACTTCTCGCGACCTGCACGTTGTTGAGCGTGAGGATATTGGCACCCTTCTGGCCGTCGACCGAAACGTTGCCCGGAAGGCTCAGGCTGCTCATGGTCACGCTGTCGGCCCCGGCACCCATTCGGATGTCGACGCCGCGCGTTACGCCGCTCAGGATGACCGGATTGGCCTGGTTGTTGATGGCTGTGCCGCTGGCCCCGGAGATGCGCACCTGGTCGGCGTTCAGCCCGCTTTGATCCAGGACAATGACGTTCGCCGCGGCGTCACCCCGGATATTCAGGTTTCCATGCATTACCGAAGCAAGCACGGTCCCGGATAGCAATACCCGGGGCTCGAGGGCTTCAATGGACGGACACGCCGGAGCCTTCTCGCGTTCGATGTCATGCTTTGAAGATATGCTTCGCCCCAGATGTCGCAGTGCGCGTTTCATGGGAAACTCCTTTAAAAGGTTATAAGGAACAACACTTTGGGCTTCCCCACGAACGGTGGGCGCGCCCAAAGTAGTTAGTTTCGGCTCGCCTCAAACGCTTCGGGGCTGACGTAGTCTAGCGAACTGTGCAACCGTTGGCGATTGTAAAAGACCTCGATGTGCTCAAAAATCGAGGGGAGTTCGAGGGACACCATACTTATCTCTTGACGCGTGGAGCGTGCGCGAATAACTTTCCAGCATGCCAGGCTTCATGCCGGCTGCGGCTTTGCCATGCTTCGTCGGCATGCATCGGCGATGCGACTGGCATCGCCTGCTTCGGCCTCCCTGCCTGGCTTGTCCTCGCTCGGCCTGAATCGCTACATTCGCGCTGAAGAAGGCTAAGTGTTACAGTCTCTGCAAAGTGACGACGAGTGTAACACTTAACTTGCCTTCGGGCCGCTGCGGAAAAAAATCCAAAAAAAGCTGTTGACAGACTGAATTGGATTTATTTATACATTTTGCACAACGTCCAATATATCCAGGTGACCATCATGCAAACATTTGAGCATTCGCCCGAACATCGCGCCAGCCTGTCATCTGCGGCTCAGCTTGTGGGCTTTGCTTCCGATGCCGGCGGAGAAGTTGCATTGGCCGGCGGCCGGCCGATCCCGCCCAAGCTGTATCGCATCGGGGAAGTCGTCGATTACTCGGGCTTGAGCCGCCAGACGATCCACAATTACACGACCATGGGCCTGCTGCACGAGTCGCGTTGGACGCGTGGCGGGCACCGGCTGTACGACGAGTCGGTCTTTGCACGTCTGGACCACATCACGCGGATGAAGCAGTTGCAGAAGACAATGCAGGAAATCCGCCAGTTTTTCGCGCAGGCGGACACGCAGGCCGTTTAGCCGGCCGCGGGTGGCGGCGGACAGGAGGTCCGCCGCAAAGAGGTCAGGATGACCGATGCACAGAAAAATGCGCCGCGGGCGTTCAGCCTGGCTGGCAAATGGCAGATGCCGCTGCTGATGGTCAGCCTGGTCGCCTGCGGCCTGGCCTTCTGGCACTGGATCGCCTCCGCCCCCAAGGAATCCTGGGACGACCGCTTCGCCGCCGTCCAGCAGGCGGCCGAGTCCTACAAGGGCACCGACTTCGCCCCCATCGAACAGGCCGCACTCAAGGTGTTTGAGGAAATCCGCAAGGATGTCCCTCAAAACCGCGCCGCCGAGTGCGAAGGCCGGGCGTACCTGCTGCTGGGCGATATCCGCTGGCGGAGCATGACGGCCAACAACGATTGGAGCCGTGGCCAGTTCGAGGCGCTCGAACGCCACTACCGCTTCGCGCTGGAAGTCTGCGGCCAGCCGGCCACGCCCGAGCGAGCCGAGCGGCTGGGCCGCGCGTGCGAGGAACTGGGCCAGCCGGCCAAGGCCGTGCAATGGTACAACCGGGCGGTGGCGAAGGATGCCGCCCGGCGCGCCCGGCTGGACCGCCGGGTGATCGAGATGGCCCTGCGCGACCGCTCGATGACGGGGGAAGATCTGCTGGCCCGGCTGAAAGTGTACCTGCGGGCCGAGGGGCTGGATGGCGACTCTTACGGCTGGGCCCTGGATCGCGCCATCGACATCCTGCTGGAGATGAAGCGCCCCGACCGCGCCGACGAGCTGCTGGCGGCCGAGCGCATCGAGGTGGCGGCGCATGGCGAGGCCGCGCCCGTGCTGCGGCACGTGGAATATCAGCAGGCCCGGATCTGGGCTCGGCGCGGCTGGACGGAGCAGGCCGATAACCATCTCATCCAGCTCATTCCGCAGGTGCCGCCCACCACGCCGCTGTATTCCAAGGCCTGCCTGCTTCGCGGGCAGTTGATTCGCCAGGATAATCCCATGGAAGCGGAGGAGCTGTTCCGCAACGTCCTGGCGCACAGCCCGCGGACGCCCCTGGCGGTGGCCGCCAGCGAAGGCCTGGCCTGCGCGTATGCCGATCAGCACGAGTACGACAAGGCCCTGAGCCAGTATTCCCAGGCCCTGGAAGGCCTGCTGGAGCAGCGCGACAACCCGTATGTGAACCTGGCCGATCTACGGCGCTCGCTGATCGCCAATCACCAGTTGTTGATGGAGGCCGGCCGGCCGGCCGACGCCCTGGGATTCGTCATCGCCGAGAAGAAATTGTTCGAGCTTCCCAGCCCGCCCTTCGCCGCCGCAGAGCACATGGAGATGTTCGAACGCTTGGGCGCCACCCACCTGGCGCTCGCTGCACAGGCCGCCGAGGCGCTGGCCAAGGCCACTGCCGGCGGGGCCGCTGCCGCCGAGATGGATGTGCTGGCCGGCAAGCGCGTGGATCACCTGGTGGAGGCGGGAAAGGTTTTCCGCCAGCGGGCCAAACTGGCCGAGCGGATCGACGTGCGGCTGTACGGCTCGAGCCTGTGGCAGGCGGCCGACGCCTTCTACCGGGCCGGCAAGCGCGAGGAGACGATCTCGACGCTTGAGGCCTTCATCGCCAGCCAGCCCGCCGACACGCGTGTGCCCGAGGCACGCTTCCTGCTGGGCCAGGCACTCCAGGCCAGCGGCAAGTACGACGAGGCCATCGCGGTCTACGACGAGAATCTCAAGGTCTCCCAGCCGCCCGGGCGGCACGCCAAGGCGGTTGAGGGACTCATCCCCATGGCCATGTGCTATGTGGCCAAGGGCAAGAATTCGTATCCCAAGGCCGAAGAGATCCTGGTGAGCATCATCGACGGCGAGGGCAAGGTTTTCACGCCCGATTCCGAGCAGTACCACAGCGCGCTGTATGCCCTGGGCTGGCTGTGCCATCGCCAGGAGAAGTGGCCGCAGGCCCAGAAGGTGCTGGGCGAGGCCATTCAGCGCTCCCCCGGCAAACTGCTGACGACGGTGGATGGCGATTGTGCCGTGCAGCGCGAGCGATTCTGCCGGGCCACGCGGGCGATGTTCCTGACGGCCGACAGCTACCACTGCTCGGCCCGCGAGTTGGCGCGCTCGGCGCAGCAGGAGACCAAACAGCGCGTGCGCCGACAGCAGGAGGAGGCCCGCGATGAGCAGCTCGCCCGGGCGGATGAGTTGTTTGCCCAGGTGATCAGCCGCGTGGAGCAACTGGATGAGCCGCGCAGCGAACTGGATGAGACGTACCGCCGCAACAGCTATTTCTCCCGCGGCGACTGCCAGTTCGAGCTGAAGAATTACGAGCAGGCGCTCCAGCGTTACGAGGAGGCCGTCTTCCACTTCCAGACGCAGCCGGCGGCGCTGGGGGGGCTCATGCAGCAGTACAACTGCTATGTGGCGCTGGGCAAGCCCGGCGAGGCCCGCGTGGCCATCGAGCGCGCCCGCCAGCTTCGAAAGCAGATCCCCGATGCGGCCTTTGAAGGCCCCGATGCCGCCAATACGCCGCAGTCCTGGGACCAGTGGTTCGACACCGTGGAAAGAATGAACCCTGCCGTGAGCCAAGAGCCAGAGGAGCTGAAATGACCGACTCGGTGATGAGCCAGGGCCAGCGCCTGATCGAACTGCTGACGCAGCAGCGCGATATCTACCGGGAGCTGCGCCAGCTCGCCGACCTCCAGCGGCAGGCCATCGACGGCGAAAACAGCGGCCACCTGTTGCGAATTCTGGGCGACCGCCAGCGGCTGATCAATCACCTAACCGAGGTGAACACCGAGCTGGAGCCCTTCCGCAGCCGCTGGGACCAGATTCGCCAGGGCATCGACCCGGCCGGCCGGCAGATTGTGGGCGAGCTGGTCGAGGAGGTGCAGGCGCTCCTGAAAGGAATTCTCGAACTGGATGAGAGCGACTGCGATGCGCTGAAGCGCCGCACGCGCAGCTGCCGCGACCAGGCGGCCGCACTGGCGGTCGGCCAGCGGGTGAACGCGGCCTATGCCGCCCGGCAATACCAATACGCCGCGCCGCGCTACATCGATCGCACCGCCGGCGGGGAGGATCGGCGATGACCGCCGCCTCCACCCTGCTGGCGGCCCCGGCGGCCGAGCCCATCAGCCAGACCCAACTGGCCGGCGCCATCGCGGCGTACACGCAGATCACGCAGCGGCTGCAGGAGTCGCACGACCGGCTGGCGCGCGAGGTGGCGCGCCTGCGGGCGGAGCTGGAAAGCAAGAATCGCGAGCTGGAGCGGCGCAGCCGCCTGGCGGCGCTGGGGCAGATGGCCGCCGGCATGGCGCACGAAATCCGCAATCCGCTGGGCGGCATCGCGCTGTACGCGTCGCTGCTGGCCAGCCGGCTGATGCAGGATGCCGAAGGCGCCGCCATCGCCACGCGCATCGCCACCGGCGTCGACCGGCTCAACGCCCTGGTGAACGACATCCTGGCCTTTGCCGGGGAGATCCAGCCGCAAAAGCGGCCCATTCTCCTGTCCGCGGTGCTGGGCGAGGCGCACGAACTGGCCCGCGGCCGGCTCGAGGCGGCCGGCACGCGGCTGAGCATTCGCTGCGAGTGTGATGTCGAATTCCAGGGCGATGCCCACCTGCTGGTGCGGGCCATCGCCAACCTGCTCTTTAACGCGTGCGACGCGGCGGGGGAGGGCGTCGTGGCGATCACGGCCGCACAGGTCGGCGGCGAGCTGGAGATTAGCGTCGCCGACAGCGGGCCGGGCGTGCCGGCGGAGCTGCTGGACCGGATTTTCAACCCCTTCTTCACCACCAAGGATCGCGGCACGGGGCTGGGGCTGGCCATCGTGCATCGCATTGTCGAAAGCCACGGCGGCCGCATCGCCGTGCGCAACGCCCCCGATGGGCAGGAGCCCGGCGGGGCGCATTTTGTCATCCGTTTGCCGACGGGGGCCGCCCAGGGCGCCGGCACGGGGAATGAAAGTGCGGGCCTCGGCGCGGCGGCAGGTTTTTCAGCAGGAGCGTAAGCAATGGCGCGTGTGTGCGTGGTTGATGATAACGACATGATGCGGGACTCGCTGGCGGCCACGCTGGCGGCGGCGCAGCACGAGGTGACCACGTTCCCCTCGGCTCAGGACATGCTCTCGGCAGCGACGGAGAGCTTCGACCTGGTCATCACGGACCTGAAGATGCCGCGCATGGACGGTGTGGCCTTCCTCCAGAAGCTGCGCCAAAACGGCGTGGAGACGCCGGTGATTCTCATGACCGCCTACGGCACCATCCACTCGGCGGTCCAGGCCATGCGGCTGGGTGCGTTCGACTATATCACCAAGCCGTTCGACGGCCCGGCCATCGAGGCCCTGGTCGATCGGGCCGTGGCCCACGGCAGGCTGCAGCGCGAAAACGAGGTGCTCAAGGCCGAGCTGTCGGAAAAGCCCGCGCCCAGCCAGTTGATCGGCATCTCGGAGGCCATGGCCGAGATCAGCAAGCGGATCGCCCAGGTGGCCAACAGCCAGGTGACGGTGCTGATTGTTGGCGAGAGCGGCACGGGCAAGGAGGTCATCGCCCGGGCCATTCACGCCGCCTCCGGCCGGCGGGAAAAGCCCATGCTGGCGGTCAATTGCGCCGCGTTGAGTCGGGGGCTGCTGGAGAGCGAGCTGTTCGGTCACGAAAAGGGCGCCTTCACCGGCGCCGACCGGCTGCGCCGCGGGCGCTTCGAGCTGGCCGATGACGGCACGCTGCTGCTGGATGAGATCAGCGAGATGGACCTGAACCTGCAGGCCAAGCTGCTGCGGGTGCTCCAGGAGAAGACCTTCGAGCGCGTCGGCTCGAGCATCACCCGCCGGGCGAACGTGCGGGTGATCGTCACGACCAACCGCGACTTGAAGGTGTGGGTGGCCCAGCGTCGCTTCCGGGCGGACCTTTACTACCGGCTCAACGTGGTGCCCATCACGGTGCCGCCGCTGCGGCAGCGCGTGGCGGATATCGAGCCGCTGGCGGAGTACTTCAATTTCCAGGTCGCCCAGCGCGAAGGGCGCTCGGCCAAGCGGCTGGAGGAGTCGGCGCTGGAGGCGCTGCGGCGCTATTCCTGGCCCGGCAATGTCCGTGAGCTTCAGAACATCGTGGAGCGCGCCAACGTGCTGGCGGAAGGGCCGGTCATACGGGGCTCCAGCCTGTCGCCCTGGTTGGATGGCTCGCTGGCCCCCGAGGCGGGCGAAACCGCCGCCGCCCCGCTGGCCGATGGCCGGCTGATGGAAGAGATGGAAAAGCGCCTGATCTATCAAACGCTGGACCGCTTCGGCGGCCATCGCGCCCGCACCGCGCGGGCCTTGGGCATCGGCATTCGCACGCTGGGCATGAAGCTGAAGAACTACCGCCAGGTAGAACTGGCCATGATGCCGGGAGCCTGAATCAGGTTTCACTTCCGACTAAGTCGGAAGTGGGATAACGGGCGAATTAGGCAAGATAGGTAAGGACGTTATGCGGCAAGAACTGCTGGACAAGCGCAGAAATTGCGCGGGCACGACGAAGCCCCGAAAAAGAGGCACTGAGGCGTAGGTGCGTAAGATGCCAAGTACAAACAGCTTAACAGCAAATCTGCGGCCCTGCCTTGCGTGGCACAGCCGTTGTTTAACGTTCTGGCGGCGCGCAGCGCGCGCCAATTGAGGATTGGGCGATGGATTTCTTCGGGCTGCTGTTTGACAACTCGTCGCTGCCGGTGCTGGGCGATGTGATGGCCTTCACCGAGCAGCGTCAGGCGGTGTTGGCGGATGATGTGGCCAACAGCAACACGCCCTTCTTCCGCCAGCGCGACTTGCCGGTGGATGAGTTCACGACAGCGCTGGATGAGGCGATCCAGCATCGCGATGTGACGTCCCCGCACCGGTATCAGCCGCGCTCGACGCGGAATGTGAGCTTCAATCCGCGGCTGTCGGTGAAGACGCAGGAAATCGGCGGCCTGATGAACTACTACGACGGGGCCGACCGCAGCCTGGAGCATATTCAAAACGAACTGTTGAAAAATGCCATCATGCACGAGACGGCGGCCAGGCTTTTCAGCCACCAGAGTCAAATGCTGACGGTGGCCATTCAGGAACGCGTGTAAGCGGAGCAAGGTGAACCATGTTCAACACGTTTGATGTGTCGGTCAGCGGGATGGTGGCCAGCCGGATCTGGTTTGACACCAGCGCCGCCAACCAGGCCAACATGTTCACGACGGAAGATCAGGACGGCAACCCCTGCGTTTACAAGCGCCGCTATCCGACTTTCAAAGTCGCCCAGGACGGCCAGGGCGTGCAGGTCGCCAGTATCGAGACTGACGAGGACAGCGTCCGCTGGAAACATGAACCCGGTAACCCGGACGCTGTAAAGACCGGTCCCTATAAGGGCTACGTCCAAATTCCCAAAGTGGACCTGCACACTGAAATTACCAATTCGATGGTCGCCGAACGGGCCTATGAGGCCAACCTGACGGCGCTCCAGATAAGCAAGCAGATGATCAGTTCGGACCTGAGGATCTTGGGATAGAGGAATTTCAAGTTGCAGATTTCAAATTTCAAATTTGAAGAAAGAACCAGGCTCTCTCTGCCGAGCGGAGCTGGTTCCCCAAATTTGCAATCTGCAATTGGCAATTTGCAATCCCCCGGGGTTTGACCATGACACAAATCAACTTGACGACCATTCCGGACCTTGGCCGGCTCGGGCCGGTCGATCCGGCGCAGAAGCAGGCGGGAACCCCTTCGGCCGGCGGATTCGCCGATGTGCTGAAGAAGAGCCTCGACGAGGTCAACCAGCTCCAACTGGATGCGGAAAAAGCCGTCAACGCCCTGGCGACGGGCAAGAACGATAACGTCGCCGAGGTGATGACGGCCGTGCAGAAGGCGGACCTGGCGTTCAAAACCATGCTCCAGATCCGCAACAAGCTGCTGGATGCGTACAACCAGGTGCAGCAGATGAGGATTTAGCGGCCGTTCGTGCCGGCGCGGAGACGCCGGCGGGCGTAGGTCACGGAGGACCGACAGGTGCGATTCATCCGGGCGTACATCGAGCAGATCAAGCGGCTGTGGGTTGCGCTGAGCGGTTCGGCGCGGCTGGCGCTGCTGCTGCTGGTGGTACTGGTGGCCGTCACGCTGGTGTGGCTGGTGGCCGTCATCGGCGCCCGGCCGCACAGTGTGGCCGTCTTCAACACGACGCTGTCGGATGAGCAGAGCGGGGCGGCCCAGCAACTGCTGCATCGCGAGAAGATCGACGTCACCCTCGTCAACGGCCTGCTCATGGTGCCCTCCGAACGGCGCGATGATGCCATCGCGCTATTGGCCTCACAGAGCATTCTGCCTGCCGACCCGGCCAGCGAACTCGATAGCCAGGTGCGCCAGTCGTCGATGTGGCGCACGGAGCCGGAGAACCAGCGGCTGTGGCAGCAGCTTCGCCAGGAGCAGCTTTCGCGCTGGATCGCCAAGTTCCCCGGCGTGCGCACGGCACAGGTGATCCTGGAGCCCGGCCACGCCCGCCAACTGGGCACGCCGGCCGTCACACCCACCGCCAGCGTGTGCCTGACCTTGAAGCCGGGCGGTTCGATGAGCCGCCAGCTCGTCAAGGCCATCGCCGAGCAGGTCTCCGGCTGCGTGGGCAGCATGAAGTCTTCCGACGTTCGCATCGTCGCCGACGGCCGACCCTACCGGGCCAAAGATGAGCAGGCCGCCGATGGCGAAATGATGGAGCTGGTGGCCGAGCAGGAGCGGCGATTTGAGACGAAGATCCAGGACCTGCTGCGGATCGACGGCCTGCTGGTGGGGGTCTATGTCGAGCCCGACCCGGTCCGCACGCGGCACACGGAGGAAACCAAGTACCAGGAGCCCGTGCAGGCCCCAGCCAATAAGGTGACGGAAGAATCCACGCAGACGGCCCGCAGGACGGCCGCCGAGCCGGGCGTCATGACCAACACGGGCACCCCGCGCATCGCCGCCAATACCGGCGGGGAAAGCTCGATGGAGAAAACCGAAACCGCCACGGACAGCCGCTTCCCCTTCAAGCACACCATCGAGGAGGCGGTCGGCTGTTTTGTCAAGAGCGTGTCGGTCTCGGTGAACGTGCCGCGCGATTACCTGCTCGCCGCCGTCAAGAAGATCAAGGGCGACAAAGTTGAACCCTCCGAGGCGGAAGTGGCGGCGGAGCTGTCCAAGATTGATGACCTGGTCCGAGGCCTCATCAAGGCCCCGCCGGCCGATCCTGCCCGGCCCGACAACCAGGTGGTGGTGAAGTACTACGTGGGCGCACCGGCGGTGGCGGCGCAGGAAGTGGCGTACGCCGGCGTGCACTTGGCCTTCGGCAGCTACGGCAAGGAGGCCGTGCTGGCGGGCCTGGCGGTGCTCGCGCTGGTGATGGTGCTGATGTTCGCCCGTCGGCGGGCGCCCTCGCCGCCGCTGCTGGAGCCCCCGACGATGGAAGAGAAGATCAGCCTCGAGGACGCCGTCGGGGCTATCGAGGGCCAGGAAGGCGCTCTGGAAGGCCTGGAACTGGACGATGAGGCGGTGCGCTTCCAGAAAGTCGTCGAGCAGATCGGCGAGATGGTCCGCGAGAAGCCCGATGCGGCCAGCAACCTCATCCAGCGATGGATCGACGCGAAGTAGCGAGCAGGAGACGGTATGGCCGGCGAGGAACTAGCGCAGTTGACGGGCATCCGCAAGGCGGCCATTTTCCTGCTGTCGGTGGGGCAGGAGACCGCGACGGAGATTCTCCGTCGGCTGGAGCCCGAGAAGGTGGAGGAGGTGTCGCGCGAGATCGCCGCGCTTCAGGGCGTGGGCACCACGCAGCGCGACGCTGTGCTCACCGAGTTCTACCACCTGGCGCTGGCCTCCAACTACATGGAAGAGGGCGGCCTGGCGTACGCGACGGCGCTCTTGCGGCGCAGCCTGCCTGATGATGCCGCCAAGAAGGTCATCGGCCAGGTCACGCAAGCCATCAAGCGCAGCCCCTTCAGCTTCCTCCAGAAGGCCGATGGCGAAAACCTGCTGACGTTCATCCAGGATGAGCACCCCCAGACCATCGCCATGATCCTGTGCTACCTGCCCTCCGATAAGGCCTCGGAGGTGCTGGCGGGGTTGCCCTCGGCCAAGCAGATCGAAGTCGTCAAGCGCGTGGCCAACATGGAGCAGACCAACCCCGCGGTCATCCGCGAGGTGGAGCAGGGGCTGGAACATCGGCTTTCGGCGATCGTCAACCAGAGCTTCGAGAAGGTCGGCGGCGTCAACACCGTGGCCGAGATGCTCAACCTGGCCGACCGCGCGACGGAAAAGGCCATCCTGGAAGGCTTGGAGGCCGAGGATCCCGAGCTGGTCGAGTCCATCCGGCGGCTGATGTTCGTGTTCGAGGACATCCTGCAGGTTCAGGACCGCGGCATCCAGTCGGTTTTGAAGGAGGTCGAGAACGACGAGCTAGCGCTGGCGTTGAAGACGGCCAGCGAGGAACTGAAGGAAAAGCTGTTCCGCAACATGTCCGACCGCGCCGCCGACCTGATCCGCGAGGAAATGGAGTACATGGGCCCGGTGCGCGTCAGCGATGTGGAGGCGGCCCAGCAGAAGATCGTGGACGTCGTGCGGCGGCTGGAAGATGCCGGCGAGATCGTCATCGCCGGCCGCGGCGGCGACAACGACATCGTCGAATAGCGGGATGGCTTGGTGGCACAGGCTTTCGGCTTGTGACTGTGAAATATGAATCGCGTGATCAAACAAGATGGCTCGGCACGGGCGGCCCCGGTGGGCCGGCTGGCGGCGTTGAATGTCGCCAATTTCGCCGAGCAGGCGCAGCGGATGATCCTGGAAGCCCGCGCGCAGGCCACCGAAATGCTCGACCGCGCGCGCGAAAAGGCCGCCCTGGTCGCCGCCGAGACCCAGGTCCAGGCGGAGGTTCTGCGCCGTCAGGCGCACGATCAGGGACTCGCCGCCGGCAGCGAAGAAGGCTACGCCAAGGGGCTGGCGCAGGGCCAGGCGGATGGGGCGGAGAAAGCGTTCCAGGAGGCCATGAGCCTGTTTAACCGGCAGACCGAGGACTTGCGCAAGCTGCTCTCGCAAAGCGTCAGCCGGCTGGATGAGGCCCGCGAGCAGGTGCTGCGGCAGGCCCGGGCGGACCTGCTGGAACTTTCGCTGACGATTGCCGAACGCATTACCGGCGTCCGCGCCCGCGGCGATATCGAGACGGCCCAAACCAACCTGGCCAAGGCCATTGAAATGGTGGCCTGCCGCTCGCAGGTGCAGATCCGCGTCTGTCCCGCCCAGCTCAACCAGCTTACCGAGTACGCCAAGGGCTTTCTGGAAGGGATGGGCATGAGCGAATCCACCAGTTTTCTGGCGGATGAGTCGCTCGCCCCCGGCGATGTGGTGCTCCAAAGCCGCAACGGCCAGGTGGACGCCCGCGTGCAGACGCAACTTTCCAACATCATCAAGGCCATCACCGGCCGCGAGGAGGCTGTGGCGTGAGTTTCCTGGCTCCGTACATCCAGATCGCGCGGCGGGCCCTGCCGGTGGGCGTGACCGGGCGCGTGACGGGCGTGCGCGGGCTGACGGTGCAGGCGTCGGATTTTGGCGTGCCGGTAGGCGCCACCTGCCGCATCCGCCGCAACGGGCAGAACATTGAAGGACGGGTCATCGGCTTTGCCGAGGAGAGCACGCTGGTGATGCCCATGGGGTCGACCGCCGGCATCGGTCGCGGCGACCGCATCGAGCTGACGGCCGGCGAGCAGGCCATCAGCGTGGGCCCCGGCATGCTGGGCCGCGTGCTGAACGCCTTCGCCCAGCCGATTGATGAGGCCGGGCCGATGAAGACCGAGTCGCGCCGGCCCATCTGGCCCGAGCCGATCGATCCGCTGGAGCGCCAGCGCATCTCCGAACCCATCGGCACGGGCATCCGCGCCATCGACGCCTTGATGACCGTGGGCCGCGGCCAGCGCATCAGCATTCTCTCGGGCCCGGGCGTGGGCAAGAGTGTGCTGATGGGCATGATCAGCCGCTACACCTCCGCCGACGTGACGGTCATCGCCCTGGTGGGCGAGCGCGGCCGCGAGGTGCGCGATTTCATCGAGCGCGACCTGGGCACGGAGGGCATGCGCAAGGCCGTGGTGGTCGTGGCTACGGGCGATGAGCCGCCGCTGGTGCGCGTGCAGGCCGGGGCCGTGGCGACGGCCATTGCCGAGTACTTCCGCGACCAGGGCGGCCACGTGCTGCTGCTGATGGACTCGCTGACCCGCTTGGCTATGGCCCAGCGCCAGATCGGCCTGGTGGCGGGCGAACCGCCTACGACCAAGGGCTACACGCCCAGCGTTTTCAACCTGCTGCCCGAACTGCTCGAGCGCAGCGGGCGCATTGGGAGCGGGTCGATCACCGGCTTTTACACCGTGCTGGTCGAAGGCGACGACATGACCGAGCCCATCGCCGATGCCGTGCGGAGCATCACCGATGGGCATCTGTGGCTCAGCCGCGCCTTGGCCAATCGGGGGCATTACCCCGCGATCGACATTCTGGAGAGCGTCAGCCGCGTGATGATCGATGTGACAGATGGCGCGCACCTGGCCGCCGCACGCGAGATTCAGCGCAGTATGGCCACGTACCGAGATATCGAGGACCTGGTGAACCTGGGGGCGTATTCCCCCGGCTCCAATCCCGAGGCGGACCAGGCCATCAAGGCCCATCCGCTGGTGGATGAATTCCTGCGGCAGACGATCGGGCAGGGCTGCCGGTTTTCCGAGGCCCGCGCATCGCTGCTTCACCTGGCCGAGCGAACCCGCCGCCTGGTTCCGCACCGGCAGTAGAGGCTAGAGGCGGCGAGGAACGGCCGCAGAAGAACAGGCGTGCAGTTGAGTCGAGAGAAACAGGAAAGGCGAGGTTTGAAAATGACTGAGGCGCAGAGAAAAGCGGGACATTCCTCCTCTCCCGCCGTACCTGCAGCCTCCAGTCTCCAGCCTCCAGCCTAGCCATGGCAAAAGCCTTCAAATTTCGAGCCGAGCCCGTGCTAAAGATCCGGCAGCGCGCCGAGCAGGCGGCCATGCGGCGCCTGGCGGAGGCGCGAAGCCGGGTGACGGGCATTGAGCAGGAGCTCACTCGCCTGCGCGGCCTGCTGGCGCAGCAGGACCAGCTCGTGCGGCAGGAAATGCTCACCCGCCGCGTGGATGTGCAGTACATCAGCCTGTACCGGCGGCACGTCATGGCGCTGCACCGGCGGATCGTCGAGCAGGACGGCAAGCTGCGCGCTGCCGCACTGGAATTCCAGCAGGCTCGCGGGGCGGCCCTTCAGGCCCGCCGGCACCGCCGGGTGCTCGGCACGCTGAAGGACAAGCTGTACGCCCGCTACCGCGCCGAGGCCGACCGGCTCGAGCGGCGGCAGATGGACGAAGTGGGTTCGATCGCCCATGCGCGCCGCTTGGCGCTGGAGGAGAACTAACCCATGCTGCGCGGCATTTACAACGGCCTGGCGCTGGTGTGCATGGTGGTGGCGCTCTCGGTGGCCATCGTCGTGCTGACCCTGTCGACCAAGGGCCGGCTCAGCGCCGAGAACCGCGCAGCCATGGCCCGCATGCTGCGCGGCGAGCCCCTCGCCGCCGAAGCGCCCACCTCGCGTCCGGCGGCAACGCAGCCGGCCCAGAGGCGCGATGTGTCGGAGCAGGTGACGCGCAACCAGGAGATGGCCGAGATGGACAACCTGGTGCTGCAGCGCCACCTGGAGGAACTGAACCATCAGCGCCTCCAACTGGAAGCGCTTCAGCGGCAGGTGGCCCAGGAGCGGGCCTCGCTGCGGGAGGAACGGCTGGCCTGGGCTCGCGCCATCGACGCCGCCCAGCAGGATAAGCACGGCGAGGCCTTCGCCCGGCAGCTCAAGCTGTTCGAATCACTGGCGTCCAAGCAGGTCAAGGACATCCTGATGGACATGAACGAAGACCTGGCGGCGAATTACCTGAGCGCCATGAAACGCGAAATGGCGGCCGACGTCATGTCGCGCTTCAAGAACCCCCAGGAGCGGCAGTTCCTCGACCACGTGCTGGAGCGGATGCGCAAATCGTCCTGATTAGAGGTCGCCCATGCTGGTAGACATGATTAAACAGCTTGCCCCCACGTTGGCGCCGCCGGCGGCCGTCGGCGGCGGTGCGGCCACGCTGAAAGAGTCGGTGTTCGACAAGCTCTTCAACTCGCCGCCGCCCAAGCCCGCGCCGCGGCGTGCGGCCGCCACGGATGACCATTCGCACGATGGCCGTCCCGAGGTTGGCAGCGGGTGGCAAACCGCCGATGCCGGCAAGGATGGCGGCGCCAATGCGGCGGCCCCCGTCTCCAGCTCGACCGGCGGGGGGCACCATCAGCCGCACAAGGATAACGGCAAAGAGAGCGACAAATCCGCGGCTGCTGCTAAACCGACCGCCGACGCCTCCGTCGATTCGGCCTCGCCATCCGGCTCGGCCGACACCTCCGCAGCGGCCACCAGCGATGCGGCCGCTGCCGCCAAGGGGTCTGCGGCTGGGGGACCAGAATTGGCCCAGGCCTCCCAAACCGCCACCAGCCAGACCCAGGTCCTCACCGCCGCCCAAACGAACGAGACGGTGGCAAAACTGACTGGCAGTGAAGCGGAGAAGTCCTCTTCAACAAGTTCCACATCGGCTCCGGCTGACACGTCGGCAAAGCCTGAGGTGGCCTTACAGGCAGGCAAGCAGGAATCTGCCGCGGTGGGGACTACGGACATCTCGAAAGGCTTGGATGTTTCGACCACTGCCGCCTCCGATTCCGCTTCGCTCATCCCAGCGAAAACCGAGGCCGGCAGGGCGGTTGCTACGGCCGAAACGACCAAGGCCGCAAGGACGGAGAAGCCTTCAGCCGCCACGGCCAAATCTTCCGGGACCCAGGCGAAGTCCCAGGCAAACCTCGCCGAGCCGGCCACGCCCGAGCCGGCGCAGGCGAATCGCTCGCGGTCGGTAATGCACGGACGGTCGGATGAATCCGTCCGCGACCAGGCCGATCAAACAAACGCCCCGGCCGACCAGTCCGCACCGGCGGATCCGGCCACCGGGCAAGCTGCCACGTCGCATGCGACATCCGACATGACCGGCTCGGCCGCACGCGACGGCTTGTTAAGCATTCAGGGTGGCCCTGCGGCTCAAGCCGGCCAGACACACAATCAGACCGCCCAGACTGCCGCACAGAATGCCGCCGCGGCCGCGGCTTTGCCGCCGGGTCTTGAGCCGGATGTGGATCAGCTGGCCGCCCGGACCGTGCGCTGGCAGAACCTGGGCGTGCTGGACCAGGGGGGGACGGCGCGAATTCGGCTGTCCCCGCCGGAACTGGGCAGCGTGCAGGTGGCGCTCCAGACCGTGGACAACGTGGTGCACGTGCAGTTGACGGTGGAAAGCGAATCCGTCCGCCAGCTCCTGCAAAGCCACAGCGACCGGCTGGTGCAGAGCCTGCAATCGCACGGGCTGACGGCGGCCAACGTGCAGGTGTCGATCGAAACGCCCTCGGGCCGTCTGAACGAGCAGGACACGCGCGATGGCGGCCAGGGGCAAGGCCAGGGCCAGGACCCGCAGGACACCGGCCAGCAGCCCCGTCAGGGCGGCCGGGATGAAACATTCCAGCAGCGCCAGGAAGAATTGAACCTCACTGCCTAGATAAAGGAGACACGATATGAGTGTCAGCGCCCTCAGCAGTAGCATGACCGCGGCGGATACTTCGACCGCGGCGACCAGTGGAAGCGGCAAGGGTATCGATTCACTGAATTCGGCCGATTTCCTGAACCTGCTCGTCGCCGAGCTTGGCAACCAGGACCCCTTCCAGCCCATGACCAACCAGGACCTGATGAATGAAGTTGGCTCGATCCGCAACCTCCAGATGAATGACACGCTGAACCAGTCGCTCCAGAATCTCACGATGCAGGACAACATGGCCGCCGCCTCGAACATGATCGGTCAGACTGTCGTCGGCACGGTGGCCGCCGCGGGCGCCAACAGCACGGCCACCACGGTTACCGGCATCGTGACCGGTGTTCAGATTTCCAACAGCCAGGTGCAGCTTGCACTGGATAACGGCACGCTGTTGAGCATGAGCAATGTAACCCAGGTGGGTTCGGTGCCCACCGCCACGGATGGCTCAACCACCGGACAGACAGGCTGATTCGGCCATGGCAACGCCCGTCCAACCAAACTCGGGGTTTTCGGCGGCCATCGGGCAAACGGCCAAGCCCGGCCGGTCGGCCGGCGTGCAGGCCCAGCCGGCCGCGCCCGGCGGCGCCAGTTTTGCCGACACCCTGGCCAAGGCCGCCGAAGCACACCGCCTGAAGTTCAGCGCGCACGCCCAGAAGCGACTGGCCAGTCGCGACATCGCCATGGACGACGGCAAGCTTGGCCGGCTGTCGCAGGCGATCGATCAGGCCGCGGCCAGGGGCGCCCGCGACAGCCTCATGCTCATGGATGACCTGGGGCTGATCGTCAACGTCCCCAGCCGCACGGTGGTGACCGCCATGAACGCCGGCGGCATGGAGCACGGAGTGATTACCAACATCGATTCGACCGTCATTATCCGCTCGTAGCGGGACAACCAGTGGGGTGGATCCCGGCCGCGGCCGGGAAGCCCCGGGGCCGCCGATCGACTGACGCGGCCCACTTGTGCAAGGAGTCACACGATGCCGTTAACAACCGCTCTGTACACGGGGCTCAGCGGCCTGACCGTCAACCAGGTCGCGCTGGACGTCATTGGCAACAACATTTCCAACGTCAACACGTACGCCTTCAAGGGCTCGCGGCCGCTGTTCGATCCGGAGTTCTCCCAGACCTACAACATGGGCTCCGCGCCGGGCGCCGTTTACGGCGGCAGCAACCCGTACCAGAAGGGCTTAGGCGCTGTCACCAGCGGCATCCAACGGGATTTCGGCCAGGGCAACATCAAGCCCACGAAGGCAGGCGACATGGCCATCCAGGGCGATGGCATGTTCGTCCTGGATGGGCCCCAGCGGTCCTACACGCGTAACGGGGCGTTTCAAGTGAATTCGGCGGAGTATTTGGTGTCCGGCGATGGGAACTACCTCCTGGGTTACGGCGTGGACAAAAACTTCAATGTTATTCCCGGCAAGCTGCAACGGATTCAGATTCCCAAAGACATGGTCATCGTCCAGCCTACCAGCGAAATGCAATTACAAGGCGACCTGAATCCTTCAGGCATTGTGGCGACCCAAGGCACCGTCCTGCAATCGACGGCCATCCAGATGAGTGATGGGTCCGCTGTGCTGGATACCAGTCACTTGGTGGACCTGCTCAATGCCAGCGGCCTGCAAATGTTCAATGTCGGCGACACCCTCACGTTGTCCGCCGATCGGGGCGGAAACACTGCCCCCACGCAGACAATGGTCGTCAGTGACACCACCTCGGTGGGCGATCTGATGAACATGATGGCCGGCAACATGGGCGTCAACACGGATCCCAGCCTCCCCAAACCGGGCGGGTGCGGTATTCAGGACCTGGGCAACGGGCAATATGCCATGGTCATTACAGGCAACGTTGGCGCAGCCAACGCGCTAAAGGTTGATTCCTTGACCAGCAGTTTTTCGACCGTGGGTATTCCCAGCTTCTCTCAGACGCAGGCGGCCGTTGGCGAAAGCGTCGAAACGACCCAAAGTGTATACGACTCTTTGGGCAACAAAGTTGCGCTGGACCTGACCTTCGTCTACCAATCGAAGAATGCGGCCGGCGGTACGACCTGGCGGTTTTTTGCCAACAGTCCTGACAACAGCGGCGGCTCCAGTATGGTCGGCACGGGCACGGCCAACTTCGATGCCAAGGGGAATTTCATTAACTCCACTGGGGGCACCGTCTCAATCAACCGCTCCGGATCGGGCGCCTTGAGCCCCCTGGATATCAGTCTCAATATGGACCTGGTTCAAGCCGTGAGTCCCGAGAATAGTTCGGCGACTAGCACTATGACCGCGCTATCGCAGGACGGTTACGCTGCTGGCACATTTGACACTTACAGTGTGAGTGGTGATGGCATGATCGAGGCGGCCTTTTCCAACGGGCAGAAGCGCACGCTGGGCCAGGTCGCCTTGGCCACCTTCGGCAATTACGCCGGCCTCATCGACGCGGGCAACAACACCTTTGTACCTGGTCCCGACAGCGGCGATGCGACCATAGGAACCCCGACCAACAACGGTGCGGGCGTGATCAAGGACGGCTCCCTCGAGACCTCCAACGTGGATATCTCCACGGAATTCGTGGACCTGATTACGACCAGCGCCGGCTTTTCCGCCTCCAGCCGGGTCATCACCACGGCCAACACGCTGCTGACCGACCTGCTGTCGATCATGCGGTAGCGCGTGGGGTTGGTGGAAGAAGGCTGCGGCGGCGGTCGCACGGGAAGAACGAACAAGAGAAGGCGATTGGACATGATTACGGTCACCCGGCTCAACAGCCAGGCGCTGGTCATCAACGCGGAGCTGATCAAATTCATCGAGCACACTCCGGACACGATGATCACGCTGACCACGGGCGAGCGGATCATGGTCCGCGAGACGGTGAAGGAAGTGGTGGCCCGGGCGATCCAGTACGGCCGGCAGGTGCGGGCGTTCTGGAGCGTCCCGGTGGATGGTCCGCTGGGCCCGCCGGAGTAGGGCGCTTCAGCGCCAGGCGGGCCGGTTGGCCGAATTCGGGCCGGCAAATAGCCGATAAGGAAGGAATGAAGGCGGCAAACCGGCGCGGCGGGTCCGCGCAAGGAGGCGGCTTTGGATATTGCGTCTGTCATCGGCCTGGTCATGGGCCTGGCCATCCTGCTGTACACGGCCTGCAGTGGTGGCGAACCGGGGTTTTTCGTGGATTACCCCGCCATCGCCCTGATTCTGGGCGGTACGGCCGCCGCCGTGTGTCTGAGCTTCCCCATGAAGGCGGTGCTGGGCGCCGGGAAGGTGATCAAGCAGGCTTTTTTTAACAAAGCCCCCAATTTCACGAAGGTCATTGCCGACATGGTCAGTTACGCCGAGGTGGCCCGGCGCGACGGCATTTTGAGCCTGGAGAACATGACCAAGGACATCAAGGATGAGTTCGTGGTCAAGGGCATCCAGATGGCGGTCGACGGGCTGGACCCGGAGGTGATCGAGCAGATCCTTCACAGCGAGCTGGAGTGCATGGCCGAGCGGCACGTGCGGGCCAAGGGCTTGATGGATGCATACGTGAAGTACGGCCCGGCGTACGGCATGATCGGCACACTGTTCGGCCTGGCGGAAATGTTCAAGAACGTCGATGACCCCAAGAAGATCGGCCCGGGCATGGCCGTGGCCCTGCTGGCGACGCTGTACGGCTGCATCGTGGCCAACGTGTTGGCCGGCCCGATCGGAGATAAGCTCAGCCGCCTGAGCGATGATGAGCAGCTCGCCAAGCAGATCGTCATTCGCGGCATCATGAGTATCCAGAGCGGCGACAACCCGCGCATCGTCGAGCAGAAGCTCAAGAGCTTCCTGCCACCCAAGCTGAGGGCCTCGATGGCGCCGGCATAGCAGGCGAAAAGACATTCGGACAGACATGGGAGCACAGGTATTGTCCCCACAGGAGCGAAATCTTCGCTCCTGTGGGAAGACCACAATGGGTCGTGGTGTGGCGTCAGGCCCTGCACAACGACTCCGGAGTTTCCGGAGTCAGTATGTGTAACAGGGGCGAAACTTTCGCCCCTGAAGACGCGGCATCAGTCATCAAACGAATTCGTTCTACAGACGCTCATAGAGGTTCGCCATGGCCAAACAGCATAAGGAAGTCGGGCACAACATCGGCCCCTGGCTGCTGACCTACGCCGACATGGTGACGCTGATGTTGGGCTGCTTCGTCATGCTGGCCTCGATGAGCGAGCCGGTGAAGAAGGATTCCGAGCGGTATCGCCAGGCGGTGCAGAGCATTCAGCGCGCCTTCGGCCTGCCGGGCTGGTTCGGCAATACCACCGGGCAGCAAGGCAGCAAGGTGACCGCCGAGCAGTTGGTCGAAGCCGTGGCGGCCAAGGCCGAGGAACTGGCGGCCACCCACAGCAACGAGAAGGGCCTGCCCGGCCGCGACTCGGCCGTCAAGACAATGTATGTTGGCCCACAATACGCCATTGGCGGGGCCGTGCCTTTTGACGAGAATTCCGCCGTCCTGTCGGACAGCGCCAAGAACGACCTGCGAAAAATCGTCGACCAGATCCGCGGGCTGACGATGAAGGTGGAGATTGTCGGGCACACCTCCAAGGTGCCGCTGCCCAAGGGGTCGCCGTATCGCGACCACTGGGATCTTTCCTCTGCGCGGGCTCGGGCCGTTCTGGACTGGCTTTCCGACCCGACGCAGGGCGGCATCGCCTCCAACCGGCTGCGCCTGTGCGCGTGCGGCTCCACTCAGCCGCTGCGCGATCCGGCCTATAACCGCACCGACTGGACGTTTAACGATCGTGTCGAGGTCCTGCTCACCGAGGCCCTGGTGAGCGACTACGAGGAAGTGGCCGCGCCGATGAGTACCGCTTGGGACGGCACCGCCGCTTCCAACTGACAGGAGTCGATTATGGCAGAAGAAACCAAGAAACCCGCCCCGTCGCCGGCCGAGAAGACCACGGAGACCCCCAAACGCAAGCCGCCGCTGCGGTCGATCCTGATTCTGGTGGTCATTATGGTGGTCGAGGCGGGCATCTTCGGCGGGCTGATGCTGGCCATGCGGCCCAAGGATGCCGGCGGCGCCGAGCGTGAGCACCCGCTGCCCACCCAGCCGGTCGATACGAGCGTGGAGATCAAGCTGGATCAGTTCCGCGCCCCCAATTTCCAGACCGGGGCGACGGTTTTTTATGATCTGAGCATTCACCTGAAGGTGGACCTGGTGAGCAAGGAACTGGTCAGCGGCCTGATCGACAAGCACAAGGCGATGCTGGGCGATCGGCTGCGGGCGATCGTAGCCGAGGCCGAACCGCGGTACTTCTCCGAGACCCAGTTGACGACCCTCAAGGGCCGAATCCAGGCCATGATGGATTCGGTGATCGGCGAGGGGATGGTCAAGGAGGTGCTGATTCCCGAGTGCATGCCGTTCAAGGCGCCTTGAGAACAACCGTAACAATGTTACGGTTGAGATTTCCCGAGAGACTCCGGGCAGGTGTCGGGGAGCAGAGCTGCCGGCACACAGGCCACAACATATAGTGGTGCGGCCCGGCTCCTGCACAATGGACACCGGAAATCCTGATATGGCCGCGTGGGAATCATCAAGCTTGAGTTGGCGGCAACTGGAAACGGTTTCCATGTCCGCGATCCGTTACGGCAGGCGTGCCAAAATTCTGTTTCGTCGCCCTTTTTTTCGTGAAGTTTTACGGCGTCGCCGTTACATTCTGTGATGTTGAGACAAGTCACCTCCTGCAGTCAAGGATGACGACAGAAGGCGAGGTCAAGGATGACCGAAAAAACAGATTCCCCCATCGCATCGGCTGCCGTTGCGGCCGTCGCCAATGCGCCCTCCACTCTCTCTTCCGATGGCGCCTCTGCCGCCCCCGCTGATTCCGCCGGTGCGGCCGCCGCGCCGTCGGAGGGCGCCGGTCTGGAGATACCCGAAGTCAAGGTCGCCGATGCGGCGACCGGCGGCGACGCGGCCGGCGATAAAGCGCTGGACATGCTGGGCGACGTGGAACTGGACGTGAAGGTCGAGCTGGGCCGTTGCCAGATGCTCGTGGGCGATGTGTTGCGCCTGCAGGAAGGCGACGTCGTCGAGCTGGACAAACTCGCCGGCGATCCGGTGGACGTGTACGTGAACGAACGGTTGGTGGCGCGCGGCGAGGTGCTCGTGGTGAACGAGAACTTCTGCGTGCGCGTTAACCAGATTGTGGCGAAGGAAGATTGAGGCTGCAGGCTGCAGGCTTGAGGCGTGTAGTTGGCCGTTCCCTTCAATAACACTGCAGTGCCCGGTCCGAAAGAACGCAAAAAAGAGGCGGCGATTTCCCAGCCTCAAACCTGTTTCAGCCCCGGTGGGCCCCGCTCTCAAGCTCGCCGCGGCAGGTTTCGGAGAAGGACGAGATGAAGGCAGGTCGTGGCCAATTTGTGGTCGCGATGGTTCTTGCGCTGGCCGCTGTCGCGCGCGCCCAGGCAATTGCGCCCAATGCTCCCACGGGCAGCGCAGATGTGACGGCGGCCGGATCGAGTTCTCCTGCGGCCCTCGGGGATGTGCCGGCCGGTTCACCCTCTTCAAGCGGCCAGATGGCGCCCGCCTCGCCGGTGCCATCTGGCGCTTTGCTGGCCGCACCGGTCGCCTCACAAACCGGGGATTCCGACCGCTCGGGCAGCGAAGAAGGTCAACGCATTGGCCACCGCGGCACGGGCGGGCACACCAGTGGAAGTCAGCCGGCTTCGCACGCGCCGGATGATGGCTCCATGTGGTGGCGGACGCTCGGGGCCCTGGTTCTTGTGGTGGCGCTTATCTTTGGCCTGCGGTGGGTGCTTCGCCGCACTTCGCGTCTGCGTTCGGCGGGCGGCGGTGGGCAGGTGATCGAGGTCCTCAGCCGGACCAGCATTTCCCCGCGCCAAAGTCTGTTGCTGGTCCGTGTGGGCCAGAGTTTGCTGGTGGTGGGGGCGGGCGAGACGCTGACAACGCTGGCGCAGATCGACGACCCGACGCAGGTGGCGGAACTCTTAGGCAGCATCGAGCAGGCGCGTGCCAATTCCCTGACCAACACCTTCGCCCGTGCCCTGGGCCAGTGGCGCACCTCCAGTGTCGACTTTGCCGCCCAGAGCATGGATTCCGAAGCCGCCGCCCAGACGCCCGATGATGCCACCGGCGCGCCGCGCACGGCTGCCGGGGGCGCGGCCGAGCGGCTGCGCGGCATGGCCGAAAAGGTTCGGGAAGTCGGCAAAAATCTGCGGGGGCGGCCATGAAGCGCCTCTGCACAATCGCATGTCTCGCTGTGCTGCTGAGCACAGAACCGGCCCTGGCGCAGCGCGCCACGCCGGCGGCGCGCTCGGCGGCCCGCGCGAATGCCGCGGTTTCCAACGTGCCCTTGGCGCCCATGATCGATCCGCCGGCCGGCACGGACCTGGATCCCACCACCTCGGCCCCCCGCGCGGGCGGGCTTGATTTGCAGGCCCAGCTCCAGGCCGCCGTCTCCCCCCAGCGGACGACCTCCACCGTGCAAGTGCTGCTGCTCTTGACCGTGCTGACGCTGGTGCCGTCGATCCTGGTGCTGATGACCAGCTTCACGCGAATCGTCGTGGTGCTGAGCCTGTTGCGCCAGGCGATGGCGACCCAGCAGCTCCCGCCCAACCAGGTACTGCTGGGGTTGGCGCTGTTCATGACCTTCGTGGTGATGGCGCCGGTGTACAACAAGGTGCACGCCTCGGCCATCGTTCCTTATACCGAAGGCAAACTGACGCAGGCCGGGGCGATGCACGCCGCCGAGGGGCATATCCGCGACTTCATGATCGGCCAGGTCGAGGCCGGCGGCAACACCGACGACGTGTACCTGTTCCTCGATGAGCAGACGGCCAGCCGGCCCAGCTTGGTGTGGGCCGACGTGCCGACCCTGACGCTCATTCCGGCTTTCGTGGTAAGCGAGTTGAAAATTGCATTCTTGATGGGATTCCGCATTTACCTGCCGTTCCTGATCATTGACATGGTGATCGCCTCGGTGCTGATCAGCATGGGCATGCTCATGCTGCCGCCGGTGCTGATCAGCCTGCCGTTCAAACTGCTGCTGTTTGTGCTGGTGGACGGCTGGCACCTGGTGGTGCGGACGCTGATGATGAGTTTTGGCCCGTCCTGAAAGGACGTTTCGGATGGATATGTCGCAAGCGGTCGACCTGGCGCGGCAAAGCGTGCTGCTGCTGCTGGTGATTTCCGCCCCCACGCTGGCCGTGGGCATGGCGGTGGGCCTGGTGATTAGCGTTCTGCAGGCGGTCACGCAGGTGCAGGAGCAGACGCTGAGTTTCGTGCCCAAGATCGTGGCCATGGTCCTGGCGGCGGTGGTGACCGCCTCCTGGGCCGGAGAAAAACTGCTGGAATTCGCGCGTGACATGTTTGGGACGATGCCGTGAAAGGATTGATGGGCCGACATGTTCGACCTGGCACCGTATTTCGTCTGGGCGCCGACGCTGATGCTGGTCATTGCGCGCGTCTCGGGCATCTTTATGACGGCCCCGCTGCTGTCCAACTCTTGGATTCCCACGACGGTCAAGGCGTTGCTGAGCATCGTCGTGGGCCTGGCGGTGACGGCCCGGCTGGCCGCACCGGTCGCGCCGCCGGCGGATTGGGCCGCGCTGGTGATGGGCATGGGCGGGGAGCTGCTGATCGGCGCCACCATCGGTTTTGCGACCAACCTGTTGTTCGGGGCGATGGAAATGGCTGGCGAGCAGATCGGCCAGCAGATGGGCATCTCGCTGGCCGAGGTGTTCAACCCGCTGTCCGAAACGAACACGAACGTCGTCGGCCAGTTGCTCAACCTGACGGGCCTGGCGATCTTCCTGCTGATCGGCGGGCACCGGACCATGCTGGGCGGCCTGCTGGACACGTTTCATTCGGTGCCGCTGCTGAAAGTGACCCTGCCGGCGGGATTGATGGATGTCATGGTCGCGTTGATGACGGCCGCGCTGGTGCTGTCCATGAAGGTGGCGGCCCCGGTGCTGGTGGTCATGCTGCTGGTGTCGATGGCCATGGGCCTCATCCAGCGGACGATGCCGCAACTCAATATTCTGTCCGTCGGTTTCCAGGTGCGTGCGGCGGTGGCCGCGGGGGTGCTGGCGCTGGGCGTGGCCGCGCTGGGTCCGTTGATCCAGCAGGCGTGGTCCGGGGCGTCGGAATTGATTGCGTCACTGTTTTAAACTGGGCAAGACTGGAGGACGTAACGAACACAGGCGAGTGAACCCCTGCCGTTTCGAGGACGGAAGTGTGAGATGGCAAAACGGTGTATCAAGGTCGGCACGGGCAGGTCGCTTTTCGCGAACCGGCCGCGGCTGGGCCGCCGAGGGCTGCGGGGTCAGCCGGCGACGATGTCGCTGAAGCCCCCGGCCGGAAAGGTGCCGCCCCAGGGCCTGGAACTGGATGTGCAGGAAGCGACGGTGATTTCCGACGCACAGGATTCCACTGTCCAGGGGCCGACCTGAGGCAAATCGGCAGTCGCAAATGAGTGAAGTGAGTTGACGTTGCCGGGCAGTCGCGGCGTCGGCGGCGGTTTGAGGTACGCAAGAAGAAGGCCCCATGGCTAGCGAGGATCAAGGCGAAAGGACAGAAGCGCCAACCGAGCGGCGGCGACAGGAGTCGCGGCAGCAGGGTCAGGTGGCGCGCAGCACGGACTTGACCTCCGCCGTGATTCTCATGGGTGTGCTGGGCGCACTGTACATGCTGGGCACGCGGATGTTCGGCGAAATGGCCTCCGTGATGCACCGGCTGCTGGATGGCGGTTCGGCCGCCGCGGACCTGACGGATGCCGCGGCGACGGTCAAGCGCTGCCTGGTGGACCTGGGCGTGATCCTCGCCCCGTTGATGCTGACGGCGGTGGTGCTGGCGGTGCTGAGCAACCTGATTCAGGTTGGCATGCAGGTGACCACCGAGCCGTTGAAGCCCGACCTGGGCAAGCTCAATCCGCTGGCGGGGCTGGAGCGGATGTTCTCCCGCCGATCGCTCATTCGCCTGGTGATGAGCCTGGGCAAGGTGGCCCTGGTGGCGCTGGTGGCGTACGTGACCATTGCCGCCCGGATGGACGCGATTCTGGCGGCCAGCGCCCTGGGCTACCAGCGGCTGGCCTCGACGGCGGCGTCGATGGTCGGCGCGCTGGGTTTGCGCATCGGCGCGGTGCTGCTGGTGCTGGCGCTGCTGGACTACCTCTTCCAGCGCTGGCAGCACGAGCAGGAGCTGCGCATGACCCGCCAGGAACTCCGGGAAGACCTCAAGCGCATGGAAGGCGACCCGCAGATCCGGGCCCGCCGCCAGCGCATCGCCCGGCAACTGGCCATGCAGCGGATGAGCCGCCAGGTGCCCAAGGCCACGGTCGTCGTGACCAATCCGACGCACTTGGCCGTGGCGCTGCAATATAAGCAGGGCATGCAGGCCCCCCGGGTGTTGGCCAAAGGCGCTGACTACATGGCCATTCGCATCAAGCAGATCGCCGCCGGCGCCGGCGTGCCCATCGTGGAACGCCGCCCGCTGGCCCAGGCGTTGTACAAAGCCTGCCGCATCGGCGACGAAATTCCCGTCAACCTGTACCAGGCGGTGGCAGAGGTGCTGGCATACGTGTACGAACTGGCGCGGCACCGCCGGCCCAGACCCAGGCCCGTCGAGGTAGGACAGGGATAAGGAACAGGCTCAACGAGTCTGATTGGATATGGCCCGAGCACTGGTGATCACAAGCCGGATCCTGAGCACGCTGCAGAAGCAGCGGGGACTGATATTCCCGCTGGCCTCGGCCATGCTCATTTTCGTGATCCTGGTGCCCCTGCCGGTCGTGCTGCTGAATCTCCTGCTGATCGCCAATATCACGCTGGCCGCGGTGATCCTGCTGACGACGATCTACGTGAGCAGCCCGCTGGAGTTCAGCGTCTTTCCCAGCCTGCTGCTGGGCACGACGCTGTTCCGCCTGGTGCTCAACGTGGCCACCACGCGGCTCATTTTGACGGCCGGCGATAACGGACGGGGCGTCGGCGAGGCCATCAATGCCGCCGGCGGGGTGGTTCGCGTCTTCAGCGAGATGGTGGCCGGCGGCTCGCTGGCGGTCGGCATGATCATCTTCATCATTCTGGTGGTCATCCAGTTCGTGGTGATCACCAAGGGTGCCACGCGCATCAGCGAAGTGGCCGCCCGCTTCACCTTGGACGGTATGCCTGGCAAGCAGATGGCCATCGACGCCGACCTGAACGCCGGGCTCATCAACGATGTCGAGGCCCGCCGTCGCCGCGACGCCATCAGCCGCGAGGCCGACTTCTACGGGGCCATGGACGGTGCCTCCAAGTTCGTCCGCGGCGACGCCATTGCCGGCATCGTCATCATCCTGGTGAACATCGTCGGCGGCCTGGCCGTGGGCATGCTGCAGTACGGTTGGTCCATCGGCGACAGCGCCCACCTGTTCACGCGCCTGACGATCGGCGATGGGCTGGTCAGCCAGATTCCCGCGTTCATCATTTCGATCGGTGCCGGCCTGATCGTCACACGCTCCACGGCCCGCACCAACCTGGGCGAGGAGTTGCTGTCGCAGTTGACGGCCCGGCCGATCGCGCTGGTTATCGCCGCCTTCTTCCTGCTGACGCTGATGGTGACGGGCCTGCCGCGCATTCCCCTGCTGCTGATGGCGACGGCGCTGGGCGGCATGGCGTACGTCATCACCCAGGGCCAGAAAAAGCAGGTCGCCACGGTGGCCGCCGAGGCGGCCAGGAACGCCCGCCCCAAGGAGAGCGGCAAGGTCGAGGAGATGCTGGGCGTGGACCCGATGCAACTGGAGGTCGGCTATGGCCTGGTGCGCCTGGTCGACACCTCCCAGGGCGGCGACCTGCTGGAGCGGATCGCCAATCTCCGCCGGCAGATCGCCACGGAAATGGGCCTGCTCGTGCCGCCGATCCGCATCCGCGACAACATGCAGCTCGAGGCGAACACGTACGTGCTGAAGATCCGCGATGTGCAGGTGGCCCGCGGCCAGGTCGTCCCGGGCCAGTACCTGGCGATGGACAGCGGTGCCGCCACGGGCCGCCTGCTGGGCGAGGCCACCAAGGAGCCGGCCTTCGGCCTGCCGGCGGTGTGGATCAGCCCCGACCAGAAAGACCGCGCCGAGATGCTCAATTACACGGTCGTCGACGCCACCACCGTGCTGGCCACGCACCTGACGGAAATCATTCGCCAGCACGGCCATCGCCTGCTGACGCGCGAGCAGGTCAACCGGCTGCTGGAGACGATGAAAGAGAAGTCGCCGCACCTGGTGCAGGAAGTGATCCCCGACCTGGTCAAGCCGGGCCAGCTCCAGAAAGTGCTGGGAAACCTGCTCCGCGAGCGCGTGCCTATCCGCGACCTGGAGACCATTTTAGAGACGCTGGGCGACTGGATCGGCCGCACGGACGATCTGGACGTGCTGACGGAGTACGTGCGCCACGCCCTGGCCCGCACCATCTGCCAGCAGTACCGCGATGGCGAGGGCAGATTGTGGTGCGTCACGCTGGACCCGGGGATGGAGGACACGATCAACGCCCACATCGAGCGTTCCGAGCGCGGCACGATGATGACCATCCCGCCGCAGGTGGCCCGCGATCTGGTGCAGTCCATCGCCGAGCAGCTTCAGCGGCTGGTGGCGGGGGGGCATCCGCCGGTGGTGCTTTGCTCGCCGCCGGTGCGCGCCCCCGTGCGGCGGCTGCTGGAGCCCTCGCTGCCCAACGTGGCGGTGCTGGGATACAACGAGATTGACGGCGTGCAGGTGGAGTCGATGTCCATGGTGACAACGTGAGTGGTAAAGCGCGGCCTTTTCGAGGGTGTCCATGAAATTGAAAACCTATCAAGCCTGTTCGATGGCCGAGGCCTTGGCCGCGGTGAAGCGCGACCTGGGCCGCGATGCGGTGATCCTGCACACCCGCCATTTCCGCAAAGGCGGCCTGCTGGGGCTGGGCGGCCGGCAGATGTGGGAGATCACGGCCTCGCAGAATGTCAACGTGCCCGCCCGGCCGCTGCGAAATGCGGATGCGGCCGCGGGCGGCGCCAAGGCCATACCGGCGCCCAAGGCCGCGGCCAGCTTGAGAAAGTCGGCATCCAACAGCGCCGTTGCGGTCATCGACGGCCCGGACCTGGCGCCGCTGCTGGAGGAGGAGCCGCCCCTCCGTGCGCGCGTGCCCGCACGGCCGACCCTAACGCGCCTCGCCGCGCCACCCGGCGCGAAGCGCGCCATCCCTGCGGCCGCCAAGGCCGCGGCGCCGGCCGGCACGCTGCCCCCCAGCGCGATCGTTCTGGCCGAGCAGCTCGGCAAGCTGACGGGCATGGTCGAAAAGCTGCTGCGCCGCCAGGAAGCCCCCGATGCGCCGCCCGCGCCCGAAGAGCTGTTCGAGGTGTATCTCAATCTGCTTCAGCAGGACGTGGCCGAGGATATTGCCCGCGAGCTGGTGCAGAAGCTGCGCAGCGAGCTGACGCCCCAGCAACTGGCCAATCGCGCCGCGATCACCGAGCGGCTGCTGGACTCCATCGCCTCCATGATCCCCACGCAGGTGCCCGTCACGGGCAACGTGGGCCGGCCGCGGGTTATCGTGCTGATCGGCCCCACAGGCGTGGGCAAGACCACCACGATCGCCAAGCTGGCGGCCAACCTGAAGCTGCGGCAGAACCAGCACGTGGGCCTCATCACGGTGGACACGTATCGAATCGCCGCCGTCGAGCAGCTCCGCACGTATGCGCAGATCATCCACGTGCCGCTGTCGGTCGTGATGTCGCCGGAGGAGCTGTCCAGCGCCATCGAGGACATGGCCGACATGGATGTGATCCTCGTGGACACCGCCGGCCGCAGCCAGCGCAACGGCGAGCGGCTGGATGAGCTCAAGCGGTTTCTGGCCGCCGCGAGGGCCGACGAGGTGCACCTGGTGCTCTCCACGACGGCCAACCAGAAGAATCTTCAGTCGGCGATCGAGCGGTTCGGCGCCCTCGGGGCCGACCGGCTGATCTTAACGAAGCTTGACGAGGCCGTTTCTTTCGGGATGATCTTGAATATTGTCCGGCGCATGGACGCCGCACTGAGTTTCGTGACGACAGGCCAGGATGTGCCGGACGACATTGAAGTCGGCGAGGGCCGCAAGCTGGCCCAGCGGATCGTGGGAGGGACGTGCGGATGTTGAAGGACCAGGCAAGCAAACTCCGGGCCCTGATGCGCGAGGCCCGGCAGACGCATACTATCGCCGTCACCAGCGGCAAGGGCGGCGTGGGCAAGTCAAACGTGGCCTTGAACCTGGCGGTGCTGCTCTCGGCGGCGGGCAATCGCGTGGCGCTGCTGGATGCGGACCTGGGGCTGGCCAACCTGGACGTGCTGGTCGATGTGCCCACGCGCGTGAATCTGGCGCACGTGGTGGCCGGCCAGCGCAGCCTGCGCGATGTGGTGGTCGACCTGCCCTGCGGCGTGCAACTCGTGCCGGGCGCCTCGGGCCTGGCGCGAATGGCCGACCTGAATGAGTTCCAGCGCTCCAAGCTGGTGCAGGACCTGGGCAGCCTGGAGGAGGAGAACGACATCATCGTCGTGGACACGGGCGCCGGCATCGGCCGCAACGTGATCACCTTCGCCTCCACGGCCGACACCGTGCTGGTGGTCACGACGCCCGAGCCCACGAGCATCACGGATGCGTACGCCGTCATCAAGGTGCTCATTCGCCAGGGCTTTGCCGGCCGGCTGAACCTGCTGGTCAATTTCGCCGCCGATCGCAACGAGGCGCGCTCGGCGTTCAGCCGCGTGGCTTCCGTCGCCCGGCAGTTCCTGGCGGCCGAGGTGTTCGACGCCGGCTACGTGCTGACGGATCCGAAGGTGCCGGCCGCCGTGCGCCGCCGCCAGCCCTGGGTGCTGGCGTATCCGCGCTGTCCGGCCAGCCGGTGTCTGGCGGCGCTGGCGACCAAGCTGTGCCGCAAGGATGGGCTGTTGACGCAGCGCGAGGGATTCTTCCGCCGCGTGGCCAATTGGTTGGCCTAGAGCCTGCGGCAGAGCGGCGGCAACTCGAGAAGATGGTTTTTACGCTATTAAGGTGTAGACCTCAGCTTGCTACCCGGCAACTTGGGGTATGATGTAGCGTGCTGGAACAGTTCGGCGCCTGGCTCACGGATCGGGCCGGCCGCATGGACGCGAAAACGAGACACGGATGATCACACGTTTGACTGCCGCCATCGTCGCTTTGCTCGCCTTCGCCGGGATGATCCTGGCGGGACTGGCGGCCGGCAATCCTTTTGAAACCATCCTGTATCGCGCGCTGATCGGGCTGGTCGTCGGCCTGGCCGTGGGGCACATCGCCGGCGTGCTGGCCCGCAAGATCGTGCACGAACACTTTACCACGCTCATCGAGCGCGATACCGAAACGGAACTCACCGCCGCAGGCGTCCCCGCGGTCGAGGCGGCCCCGGTGGAAATGGCCGCGGCCCAGCCGGCGGCGGCGACCGTACCCGCCGGCACGGTAACCCAAAAAGAAGTCGCGCCGGATGTTGCTCAAGAGCCCGCCTCCGACGGCCGACAAAAGGAACGCCTGACCCGGGAACGGACGCTGTCCATGCGCGCGGCCCGGGAGATGCAGAATCAGTTGTAGCAACAGCGCCTCATGCGGATGGTTCGTTAACGGATTTGTAGCACCGGCAGCACCATGGAAGGAGCCTTTCGATGACCGGTCGAACCTCGACGCTGGCGGCGGAGGAAGTGGCTGAGCTGTGGAAGACTTACAAGTCCGGCCCAAGCCAAGCCCTTCGAAATGAGCTGATGGAGCACTACCTGCCCGTCGTGAAATACACGGCCGATCGCCTGTATGCCAAGCTGCCCGACGAGGTCGACAAGGATGATCTCATCTCGGCCGGCGTCTTCGGGCTGATTGACGCGATCAAGTCGTTCGACCTGGAGCGCGGGGTCAAATTCGAGACGTACTGCGTGCCGCGCATCCGCGGCGCCATTCTCGATGAGCTGCGCAGCATGGACTGGGTGCCGCGGCTGGTCCGCAGCCGCGCGCACAAGCTGGATGGCGCCATGCGCCATCTGGAGATGGAGCTGGGCCGCCGGCCGACGGAGGATGAACTCTCCAAGCGCCTGGCCATACCGCTGCCCGAAATGCGCAAGCTCCAGCGCGATGCCCATGCGGTCGGGCTCATCAGCCTCAATCGCAAGTGGTTCGAGACGGACAGCCACAAGGATGTCCGCGAGATCGACATGCTGGAAGACAAGCGGGTGGAAAACCCGCTGATCAAGGCCCAGGGCAAGGATGTGCGCGAACTCATCACCCGCGGGCTGAATCGCGCCGAGCGGCTCATCGTCATCCTGTACTACTACGAGCAGATGACCATGAAGGAGATCGGCGAGACGCTGGATTTGTCGGAATCGCGCGTCAGCCAGATGCACTCGGCGATCCTGGAGCGCCTCAAGGTGCAGCTCACCGAACGGCAGAAGGAGCTGAATGCGTGAGGGGGCTATAGGCTTTAGGCTGTAGGCTATAGGCTGTAGTCTCGAAGTCGAAGGCTTGACTCGAAAACTCGGCGGCCTCGGTCGATATGAAATAGACTCACAAGCGGATCCCTACAGCCTAAAGCCTAGAGCCCACAGCCTATGAGCCAGATATCCGGCCCCGTTTCCAGCATCGCGCAGGCGCCGATCACGCAGAAGGATCAGGCCGCCCGCCAGGATGGCGCCCGCGAGACCTCCGAGCGCGCTGTCGCCCGCCAGCAGCGTCTCAAATCCGAGAATCGCGAATTCGTCGAAACCATGGCCGAAGCCGCCGGCCTGAAGGTTAATCCCGATTCCAGCCACGATGCCGACGCCCGCCGCCGCAAGCGCTTTTCGCTGATGAGCCAGAAGGACAAGCCGGCCGGCCAGGCGGAGTCGACGGGCGGCGAAGCGGACGAGAAATCGCGCGCACACGCCGCCGCACTCCTTTCTGATCCGGATCATCGCGATGGCCCCACGCCGCCGCCGTGCATCATCGACGTTAAGGCGTGAACGCAGGGGCCGGCGTTACAGCCTGAGGTGGCATGCCCTCACGGACGGGGCGAAGCCCCGGACGAGTGGGCATGGGCGCTGTGGGCGAGCCCCTTTTTCGGACGGCCCATGCCCACCCGGCTCGGCCGCCTTGGCGGCCTTCGTCGTGAGGGCATGCCACCTCGCGATTCTGCCCCCACGCCACCTGCCTCCGCCAATCTGGCGTGACTGCATTGCTTCCCGGCCCGCCTTTTTTGTTTTCCGCCGGCCGCCTGGGGATTAGAATTCCTCGTTTCACCCATTGCCTTGGCCGCCGGTTGGACTGTTGACCCGCGGCGATCTTGAGAGGAGATCGTTCGATGGCCGCGAGCAAGAGCGTAAAGAAAGTCGTGCTGGCGTACAGCGGCGGGCTGGACACCAGCGTCATTCTGCCCTGGCTGAAGGAGAAGTACGGCTGCCAGGTCATCGCCATGGTGGCCGATGTGGGCCAGGGCGAGGAGGAACTCGACGGCATCGAGAAGAAGGCCCTGTCCAGCGGCGCTGACCGCTGCGAGATCGCCGACCTGAAGCGCGAGTTTGCCGAGGACTACTGCTTCAAGATGCTCGCCGCCGGGGCCATCTACGAGCACACGTACCTGCTGGGCACGTCCATCGCGCGGCCGCTGATTGCCAAGGCCCAGGTGCAGTGCGCCCGGCGGCACAAGGCCGACGCCGTGGCCCACGGCGCCACCGGCAAGGGCAACGACCAGGTGCGCTTCGAGCTGACGTACATGGCGCTGGCGCCCGAGCTGACGATCATCGCCCCGTGGAAGGACCCCTCCTTCGAGCTGACCAGCCGCGAGGCGGCCCTGGAGTACGCCAAGGTACGGAATATCCCCGTGGCCCAGAACAAGAAGAAGATCTACTCGCGCGACCGCAACCTGTGGCATATCAGCCACGAGGGCGCCGACCTGGAAGACCCGCGCAACGAGCCCAAGGACGACCTGTGGGTAATGTCCGTCCCCGTTTCCAAGGCTCCCGCCGCGCCGGCGTTCGTGCAGATCGGTTTTCAAAGCGGCACGCCCGTCTCCATCGACGGCGTCCGCCTGGCGGGCGATCGGCTGGTGGCGAAACTCAACGCCCTGGCCGGCAAGCACGCCGTCGGCCAGACCCACCTGGTGGAAAACCGCCTGGTGGGCATCAAGAGCCGCGGCGCCTATGAAACGCCCGGCGGCACCGTGCTGGTCGAGGCCCTGCGCGCCCTGGAAAGCATCACGCTGGAGCGCGAGGTGCTGCATTACAAGCAGCAGCTTGCGCTGAAGTACGCCGAGCTGGTGTATTACGGCCAGTATTTCAGCCCGCTGCGCGAGGCCCTGGATGCCTTCGTGGCCTCTGCCGAGCGGCCGGTTTCGGGCCACGTGCGCATCAAGCTTTTCAAGGGCCGGGCGACTGTCGCGGGCGTCGAAAGCCCCAACAGCCTGTACGACCCCGCGCTGGCGAGCTTCGTCATGGGCGCTGAATACCAGCCGACCGATGCGATCGGTTTTATCAAGCTTTTCGGCATGCCCATGAAGGCCGCCGCCGTACGCGATGCCCGCACCGCCGGCAAGAAGAAGTAACGGGGCGCGCCGGCGACTAGAAAAACTGAAACGGGTGCCGTGGTTGCGTTCTTCTGCAACCACGCGTTTGGGAAGATTCCTCCCCCTACGCGTGGCTGCAAACGGATGTAGCCACGGAACCCGGCCATCTTGGTTGGGTTCTCTGCGGCGCGTGCGCCAATGGGTCACAGCGAAGCTGGCGATATTTCACGAGTGGCTCGCCCTGGGGGAGGCCCAAACATGACCTTCATGCAAGAACCTCCAAGGCACCCGGATCGTTTTTTTATTGCGAGCGTCCTGTAATATTCAGCCGCGTTAAACGACTGACTGTGAGAACGCGAGTGCAGGGAACTAAGCAAGCGACCTTGGCCGATGGCTGAAATGGGAGGCAGAGCGATGCGTACTGTCTGTTTGATCTTCGCGGTATGTTCATTGGCAGCAGGATGTGCTGCTCCCGCGCCGGCTCGAAGGCCGGCCGAGGTTATAATCGTCGGAACCATCCACGCCGGACACTTGCATTCGTCCCTGTACACTCCCGAGGTGCTGCGGCAGATCGTCGTCGAGCTCAAGCCAGATGCCATCGTTCACGAACTCCCACTGTCGCAGTGGGACGTCGCATCTGGGCGGCCTCTCCAAAGGGAGTATCCCGCAAGTGACACGGGTCCGGGCTGCCCTGAGAACTGGGCGGGCGATCAAGCCGCACAGTTGCTCCACATCCGACAAATCCCGTTCGACCGGCCTGATCGGCAGGAGCATTTTAAGGCAACTATGTATTTTGAGCGTGAGCGCACAGCTTTTGGCGCGCTGGATGCGCGGCGCGAGGAATTGCGAAGCGGCAAGATTGACAAGCCGGCGGCAGCCATTCTCTCAGAGTTCTTCTCTCAGATTCTTGAGGCCGAGGTCAAGCTGGACAAGTGCAGCCCAAGGGAGATCAACTGCCAGGCCTATGACCAGGTGATTCGCACCAAAAGCGATATACGGCAAGCTCTCGTTGAGGAGGTCCTCGCCGACGCGGACAGCACTGCTCTACAGGATATGCGTTTCTTTGACAGGGATTGGCAAGAACGCAACGAGATCATGGCCTCAAACATTCTGCGAGCAGCGAGCCAGCATCCTGGCGGACGCCTGGTTGTGCTTACCGGGGCCGCCCACAGATACATCCTTCGCGATCTCTTGATTTCGCATGCGGACGTGAGGCTTCGTGAGTATTGGGAAGTGGCTGATTTTGATTCGGCAAAAGCCAGGTAGTCGGTAATGCCATGAAGGGCTGCCTCCAGAGCCTATCTTCTGAGGTGGTTCCTTAACCCAAGCGAGAGGAAGGGGACAGCCATGAAGAAGGATCTGACTTTTACAGCGGCGGGTGTGGACCTCTGTTACCACTTCAGTCGAGTCGCGCTAGTGGAGGCTTGCGGCAATTTGGTGCGGCGCGAGCCGGTTGGAGCCGGGTGCCGGCACCCGAACGTTCCGGCCAGAACCCGCCCTAAAACTCCACGCCGGCCTCGTGCCCCTCGACCTTGACGATGGCCTGTGTGCCTTTGCGGCCGTACCCGGCGGCAGCGACGGCGGCGTAGCGCTCGCGGGCCAGCGACAGCGTGGGCAGCTCGAGATTCATGGCGGCCGCCTCGCGCAGGGCGATGGTCATGTCCTTGATGTAGTGCTCGATGATGAACCCAGGCTCCCAATCGCCGGCGATGATGCGCGGGCCCAGGCGGTTTAGCACGGGCGAGCCGGCGGCGCCATTGCCCACCAGTTCCAGCACCGTGGGCAGGTCCAGGCCGGCTTTCTTCGCGTAGGTGAACGCCTCGGCCATGGAGGTCATGATGCCGGCGACGAGGATCTGATTGACCATCTTGGTGTGCTGGCCCGCGCCGGCGGGGCCGACGTAGCGAACGGTCTTGCCCATCGCCTCCAGCAGCAGCCGGGCACGCTCGAAATCCTCGCGGTCGCCGCCGGCCATGATGGAAAGCGTGGCGTTGCGGGCGCCCTGGTCGCCGCCGGTGACGGGGGCATCGAGACTGCCGACGTTCTTGGCGCGTGCGGCCTGGTAAATCTTCCGCGCCAACGCCGGCTCGCTGGTGGTCAGGTCGATGAGGATTGTTCCCGGCGCCGCGGCCGAGAGCACGCCATTTTCGCCCAGGATGACGGATTCGACATCCGAGGGAAAACCGACCATCGAGAACACCACCTCCGCGCCCCGGGCTGCCGCCGCCGGGCTGTCGCACCAGACGGCGCCGCCCTCGATCAGGTTCTGCGTTTTTTCCCGCGTGCGATTGAAAACCCGCAGGCTGTAGCCGGCCTTCTGGAGATGGCCGGCCATAGGCCCGCCCATGATGCCCGTGCCGATGAAGCCGATTTTCGCAGCCTTATTCATGCGGATAGTCTCCTTTGGACCCGTCGAAGCGACGTAGGAGAAGAATAAGCAGCGCCAAGTCAAACGGACACTGCATGCAAAACCCGATTAACGGATTAACCACTTCCAGAACAGACTAGAAATCATCCAACCGCCGCCCACCGGCCACGGTCACCCTTTGCGGTGCGTGGGCAGCTTGCGTGATTTGAGCAGGCCCTTGGCCTCGCCCACCAGGTAGAAGCTGCCGGTGATGCAGATGAGGTCTTCGCGGCTGACGGCAGAGGTGGCCACGGTGAGGGCCTGCTCGATCGTGTCGGCGGTCTGGGCGGTGCGGCCGGCGACTTCCTCGTAGGCGCGGGCCAGGTCCGCCGGGCGGGCCGACCGCGGGTTGTTCGAGATGGTGAAGATCATCTTGTCGGCGCCCAGGGCGAGCTGCTCCATCATGCCCGGGATATCCTTGTCCGCGGCGCAGCCGAAAACCACGACCATGCTGTCGTACGGCACGTTCTGCCCGATCGCCCGCATCAGCGCGGCGATAGAGGCCGCGTTGTGGGCGCCGTCGACCAGAATGCGCGGGTCTTCCGAAATGATCTCCATGCGGCCGGGCAGGTACGTCTGGCGCAGACCTTCCACGGCCAGCCGGTCATCGATGCGGCTGAAGCCCTTCTTCTTCAACTCATCCAGCAGCGCCAGTGCCAAACCGCAGTTAAGCGCCTGGTGCTCGCCAAGCAGCGGCACCGGCAAGTGCTCAAAGCGGCTGGTGGCCGTGGTGAGGCACACGCGCGTGTGCGGCCCGCTGTCGCGCGAGGACTCGAAACGATAGCTGAAGTCCAGGTCCTTGCCGGCCACCATCAACGGTGCGCGCGCGCTGCGGGCGATGCGGCGGAAAACCGCCTCGACTTCGGGCGCCTGCGGCACGCTGATGGCCGGCACGCCTTCCTTGAAGATGCCCGCCTTCTCCTCGGCGATCTTGTCCAGCGTGGGGCCAAGCTGCTGCATGTGGTCCATGGAGATGGAGGTCAGGCCGCAGGCCTCGGGTTTCAGCACGTTGGTCGAATCCAGCCGGCCGCCCAGGCCCGTCTCGACCACCGCCACATCCACGCCCACGGCGGCGAAATACCGGAAGGCCATGGCGGTGAAAATCTCGAAGAAAGTCGGCCGCGCATCGGCCATCGCCGTAATCACCGGCTCGACTTCGCAAATCAGCCGCGTCAAGGCCGCCTGGGAGATGATTTCATCGTCGATCCGGATCCGCTCGCGGATATCCATGATGTGCGGGCTGGTATACACGCCCACACGATAGCCACAGGCAATCAGCATCCGGCTGAGCATCTCCACCGTGGAGCCCTTGCCTTTCGTGCCGGCAATATGGACCGTGCGGAGCTGCTCGTGCGGATTCCCTAAACCAGCGAGAATACGGAACATACGATCAAGACTGAACGTATCTCGATTGTAGCGGATACGCAGCATCTGCTCGTAATCGGTCATGCTGAACAGATAGCGCATAGCCGCATCGTAGGTGCGGAACTGTCGCTTGTCCTGCACTTTTTTGGTCCGGGACCCTTTGGAGGTTGACGCGGTGACCATGATTGGAGGCACTATAAGGGCACGGCAGAAAATTGTCAAGACACGGCGCTTCCTATTTGATCGCAAGATCCATAAAATCTTCGGTTTATCCCCGGCCGGCTCCTTGGCCACGTCGCAGGCGTATCTGTGGCGCGCCATGCCTCCGCGGGCACCATCAAGGCCACCTTCATGAGAATCGTGTTCCTTGAATTCGTCACGAACTTCGGCGGGGCCGGGCGGGCCCTGGTCGATTTCGCCCAACGACTCAGCGCCTGCGCCGATGTGACGATCCTCGACGTCGATGGCGCCTGTAAACCCTTCGGCCAGGCTGCCGATGCCGCGGGCATCAAGCGGCGGGTGCTGCTTGAAGGCCAAAGCCCCGTGATTATCGCCGGGCACGGCCAGCCGGTGCTGCGGCTGCTCAACTTCGCACGCAACCTGCCGACGCTGCGCCAGGCCGGCCGCCGGGCGGAGCAGGCGATTCGCGAAATCCAGCCCGACATCGTCATCAGCCATAATTTCAAATCCGCCAGCCTGCTGGGCTTCAACCGCAAGCTGCGCGATGTGCGGCAGATCATCTACCTGCACGGCTGGTACACGCCGGACATGATGCCCTGGTACGGCCGCAAGCTCTTGAACGAGCGCTGTGCGGCGGTCCTGGCGATTTCGCGCGCCACCAAGCAGGCGGTGGTCTGTTCAGGCATCGATCCATCCAAAATCCACGTGCTGCACAATGGCATCGATATCGCCCTGATTCAGCAGCGCGCGGCGCAGGAACCATCGCCTGCGCTACCCCAGGCCCAGCGGCCGGTGCGCATTGTGCTGCCCGCCTCGATCATTCGCACCAAGGGGCAACATACCGCGGTGGGGGCCATGCCACGCGTGCTCGATGCGGGGCTGGACGCCGTGCTGTGGCTGGCCGGCCCGTATTACGCCATCTACGGCGCGAACAAGGGTTACCCCGATCGCGTTCGCGAGCTGATCGGCCGCCTGGGTCTGGACGAGCGCGTCGAATGGCTGGGCGATCGCGAGGATATGCCCGCCGTGTTTCGCGCCAGCACGCAGATGATCCTTCCCACGCACACGGAGGGCCACCCGCTGGCGATTGTCGAGGCCATGGCCCTGGAACGCCCCGTCGCCGCCACGCCCGTCGGCGGCGTGACCGACATGGTGATGCCCGAAACGACGGGCCTGCTCTTCGAGGTGGAGGATGAGCCGGCGCTGGCCCAGTGCATCATCCGCTTCGCCCGCGAGCAGGAGCTGGTTGACCGCGTGACGGCCAATGCCCTGCACTACCTGAAAACCTGCTTCGACCCGCCTAAGCTCACGCAGCAGGCGATGAAAATCTTCGAGCGCGTCACCGCCAAGTAGCATCAGCGTTCTGCCCGCCTGTTGCAAGCAAGCCAACCTCTACCGCCGCCGGCGCATCTCGCGCTGCATGTCGCGCTGGGCCTCGCGTTTTTTCAGATCCTGCCGCTTGTCGAAATCCTGCTTGCCGCGTCCGACGCCCAACTCGATCTTGGCGAAGCCGTGGCGGAAATACAGCGCCAGCGGCACGATGGTCATGCCCTTGGCGGCCGTCAGCTTGACGAGCTGGTCGATCTGCCGCTTGTGCAGCAGACACTTGCGTGTCCGCTTGGGCTCGTGCTGGAGCATGCCGACGGCCTGCGGGTACACGGCGATGTCGGCGCCCACAAGGAAAACCTGGTCATTATCGACCCGTGCGTACGCATCATCGAGCTGGCACTTGCCGGCCCGCAGGCTCTTGACCTCCGTGCCCGCCAGCACCAGCCCGGCCTCCACGCGCTCGATGATCTCAAACTCGCGAAATGCCCGGCGATTGCTGATTCGCGGGGCATGCGGCCGCGATTCGGCGGGCGAGCTGTCGTCCTTGTGCTTGGCCATCAAACTCAGTCTGTCGATTGGCCCGTTCGAATTCAACAAGAGACCCGTTCGAATTCAACAAGAGAACACGAAGACCACAAAGATCACCAAGGGCACAAAGCAGGCAAAGAGGCAACGCCCAGAGAAGCTTTTCTCACTCTCTATAGCTTCCAACTCTTATCTCTTTGTCTTCCTTCGTGTCCTTCGTGATCTTTGTGATCTTTGTGTTGCTCTTCGTTTTCGACCCGACCCGCTATTCCGCGGTAATTTCAATCCTCCGCGTCTTGGCCGCCTCCGCCTTGGGCAGCATCAACTTCAGGACGCCGCAGCACATGTTGGCGGCGATCTTGTCGCGGTCGATCTCGTCGGATAGCGCGAAGGCGCGATAGAACTCGCCGTTGGTAAAGCCGAGATAGGTCGGCGAATACTTCTCCGGCGGCGGCTCCTGCCAACTTGCCTTGCCGGAAATCGTCAGCACGCCTTTATCCACCTCGACGCGGACATCCTCGTTGGCGACCCCGGGCATCTCCGCGACCAGATGCGTGACTTCGCTCTCATCCTGCCACACATCCACCAGGGGCAGCAGCGTCTCGGCCGGTTGCGGCCGCTCGCGCCGGGCCTGAACCTCGATATTCTTTTCGTTTTCTTTCTTTACCATGGCACGATCTCCTTTGGCGCTTCAGCTTTGCACCGTGATCTGCTTGGGCTTGGCCGCCTCGCTCTTGGGCAGCGTGACCGTGAGGATGCCATCCTTCAGCTTGGCCGACATGTTATTGCCGGCCACGCGATCGGGCAGGATGACCACCCGGGTGAACTCCCCGCTGCCGCGCTCGCGCCGCTCGAACCGGATCTTCTCCTCGTTGTCGATGCCCGAGGTCTTGCGGCCCTTGATGGTCAGCGTGTCGCCGGTGATGGAGACATCCATATCCTCCTGGCGCACGCCGGGTACCTCGGCCAGAACGACGATGTCGCTGTTCCCGTTGTAGATGTTGATGTTCGGGAACACTCCGCCGCCGATCCGCCTGGCATCTCCAAACAGTCTCAGCGGGTCAAACGCCCGGTCGAACTCCCGCCGCAGCCATTGGAAAGATGCGAACGGGTCAACGTTTGTTTCCCATCTCAAAAGTGGCATGTTCGCTCTCCTTTCCTGTTAGAACTTATGCCATACTAAATCCCGTCACCTTATTGTTAGCAAGGACAGTGCCAGAGAAGTGCAAGAGCTGGTACATGCAGAAATTAAGCGAAAATGCGGTATCTTTCAGACCTGCCATTTTGGCAGTCGCAAGAGAGTTGGCTGACACGTTCGGCTAGGAAGCCGCCGCCGCCTCTTCCAAGCTCTTGAGCGCCCGGCGGTGGGCCATTCTGGCCACGGGCGACATGCGATCGACCAGCAGCCTTCCCTGGAGATGGTCGTACTCGTGCTGGAAGGCGCGGGCCAGGAGGTCCTCCCCTCGCTCCTCGAAAACATTGCCTTCCAGATCCTGTGCGCGAATTACGGTCACCGCCGCCCGCTTAATGTGGCAGTAAATGCCAGGAAAACTGAGGCAACCCTCTTCCCCATCCTGGCTGCCTTCGTTGGAGATGAGCTGCGGGTTGATATAGACGCGCTCGCCGGCAGGCTCGTGGGCCGCGTTGGCGATAAACACGCACAAGCCCACACCCACCTGCGGGGCCGCCAGGCCCACGCCGTTGTGCTCGTACATTACCGAGAACATCCGGGCGACCAGGGCGCGCAGCCGGTCATCAAACTCTTCCACACGCGTGCACGGCTGGCGCAGCCGAGGATCGGGGTACTTCAGCAGCGTCAAACTCGAAATGTCGATTTCGCTGAGGGACGTCATATCGCTTTAAGTGATTCTAAGACGTCCACGGCCGGCCGCTCAAGGCGATTCTACGCCTCCCTGAGCCGCTTTCCGCGTTTGCGGCTGAACTGGCGGCAAAACGCGCTCTTCTCCGCGCCCAGCGCGCCGGCCCGGCCGTGATTGGCCTTCTTGCTCCGCCACAGAAACCGTCCGTTCCTACGCCTATGTGCCATGATTCGACTCCCGGGTTCTCACGCTGCCGCCTGCGCACCCACTGCGCAAGGTCGGGTATTGTACAAGCGCATCGTCCGACCGCCAAGGGAAGAATTGCCTGCGCTCGCTCGCTTTTGGTTAATCCGTTAATCGGTTAATCGGGAACGGCCGGAGAAGAGACTTCCTCTTCTACAGGTCAACTGCGGAATTTCCGCAGTTGGATTATTCCGATTTTGAAGCAGCCAAAGCACAAAGTGGCAACTGAGGAAATTCCTCAGTCGGATTATTCTGATTTTACGGCAGCCGATCCACAGGGCGTCAACTGCGGAAATTCCGCAGTTGTTTATTCGGATTTTGCAGTCCACAAGGTGCCAACTGAGGAAACTCCTCAGTTGGATTATTCCGATTTTGCAGCAATCAAGCCACAAGACAGCAACTGAGGAAATTCCTCAGTCGGAGATTTCGCGTTTTGCGCCCCTTCCAAACGCCCCTCAGCACTATTCACTTTTCAAGTACCAATTGGATAGACCCAATAGAAGGAAAATCACCCTCCACCTATGTTGTAGCAATTGGCGTGCCATAACATATATTTCTCCGAGAATATTTTTGGAGTCATTATAAACGCTTATTTCACATGTACTTATATGGTTATTTGTTTTTGCAATCCAAGCCCAGATAGCTACGGTTTTGGAACGGCCATCCTGCCAAATCGCGCTTCGACTGCCATTTTGGCAGTCGGCAAAGCATGGACCTTCCATCTTCACGGCCGGCTGATCACAAAGATGGCCATATCGGCATTCAGATTGGCATCCTCCGTCACTTGGCAGGCCGTGGCGGAATCCAGGGCCACCATGCGGTGGATGCGGATGCCCAGCTTCTGGCACAGGTCTTGAAAATCCACGATGCTCAGGAAGTGCCGATTGGGGCTGTCATACCACGAGTACGGAAACGCCGCCGTCACCGGCGCCTTGCCGTGGGCCCAGAAATATTCGCGGACGGATTTGTGCGCGAAGTTGGGGAAGCTGACGATGCCTATCTCGCCCACGCGCACCAGCTCCAGCAGCACCTTGGGCGGATCGTTCACCGTCTGGAGCGTCTGGCTCAAGAGCACCACCTCGAACTGCTTGTCGCGGAACATGGCCAGCCCCTGGTCCAGGTCGTACTGGAGCACATCGACGCCGCGCACCACGGTGGCGGCCAGGGCCTCGCCATCCAGCTCCAGCCCCAGCAGGTCCTTGTGCCCGCGCTTCTTGAGCCGCCCTAAAAGCTGACCATCGCCGCAGCCCAGGTCCAGCACGCCCACGCCGGCGGGGATCAAATTCTCGATCTGGTCGTAATCCAGCCGCGGCCCGTGGTGATAAATGCTCCGCCGATCCGGCCGCGCGAGCGGCTGGGGGGGTGCGGGGGCCCTGCCGTTATCGCCGTTGAGCGTGCGGGCCAGGAACGCCGAGACCAACGGGCCGTAGCGGGCCAGGTCTTCGGCCAGCAAAAAGGCATCGTGCCCGCAATCGCTGGGCATATTGCAGTACGTCACCGGCCGCTCGGCGGCGATGATCGCATCGACGATCTGGCGCGACTGGCTGGTGGGAAACAGCCAGTCGCTGGTGAAGCTGACGACCAGCCAGCGGCAGCGGGCGTGCGCAAAAGCGGTCTCCAGCGGCCCGAAATCGCGGGCCACGTCAAAGCGGTCCATCGCCAGCGACAGCGCGATGTAGCTGTTGGCGTCGAAACGTTCCACGAACCTGCCGCCCTGGTACGCCAGGTAGCTGCCGACGGAAAACTCCTTCTCGTACTCGTACTCCACCTCGCGCGGCTGGTGGCGGTCGCCGTCGAATTTGTCGGCCATGCTTTGGCGCGACAGGTAGGTCACGTGGCCGATCATGCGCGCGATGGCCAGGCCGTCGGCCGGGCCGGGGCCGCCGTAGTATTGGCCGCCGCAAAAGCCGGGGTCCTTACGGATGGCGTTGCGGCCGACCACATCGAAGGCCAGGGCCTGGGCGCTCAATCGGCAGGTGGTGGCGATGGGTACGGCCGCCGCCACGCGGTGGGGGTGGGCCAGGGCCCACTGGATGGCCTGCATGCCGCCCATGGAGCCGCCGACCACCGCCAGCAGCCGGTCGATGCCCAGCTCATCCACCAGCGCGGCCTGCACGTTGACCATGTCGGCGGTGGTGATCTCGGGGAACTCCCCCCCCCACGGGTGGCCGGTGGCCGGGTTGATGTCGCTGGGGCCGGTCGTGCCGCGGCAGCCGCCCAGCACGTTGGCGCAGATGATGAAGAACCTGTCCGTATCGATGGCCTTGCCGGGCCCCACAGCCAGGTCCCACCATCCGGCATCATCCGCCTCGCTGTGGCGGGCGACGTGCGAATCGCCCGAAAGCGCATGGCAGATGAACACCGCGTTATCCCGCCGGGCCGAGAGCGTGCCGTACGTTTCGTAGCACACCTGAACGCTGGGCAGCACGCCGCCCAGCTCCAGCTTCCAGGGACCGGCCAGCGTGATCTTCCTCGCGTGGCGCAGCGTGGCGCCGCTGCGGACGGAGTCGCTCGATGAAAACGTGTCAGTCATTGGCTGATTCCCTCCACAAGAGCCTGGTCAATACAGGTCGATTGCCAATTGCAAATTGCAAATTGCAGATTGAAGAGGCCAGGGGCGGTGTTCTTCTCTCTTCCATTTGATTCATCACTCAGGGCTCGGGCCGCATTGTTCGCGCAACGAGAAAGGCCAATTTGCAATTTGCAATCGGCAATTTGCAATTTCCCTGAGGGATCGCGCGATGTTGTCCGGCCGCGGCCGGACCGTATCGTTCCCTTTCGGGCTGGCTTTGGCACCTTTATCCCGCCCGGTGGGGGCCATAAGGATCAGGTTGCCGTGCGGTCCTCGGGCCAGTTCCCTACCGCACTCTCGATGCTCTACTACCAATCTATCATGCGGCGGCGGTGCGTCAAGGGCCGGGGCCATGGAAAATGCGGGGTGGCATGCCCTCACGGACGGGGCGAAAGCCCCGGACGAGTGGGCATGGGTTTTCCTTCCGCGAAAAGACATGCCCACCCGCCTTGGCCGCCGCAGGCGGCCTGCGTCGTGAGGGCATGCCACCTAACGCCCAGACGGGCGGCGGGATTGTGTTCACCGGGCTGGCGGAATTGCCAATTCCGCGGATTGCTTGACGCATGGCTTTCTGTACAATATATTAGCTGGACCGAAACAGCCGATGAAGTATAAGGCTTTCGCCTGCATCAGCGTTGCGGGCTTACGGACGCAACGCATTTTTGATACGAGATTTATGAAGTGGCCGGGCGCGGGCGCAGGCGACACGCGTCGCCGCTCCTGCGAGATAAGAGACGGCGGCGGCCGCTCGCTGATAGCACGACGGGACCGATAGTTGACACGAATTTCCGTGACCCACACGTGGCACCGGACCGACCGGGGCTTGACGGCCAGGCCATATCGACCGTGCGCGACGGCGCCGGGGATACTTTCCATCCACCGTCTCGCCGACGAATCTTGCCCAGTTCTTCAGAAGTCAGTCGGTCAATTCTTAACTCGAGCCGATGCCGGACACTGTGCGGCAGGGCAGGCTCAAGCCAGGGAGGCGCAACCATGAATATCACGGTCAATGCGCGGCACATGGATATTACCGAGGCAATCCGCGCGTATGCGCAGGACAAGGCGCAGAAGCTCCAGCGGTACTACGACCGCATCATGAGCATCGAAATCATCATGGATATTGAGGGCGGCACGCCGACCGTCGAGGTCGTCACGGTCGCCACGCACAACAGCACGTTTGTCGGCCGCCATCGCGGGGAAGACATGTATGGCTGCATCGACAATGCGATCCATAAGGTGGAAGAGCAGCTCCGCCGGCACAAGGATCGCCTCAGGGGCCACAAAGGGGGCGTCAGCGCCGAAGGCCAGGTTTAATGCCGGACCGGCCCAGGAGGCCCGTGCGCGGCCGCTAGCCGGTCCCGGATGCAGCAGGAGTTGCGAATGAAACTGTCAGACATCATGGTTGTCGATGCTATCGTACCTCAGCTTCAAGCCACCGACCGCGACGAGGCCATCCGCGAGACGGTCAACTCGCTGGCCGAGGCCGGGGCTATCCCCAAGAACCGCGTCAAAGAGATCGTCGCGGCCGTGCTGGAGCGCGAGGGCCAGGCGACCACGGGCATCGGCAAGGGCGTGGCCCTGCCGCACGCCAAGCTCAAGTGCGTCAAGAAGGCGGTGGGCACCATCGCCCGCTCCGCCGACGGCATCGACTTTGCCGCCCTGGATTCCAAGCCCGTCTACAGCGTGATCCTGCTGCTGTCCAGCCCGGATGACCCTGACGAGCACCTCCAGGCCATGGAGGCGATCTTCAAGCACGTGCAGCGGGAGATCTTCCGCAAGTTCCTGCGCCAGAGCGAGACCAAGCAGGCCATCGTAGACCTGATTCAAGAGGCCGATGAGTTGGGATGAGTTTGTGACCAGCGTGGATGAGTATCAGGACGAAGTCGCCGTGGTGAACAAGTACGGCCTGCACGCGCGGCCGGCATTGCAGTTGGTGGATACGGCCAACCGGTTCGACTGCAACATCACGGTCGCCAACGGCGACACGGAGATGGACGCCAAGAGCATCATGAGCGTGATGCAGTTGGCGGCGACGCGTGGCACGCGGCTGCGGCTGCGGGCCCGCGGCCCCAATGCCAAAGAGGCCGTGGCGGCCCTGAAGGACCTGATCAACAGCGGCTTTGGCGAAGAATAACGCCAGGCCCCCGGAAGCCGGCCTGCGGGCCGGCCGCAGCGGATGGAAATTAAGAAAGGTATTGGGGTTTCCCCCGGCGTGGTCATCTGTCGCGCCTTCGTGCTCGACACCGAGGAATTTCCCATCCCGGAGCGCCACGTCGATGCCGCCGCCGCCAAAGGCGAGCTGGAGCGCCTGCGCCAGGCCGTCGTCGACAGCAAGCGCGACGTGGTGCTGCTGCGCGACCGCATGGCCGACCAGATCGGCGATGAGACGGCCGCCATCTTCGATTTCCACCTGCGCATGCTCGACGACAAGGTGATGCTCCGCCGCGTCCGCGACGTGGTGCGCGACCAGGGGGTCACCGCCGAGCACGCCGTGGCCACGGTCTTTCGCGATTACGCCAAGGAATACCTGAACATGCCGCAGTTCTGGGCCGAGCGCGTCAAGGATGTGCACGACATCCAGAAGCGGCTGCTGCGGAACCTCATCGGCCAGAGCCGCGCCACGCTGGACCACCTGGATCGCGATGTGGCGCTGCTGGCGCACGACCTGACGCCCAGCCAGACGGCCAGCCTCGATCGCAGCCATGTGCTGGGCCTGGCCACCGATGCCGGCGGGCGGACCAGCCACACCGCCATCGTCGCCCACGCCCTGGGCATTCCGGCCGTGGTGGGCCTCAAGGATGTCACGCTCTCCGTGCAGCCGGGCCAGACGGTCATCATCGACGGGAACCGCGGCGTGGTGGTGATCGATCCGGATGAAGCGACCATTGCCGAGCACCGCCACTACGTGCGCCGCCTGGCGGAGATGGAGCGGCAGCTCGTGGCCCTGCGCGATCTGCCGGCCGTCACGCGCGATGGGCATGAAATCACGCTGATGGGCAACATCGAGTTTCCCCAGGAAGCGGCCACCGTGCTGGAAAAAGGCGGCGCGGGCATCGGCCTGTACCGCACCGAATATCTGTACCTGGGCTCGGAAAGCGAGCCCACCGAGCAGCAGCATTACGACGCGTATTGCCAGGCCATCGCCCTGGCGGCCGGACGGCCCGTAGTCATCCGCACGCTGGACCTGGGGGCCGACAAGTACACGCAGGACCGCGCGCTGGTGCCCGAGCGCAACCCGATGCTGGGCCTGCGCTCGATTCGCTACTGCCTGCGGAATATCCCGCTCTTCAAGACGCAGATCCGCGCGGTGCTCCGCGCGGCCCTCACCGGGCCGGTCAGCCTGCTGTTCCCGCTGATCACCAACCTGATGGAGCTGCGGCAGGCCAAGATGATCGTCCGCGACGTCATCGAGGACCTGGAAGAGGAGGGCGTGGAGTTCATGGCCGACGTGCCGATTGGCATGATGGTCGAGGTGCCCTCGGCGGCGCTGATGTGCGATGCGTTCGCCCGGGAAGTGGACTTCTTCAGCATTGGAACCAACGACCTGGTGCAGTACACGCTGGCGGTCGACCGGGGCAACGAGCGCGTGGCCTCGCTGTACACGGCGGCGCACCCGGCCGTGCTGCGGCTGATCAAGGATGTCGTCCGCGCCGGCCAGCGGCACGACGTGAGCGTTTCGCTGTGCGGCGAAATCGCCTCGGACCCGGAGTTCACGCTGCTGCTGCTGGGGCTGGGGCTGCGGGTGTTTTCCATCGCCCCGCCGGCGATTCCCGAAATCAAGCGGATCATCCGCTCGGTCACGCTGGAGCAGGCGATGCTGATCGCCCGCAAGGCCATGACGTTTGATTCGGATAAACAGGTGACAAGCTATTTGCGGGACCAGACGCGTCGTCTGGTGCCCGATGCGTTCTGATGAACAGGGCCGCGGACTTCGGGCCAGCCCGAAGTCCAAAGCCGCCCGCGGGACCGTCCTGCGGGGCACGAAATGACATTGCTGGAGCCGCCGGCGAAAGAGTCGCTGCGGCCAAGCGCAAGGGAAGGAGTAGTTGCTGTACCGTTGCCTAATCGACTGGGTATCCAGTTTTCGGTGGACGCCGAGGCCAGGTTCCTGTCGCACCACGACACGATGCGACTGATGGCGCGGGCTGCCAGGCGGGCCGGGTTGCCGGTGGCGTACTCGGGGGGCTTTAATCCGCGCCCCCGGTTGTCGCTGCCGCTGCCTCGCCCGGTGGGCATCGCCGGCCGCCAGGAATTGCTGGTGCTTGAGCTGGCCGAGCCGATCGAGAGCGACCAGGTGGTCGCCCGGCTGGCGGCGCAAGTGCCGGCGGGGCTGAAGATTGACTCTTCGGCCCTCCTGGCCCACAAGCGGGCGCCGCAGGCCGAATCGGCCGACTACGAGTTGCCGATCCCGGCGGATCAAGCGGAGCGACTGACTCAGCGGCTCCGAGAACTGGAAACCGAGCCAACCTGGCCCTGCACACGGCGGGAGAACCCGCCGGCCCAAACCAGCCCTGGCCGTCGCGCTAGCGCACACCCCTCCCGCTGCCTCGAGCTGCGGGAGCTGGTGATGCGGCTGAGCTTTGATGGCCGCACGCTGAGTTTCACGCTGGCTCCCCGCCAGCAGGTCTGGGCGCGAGTGGACGAAGTGCTGGCCCTGGTGGGCCTGGATGCCGCCCTGCGGGCGAGCATCACGCGCACAACCATTCGCTGGCAAAGCGAGCAGGACCCGGCCCGTGGGGCGACGGACGGCACGCAAGAGTGACTATGGCAAGAGAAATGCTGATCAATGTGACCGAGGGGGAAGAATGCCGCATCGCCGTCGTCGAGGATGGCGTGCTCCAGGAGCTGTACATGGAGCGCTCGGCGGCCGGCTCCCAGGTGGGCAACATCTACAAGGGCCGCGTGACGAACGTGGAGCCCTCCATCCAGGCGGCGTTCATCGATTACGGCGCCCCCAAACACGGCTTTCTGCACATCTCGGACCTGCTGCCGCAGTATTTTCCGCAGGGCCAGCGCGAGGTGGAGCAGGTCGGCCGCAAGCGCGACCGCAAGAGCCGCCCGCCCATCCAGGCGTGCCTGCGCCGCGGCCAGGAAGTGGTGGTGCAGCTCATCAAGGAAGGCATTGGCACGAAGGGCCCGACGCTCACGACGTACCTGAGCATTCCCGGCCGGTTCGTCGTGATGATGCCCGGCATGCGCCGCCACGGCGTGTCGCGCAAGATCGAGGATGAGGAGGAGCGGCAGAAGCTCCGCCAACTCCTGACCGAGATCAAGCCGCCGGAGGATATGGGCTTCATCGTCCGCACCGCCGGCATGGACCGCGCCAAGAAGGACCTCCAGCAGGACCTGAACTACCTGCTGCGGCTGTGGCGCAGCGTGGATAAGCGGCTCAAGACCACCAAGGCCCCGGCCGAGCTGTACCAGGAAAGCGACTTGGTGATCCGCACCATTCGCGATGTGTTCACCAGCGAGATCCACCGCATCGTCTGCGACGATGATCGCACCGTGCGCAAGATCGCCGAGTTCCTCCAGGTGGTCATGCCGCGCGGCAAGAACGAGGTGAAGCTGTACAGCGGCAACGTGCCGCTCTTCCACCGCTACGACCTGGAGCGCGAGATCGAGAGCACGTACGCCCGGCGCGTGGAACTGCCCACCGGCGGCTCGCTGGTGATCGACCAGGCTGAGGCCATGGTGGCCGTCGATGTCAACAGCGGGCGCAACCGCAGCTCCAACGATGCCGAGGAAACCGCGTACCGCACCAACCTGGTGGCCGCCAAGGAAATCGCCCGCCAGCTCCGCCTGCGCGATGTGGGCGGCGTGATCGCCATCGATTTCATCGACATGCGGGCCGAGCGCCACCTGCGGGAAATCGAGCGCGTGCTGCGCGACTCCATCAAGGGCGACCGGGCGCGGACGAAGATTCTGAAGATGTCGCGCTTCTGCATCGTCGAGATGACCCGCCAGCGCGTGCGGCCGTCGCTCAAGCACAGCATCTACCGCGAGTGCCCGCACTGCCGGGCCGCGGGGTTCATCAAGTCCGACGAGTCGATGGCCCTGGCGGTGATTCGCGACCTGCAGATGGCCGTCTCGGACGAGCGCATCGCACGGATCAACTTGTCCGTGCCGCCGGGCGTCGCCGAGCATATCAACAACACGCGCCGCTCGCAGCTTTCACGGCTGGAGGCGCGGGCGGCCAAGCGGATCCGCATTCACGCCCGGATCGACCTGGCGGGCGATGAGGCGGTGTTCGAGTGCCTGGATGCCCGCGGCAGCGTCATCCCCTGGGCGGCCCAGCCGGCCGTCGGCTCCGGCGGCCGACCCGCGGCCGTCAAGCCGCTGACGCCGGAAGAGCTGGTCGATGTGAGCGATCTGCCCGCGCGGGCGGCCCCCGAGCCCGTCGCGATGCTGGCCGAACCGTCGGCCGAGACGGCCGCCGCCGTGGCCGCCGAGCGCGAGGCAATTTTCGAAGAGACGCGCCTGGAAGAGGGCGGCGAAGGCGACTTCGCCACCCCCGAGCCGCCCGAGGAACCCGAAGTGCCGGCCGCGCCCGCGGTACAGCCCTCCATCATCGCGGTGGCCGCCGGCGTGCCCGTGGCGCCCGGCGCCATGCCCGCCGGCGCCCTGGGCGAAGGCCCGGGGCACAAGCGGCATCGCCGCCGGCGCGGCGGCCGCAAGCATCGCCGCCACGGTCAGCCCGGTGCGCCGGCGCAGCCGCCGGCGCCCGTTGGACAGGCGGCCGGCGTGGTCCGGTGGTCGCCCGTCGAGGAGCAGGCGGCCGCTGGCCCGGCTCCTGTCATGCCGCCAGCCGCTGAAGCAGCCGAAAGAGCGGTCGAGCCGACCCAGAGCGCACAGGGCGAAGCCGCCGCCGTCGCGGCGGGAAGGCCGCAGGGCCAGGCCCCTCAAGCGCCGGGTGAAGGCGGGCGTCGCCGCCATCGGCGCCGTCGGCGCGGCAAAGGTGGCGCTGCTCCGATGCAGCCAGGACAGCCCGCGCCAGGGCGAGGTCCCGCCAGTCTGTCGATGCCGGCGCGCCTGTCGAAGCCCGCGGCGACGGCCGAAAAAACAGCCCTCGCCAAGCCCTCAGCCCTGGCCGAAAAGCCGGTAGAACGCGAACCGGCGGCCGTGCAGGTGGACCTGCCGCGTTCCGCCGAGCCGCAGGCGGCTAAACCGTCCAAGGAAGCCGCGACCGCAGGCGAAGCGGCCCCGCCGGCCAAGAAACCGCGGCGCCGTCGCGGCACCCCGGCGGGCACAACGGCCCGAAAGAAGACGGCCAAACGCCCGCGAAAACCCAAGAGCCAGCCGGATGTGAAGCCGTCGGAAGGATCGGAGTAGGTCCACTCGCCGAAGGCATGTTTGCAAAAAACGGCAGACACGAAGAACACGAAGATCACAAAGGACACGAAGAAGAGAGAACTAGAGCAGGTTAACAAATCGTGNNTTGCTGGAAATGGCCTAAAAACAGTCATTTTTAGGCCTTTCGACCGCTACAAGAAAAGCAAAAGTGCTCTAGATCAAAGGCCGAAGAAGACGCATTCATCCCTGTCTTTGGCTTTTGAAATTCTTTCTGTCTTTGTGTTCTTCGTGGTCTTTGTGATCTTTGTGTCTGTCTTTTTCTTCTTACGGCCATTGCCCCGCGGCCGATTATCGATTGAATTTCCGACGATCGATAAGCTTGTCATCGTTCCAACGGACTCTCTGCGCCGCCGCGGCGGCCGCTTGAGGGACAGGCTCTTTCGAGCGCCGCCGCCGAAGGCAGATCAGCGCGATCGCCCCGGCCACCCCGTAGAGCAGCGCCGGCAGGGGCATCTGGCATAACGCCGATCCCCAGCCCTGGCTGACAATCTGGCGGCTCTGGCCGCCGCTCTTAGAGACCACGCCGGCGCTCACGCCCCAGAGGCCTTCCAACTCGTACAGATTGCCTTGGCCATCGCGTGCATGTCGCGCGGGAGGATTGGAAAACAGCCACTCGTGCTCCTCCAGCGTCATGATCCGTTTGCACACCGGCTCGCCGTCGGCCGTGAACACCGACAGGCTCCGCGACAGCCCCCAGTATCCCAGGTACAGCCGGCCATCGCTGTTGACCAGCATCCGGAACGGCCGGCCCGGTGCGGCCACAGCGGTGATAAACTTGCCGGCGCCATCATAGATGTTCACCCGCCCGTACGTGCCGCTGCCCACGTAAAGCTGGCCGTGCGGCCCGATGGCAATCGCATTGAGCGAGCCCAGCGGCACTTGCACGCTGCCGGGCAGCTCCGGCGCCTCCAGCGAAAACAGAGTCAGCCCCGCGGTCCAGAGGATCAACGCGCCGCAGAAGAACCGGGCCACGCGGCGGCCCTTGCCGGCGGGTTTGCCGGTCGCGATGACCGGCGTCGCCGGCGTGGCCGTGGCCGGTCCTGCAAAGGCCTTGCGCGCGATCGGCGCAGAGGCACGGTCGGAGAACTTGGGGGCCACGAAGATGGTATCCGCCTGCCGTCTCACATCGCCTTGATCGGCACGGCCACGCGGCGGCATTACCAAGAAGCGGGAGCTACTTTCCGCAGTAATCAATTATCCTCGCGATCTCGTTTCGCAGCTCGTGCCGGCTGACCACGCGATCAATGTAGCCGTGCTTGGCGAGGAACTCGGCGCGTTGGAAACCCTCGGGCAGCTCGGCCTTGATGGTATTGGCGATGACGCGCTGGCCGGCAAAGCCGATCAGCGCCGCGGGCTCGGCCAGGATGATGTCGCCCAGCATGGCGAAGCTGGCGGTCGTGCCGCCGGTGGTCGGGTTGGCCAGCACCGCGATATACAGCCCGCCCGCCTCGTCGTACCTGGCCAGGGCGGCGGAGGTCTTGGCCATCTGCATCAGGCTCAGCGCCCCTTCGTGCATGCGGGCGCCGCCGGACATGCACACGATGATCAGCGGCAGCGACGATTCGGCGGCGTGCTCGATGAGCCGCGTGAGCTTCTCGCCCACCACGCTGCCCAGCGAGCCCATCAGCCAGTCGCCGTCCATGGCGGCCAGGGCGACGCGCCGGCCCTTGATGTAGGCCGCACCCGTCATCACCGCCTCGATGGAACCGGTGCGGTCCTGTTCGGCGACGATGCGATCGGCGTAGCTCTTGCCCGCCCACTGGAACTCCAGCGGGTCGGCCGGGGCGATCTCGGCGTACAGCTCCTCGAAGCTGCCCGGGTCGACCAGTTGCTCGATGCGCCTGGGCGCGCCCACGCGGAAGTGGTGGTCGCACTCCGGACACACTTCCAGGTTCGCCGCCACGGCCTTGCGGTAGAGCATGGCCTCGCACGAGGGGCAGCGCAGCCACAGCCCGGCGGGCACATCGAGCTTCTTGGGGCGAATGCTCGGCCCCTCGCCGGGCAAGGAGTTGAAGGGCGGAAAAGGCACGCTGGAACTCATGGGCTGCCCTCCGGGGGACTGCCGTTGATGTTGTACGCCGTCCACGCCGCCGGCCACTCCACGTGCTGCCAGATGGTCGAGAGGTCCTGGCCGGCCAGCCGGCACTTCAGCAGCGCCGCCGCGATGGGCTTGAGCACCAGCAGCCCGCTCTTGTCCTTGTGCCGTTTGGCGATTCTGCCGACGACCTCGGCCAGCCGCTCCTGGGCCTCGGCGAAACTCTCGCCGCCGGGCGGCCGGCCATCCGCCGGCGCTTCGCGCCACTGGCGGTACGCCTTGGCATAGCGGTGGCGCACCTCTTCCACCAGCAGGCCCTGCCACAGGCCGTAATCCACATCGCGCAATTCCTCGCGGCAGACCCGCTTGACGGCCAGTTGGTCGGCGGCGATCTGGGCCGTCTGGCATTCGGCCGGCTCAGAAGAAGAATATACCGCGGCGATCCCGCGGCCGCGCAACTCCTCCAGAATCTCGCGCACTGCCGCCGCCCCCGCCTCGGTCAGCGGCACGCCGACGGTGCTCTCGAAGCGCCCGACGTCGGACCATTCGGTGCGGCCGGACTGGAGGATGTAGATTGTGGCCACGGGATTCTTCTCTTCAGAATGACAATAGACTCGCTGAAAAAGAAATCCCAAATCCCAAATTCCAAATTCCAAACAAGCGGTTCGACCGCCCTGAGCGGTTCGGCCGTGAGCGGCTCACCGTCGAACGGCTCACCGCCGAAGGGCTCCAAATCCCAAATCCCAAGGCTCCCGGGCGTTTGCACGCGGCTGGCCGAAGGCGGAGCTGTTTCATGTTTGGAATTTGGTGCTTGGAGTTTGTTTGGGATTTGGAATTTGGTATTTGGAATTTGCCGTTATCCGCCCACCGCAGCGTGCCCGCCGGCCGGAATGTCTGGCCCGCGCGACTCATGCCGTTTGGACCGCCTGCTGCAATTCCCGAAATGCCTTCTTCACATCCGGGGCCTGGAAGATATTCACGCCGGCCACAAACGTATCGGCTCCGGCGGTGCGGCAGCGGCGGCCGGTCTCGACATTGATGCCGCCATCGACCTCCACGCGCACCGCGGGGCCGACCATGTCGCGCACCGCGCGAATTTTGTCGATCTGGTCCTCCATGAACTTCTGCCCGCCGAAGCCCGGCTCGACCGTCATGATCAGCACCAGGTCCACCTGCTCGGCCAGGTTGGTGATGGTTCTGGCCGGCGTGCGCGGCCGCACAACGATGCCCACGCCCGCGCCGGCCTGGCGCAATCGGCCGATCACTTCCTGCGGCTCGCTCTGGGCCTCCACGTGAAACGTGATGCTGCTGGCCCCGGCCGCCAGGAACGGCTCGACGAAGAACAGCGGGTCGGTCACCATCAGGTGAACGTCGATGAACAGGTCCGTCGCCTTGCGGACGCTGGCGACAAGGCCCGGGCTCAAGGCCAGGTTGGGCACGAAATGCCCATCCATGATGTCCGCGTGCAGCAACCTGGCCCCGGCGGCCTCCACCTGGGCGATCTGCTCGCCCATGCGCATAAAATCGCACGCCAGCAGCGAGGGGGCCACCAGGGGCGCCCCGGCGAAGGTTTGCCACGGATTGACGTTTGCATCTCCCATAGCGATTTCAAATTTCCAATTTCAAATTTCAAATTTGGGGAACAACGCCCATTCTCGAATTGCCCGGCTTCCAGGGCCGGTAAATTGAAAATTGAGGACTCGACTTACCTTCATCATTTCTTATCCAGCACTTCCAGCGGCGGCATCGCCTTGCCTTCCAGATAGGTCAAGGACGCTCCGCCGCCGGTGGACACGTGCGTCATTTTCTCATCGAGCCCCATCTCTTCCACGGCCGCCGCCGAGTCGCCGCCGCCGATCACGCTGACGGCGCCCTTGCCCGTCGCATCGGCCGTGGCCTGGGCGATCGCCTGGGTGCCCGCGGCGTACGCGGGTTTCTCAAAGACGCCCATCGGCCCGTTCCAAATAATAGTCTTGGCCTTGGCGATTTCGCGGCCGAACGCGGCGATGGTTTTGGCGCCGATATCCATGCCCATCAGGCCGTCGGGGATGTTCACATCGGCGATGCTCTGCGGTTTGCCGGACTCGAAGTTGTCGGTGGCCACGTGGTCGACCGGCAGCACGATCTTGTCCTTCGCCTCCGCCAGCAGCTTGGTCATCGGCGCCACCTGGTCGGCCTCGACGAGGCTCTTGCCCACCTTGACGCCCTTGGCTTTCAAGAGCGTGTACGCCATGGCGCCGCCGATGAGCACCTTGTCCACCTTGCCCAGCAGGGCCGAGATGAGCTTGATCTTGTCGGAGACCTTCGCCCCGCCCAGGATGGCCACGAACGGGCGGCGCGGCGTGTCGACGGCATCGTGCAGGTACTTGATTTCCTTCTCGACCAGGAGGCCCGCCACGGCCGCCCCGCCCTTAGCCTGGATGGCCTTGGCCAGGCCGTACATGCTGACGTGTTTGCGGTGGCAGGTGCCGAACGCATCGTTGACATACACGTCGCCCAGCTTGGCCAGCCGGTCCGTGAGATCCTGCTGCACGGCCTGCTGCTCGGCGGTCAGCTTGCCGTCGGGATTCTGCCTGGCCTTGTCGGAGATGTCCTCGCCCGCGTTGAAGCGGACGTTTTCCAGCAGCAGCACCTCGCCTGCCTTCAACGCCGCGGCGGTCTTCTGGTCGGCGGGGCCGCCCACATCCTTGTCGCCCATCTTGACCGGTTTAGTACCCAGCAGTTCGGTCAGCTTATCGGCCACCGGCTTGAGCGAGAACTTCGGCTCAAAGCCCTTGCCGCTGGGTCGTCCCAGGTGGCTGATCAGCACCAGCGCAGCCCCTTTGTCCAGCAACTGCCGGATCGTCGGCAGCGCCATGACGATGCGGCGGTCGTTGGAGACCTTGCCATCCGCCAGGGGAACGTTGAAGTCGACACGAACCACGACTTTCTTGCCGCGAACGTCGATGTCAGCGATTGTCTTGGTTGCCATACCCCGGAGCTCCTTAGTGGATTGCAAATTGCCAATTGCCAATTGCAAATTGAAGATTCCTGATGTCTCAGCCAGTTCTCAACTGACGATCCTGATGCCTCAGCCATTCTTTCCGGCCCCGACGCGCGCAAACTTGGCCGTTTTGCGCGAGGCGGTGACGATGGCGAGGATTTCCTTTGCCTCCTGCAGCAAACCTTCCACTTTGCCAGCCTTGACGAGACCAGCGTCTGAAACCATTTCGATCCAGAACAGTGTCTCGTCGGCCTCTTCTTCCACCAAGCCTATTTTCGCGATGAACTCCGGATGCGTCCTGGCCCGGCAAGCGGCCCGGTAGTTGGCCGCGACGCTCGTGGCGGAACGAAGGAACTGATGCCCAAGCGTGTTCCCCACGCGCCCTGCCGACAGCGCGTTGACCAGCCGAATGACTCGCAGGCTGAACTTCTTCGTCCTGGCCCGCAATTCCTCCGGTGTCATATGGCGCTATCTCCTCTTAAAACGCCACCGGACCTTCTTCAATTTGCAATTTGCAATTCTGCAATTTGCAATTCCTACACAACGGCGGGTCCACCCCCAGGGCAGACCCGCCGGCGCTTATCTCGCTTCCGTACCAACCCACTAGAGGGTCAGATCTTGCTGGCCAGCTCGATCAGGTCGGCCGTCCGGCAGCTATAGCCCCACTCGTTGTCGTACCACATGGTCACCTTGATCATGTTGCCGATGACCATGGTGTTGTTGGAGTCGAAGATGCTCGAGTGCGGGTTGTGGATCACGTCGGAAGAGACGATCGGGTCGGTCACGTATTCGATAATGCCCTTCATCGGGCCCTCGGCCGCGGCCTTGACCGCCTCGTTGATCTCTTCAATGCTGGTGGTCTTGTCCACCACAAGCGTCACATCGGTGAGCGACCCGGCGGCCACCGGCACACGGAACGCGATGCCGTCCATCTTGCCCTTCAGCTCCGGCAGCACCTGGCCGATGGCCTTGGCCGCGCCGGTGGTCGTGGGCACGGTGTTCAAGGCGGCGGCGCGGGCCCGGGTCTTGCTCTTGTGGATCGTGTCCACGAGCTGCTGGTCGCCCGTGTAGGCGTGAATCGTGGTCATCATGCCGCGCTGAATGCCGAACCGCTCGTGCACCACCTTCATCACGGGGGCCAGGCTGTTAGTCGTGCAGCTCGCGTTGGAAATGCACTTGTGCTCGGGCTTCAGCATGCCTTCGTTGACGCCCAGCACGATGGTGGCATCGACCGCATCCTTGGCGGGGGCGGACAGGACCACTTTCTTGGCCCCGGCCACCAGGTGGCTGTCGTAGCCGCCCTTGCCTTCTTTGGCGCGGCCGGTGAACACGCCGGTGGACTCCAGCACCACCTGGGCGCCCTTGGCGCCCCAACCCAGTTTGGCGGGGTCCCGCTCGGCGGTGATGGCGATTTCCTTGCCGTTGACGATGAAGGCGCTCTGCTTGGCCACCACTTTGCCCGGGAAACGGCCCTGCACCGAGTCGTACTTCAGCAGGTATGCCAGGATATCGGCGTCCGACAGGTCGTTGATGGAAACGATGTTGAAGCGGTCCGGCCGCTCCATCATGGCCCGAAATGCCAGCCGGCCGATACGCCCGAACCCGTTAATGCCTACGTTGACTGCCATTGTTGGCTCCTTTGTCTGCCATGATCACGCGGCGGATTCCACTCTTCCCGGTCGTACGGCCGCGCAAACGCTGAGGGAAAGTAGGAAAGCCTACCGGCCGCCGCGGGCGCTGTCAAGCGCTCATTGTCGCCCGGGACAAGGCCACAGTACCGGGCTCAGGTGGTCAACTTGACCACGTGAAACGTGGCCGCCACCCCCGGCACGTGGTCGATTCGACCACGTGAAGAGAGCAGGTCTTGATTTAAGTGTTACATTTGTCATGCTGAGCATGAAGAGTGTAACACTTAAGTCTTTTCAACTGTGCGCGGCGCACAGTTGACCTTTCTGACCACGTGTGCGCGGCGCATACCTGAATCCACCTGACCACGTGTCCGTAACGGACACCTGAGCTTCTGCCCAACTGTCCGTAACGGACAGTTGAACCCTTACGACACCCTTACCCCCGCCACCACGCTGCCTGCAGGCGCATATCCTCCCGAACAACCTTTGATCTGCCCGCGCCATTTTGTACACTCCAAGGTTCATCCGAACGATGAAAGATACAGGTTGCCCGCGCGGTCGTAGAGTGATGGCCGCAAGAGGCAAGAAGGCTGAGATAATGGGTTTATATCCGACAGAAGCGCAGGGGCTGTACGACCCTGCATTTGAGCACGATGCCTGCGGCGTCGGAGCGGTGGTGAATATCTCCGGCCGCTCGGACCGCTCGGTCATCGAGCTGGGCAAGCAGGTGCTCTTGAACCTGCACCACCGCGGCGCCGCCGGGGCCGATGAGACCACCGGCGATGGGGCGGGCATTCTGCTGCACCTGTGCCACGACTTTTTCGGCCGCGAGGCCGACCGCCTCGGCCTCAAGCTGCCGCCGCCGGACCATTACGGCGTGGCGGCGGTGTTCGGCCCGCGCGATGACCGCGAGCTGCGCGAGGCGTGCGAGGGCCTGTTTGCCGAGGCGATCCGCCACTATGGCATGGAGCTGATCGGCTGGCGCGATGTGCCGGGCAACAACTGCTGCCTGGGCGAGCTGGCCAAGGCCGCCGAGCCGGCCGTGCGCCAGGCCTTTATCGCCGGCGGCGGCATGATGGGCGAGGTCCTGGAACGCCGGCTGTTCATGGCCCGAAAGCGGGCCGAGCGGCTGGTGCGTGAGAAATTCGGCCGCCGGGCCAGCGATTTTTACGTGTCCAGCATGAGCTGCCGCACAGTGGTCTATAAGGGCATGTTCTTCGCCCGCCAGCTCTTCGAGTATTACGACGCGGATCTGTCGGACCCGAAGCTCACCTCGGCGTTGTGCCTGGTGCACCAGCGGTACAGCACCAACACGTTCCCCAACTGGCGGCTGGCGCAGCCGTTCCGCATGATCGCCCACAACGGCGAGATCAACACCTTAAGCGGCAACCGCAACCGCATGCGGGCCCGCGAGCGGCGGTTGGCCTGTCCGCTTCTGGGCGAGGACCTGTCGGACCTGTCGCCCGTCTTGACGGAAGGCTCCAGCGATTCGGCCCAGTTTGACAACTGCCTGGAGCTGCTGGTGCGGGCCGGCCGGTCGCTGCCGCACGCGTTGATGATGATGGTGCCCGAGGCCTTTGGCCCCAAGTACCACATGTCGACCGACAAGCGGTCCTTTTACGAATACCACGCGGCCATCATGGAGCCGTGGGATGGGCCGGCGGCCATCGTGGTGACGGATGGGCGCTTTGTCGGCGGCACGCTGGACCGCAACGGCCTGCGCCCGGCCCGGTACACCATCACCACCGACGGCCAGGTGGTGCTGGGCAGCGAGGCGGGCGTGGTGGAGTTCCCGCCGGAGAAGATCCAGCAGAAAGGCCGGCTTCAGCCGGGCCGCATGTTCCTGGTGGACATTCAGGATGGCCGCTTCATCACCGACAACGAGATCAAGAGCAAGATCGCCCGCCGCAAGCCGTACCGCCGCTGGGCGGAGGAAAACCGCATCGAGCTGCGCGGGCTGTTCTCCACGGTGCATCCGACCCCCAGCGACCCCCGGACGCTCACCCAGCGAATGCGGGCCTTTGGCTTCTCGCGGGAAGAGCTGCGAATGGTGCTGGCGCCCATGGCCCTCAACGCCCAGGAGCCCATCGGCTCCATGGGCACCGATACGCCGCTGGCGGTGCTGTCCACGCGGCCGCGGCTGCTGTTCGACTATTTCAAGCAGCGCTTCGCCCAGGTGACCAACCCGCCCATCGACCCGCTGCGCGAGGGGTTGGTCATGTCGCTGATGACCTGGGCGGGCAAGCGGCGGAACATCCTGTCGGAGACCCCCGAGCACTGCCGGCAGCTCAAGCTGCCCCATCCCATTTTGACCAACGAGGATATCGACCGCCTGCGCTCGGTGCGGCGCGATGACTTCCGCACGGCCACGGTGCCGATGCTCTTTGATGCGCATGCGGCCGACCCGGCGGCGGCCCTGGCGCACGGGTTGGAAAACATGCTGGCCGCCGTCCAGCAGGCGCTGGCCGCCGGCGCGTCGTTGCTGATTCTTTCGGACCGCGGTTGCGGGCCCGATAAGGCGCCGATCCCCAGCCTGCTGGCCTGCTCGGCGCTGCACCATGCCCTCTTGGACCGCAACCAGCGCGGCGAGGCCGGCATCATCCTGGAGACCGGCGAGGCCCGCGAGGTGATGCACTACTGCCTGCTGCTGGGCTACGGCGCCAACGCCATCAACCCCTACCTGGCGATGGAGGTGCTTGGGGAACTCCGCCGCACGGGCGAGATTCCCGAGCGGATGGAGATGGAGCAGGTGATCGACAATTACGTCACCGCCATCAAGAAGGGCCTGCTCAAGACGATGAGCAAGATGGGCATCTCGACGCTGCGGAGCTATCGCTCAGCGCAGATCTTCGAGGCCATCGGCATCAACCGCGAGGTGATTGATGCGTATTTCCTCGATACGCCCTCGCGAATCGGCGGGGTGGGCCTGGAGCAGATCGCCCGCGAGGCGCTCGGCCGGACGGCCGACGCGTATCGCCTGCGCCAGGCCGGCGAGTTGGAGCTGCCTTTCGGCGGGGAGTACCACTTCCGCGCGGATGGCGAGCAGCACATGTGGAACCCGCAGTCGATCACGGCGCTGCAGCGGTCCGTGCGCGAAAACGACGTGAAGCTGTACCGCGAGTTTTCCGCGCTCGTGAACGACCGCTCGCGCCAGCTCTGCACGCTCCGCGGCCTGTTTGAACTCACCGAGAGTGCCCCGGTGGGGCTGGAGGAGGTCGAGCCGGCCGAGTCGATCGTGAAGCGCTTCTACACCGGCGCCATGTCGCACGGGTCGATCTCCTCCGAGGCGCACGAGACCATGGCCATCGCCATGAACCGCCTGGGCACGTTTTCCAACACCGGCGAGGGCGGGGAAGACCCGGCCCGCTACCAGGTGCGAGCCAACGGCGATTCGGCCAACTGCGGCATTAAGCAGGTGGCCAGCGCGCGCTTTGGCGTGACGATGGAGTATCTGGCCCACGCCAAGATGCTCCAGATCAAGATGGCCCAGGGCGCCAAGCCCGGCGAAGGCGGGCAATTGCCCGGCGCCAAGGTGACCGAGGAGATCGCCCGGCTGCGGCATTCATCGCCCGGCGTATCCCTGATTTCCCCGCCGCCGCACCACGATATTTATTCGATCGAGGACCTGGCGCAGCTCATCTACGACCTGAAGTGCGCCAACCCCGGCGTGCTGGTGTCCGTCAAGCTGGTGGCCGAGGTGGGCGTCGGGCCGGTGGCCGCCGGCGTGGCCAAGGCCAACGCCGATGAGGTGCTCATCTCCGGCCACGATGGCGGCACAGGCGCCAGTCCGCTGTCCTCCATCAAGCATGCCGGCGTGCCCTGGGAGCTGGGGTTGGCCGAGACGCAGCAGACCCTGGTACTCAACGGCCTGCGAGACCGCATCCTGGTGCAGGTGGATGGGCAACTGAAGACCGGCCGCGATGTCGTGATCGGCGCGCTTCTGGGCGCCGAGCGTTTCGGCTTCGGCACGGCGGCGCTGGTGACCCTGGGCTGCCTGCTGGTCCGCAAGTGCCACCACGGCACCTGCCCGGTGGGCATCGCCACGCAGGACCCCGAGTTGCGCAAGCGCTTCGCAGGTAAGCCCGAGTACCTCACGCGCTACCTGCTTTTCGTGGCCCAGGAGGTTCGCGAGCTGATGGCCTCGCTTGGCTTCCGCACGTTCGACGAGATGGTCGGCCGGGTCGATCGCCTGCGCGTGGCGGGGGCCGTGGACCATTTCAAGGCCCGCGGCCTGGATTTCAGCCTCCTGTTCGCCACGCCCGACACCGGCGGCGGCAAGCGGGCCATCCGGCGCGTGCGGCCGCAATCGGATCGCCACGGCGACCACATGGACTGGAAGATCATCGAGCTGGCCGGCCCCGCCATAGAACGTGGCGAGAAGGTGAAGCTCGAGCTGCCCATTCGCAACGTCAATCGCACGGTCGGCACGATCCTGTCTAATCGGATTGTCGCCAAATATGGCGCCAAGGGTCTGGCCGACGGCACGATCGAAATCACGCTGCGCGGCTCGGCGGGCCAGAGCCTGGGCGCCTTCCTGTGCCCGGGCGTGACGATCAAACTGATTGGCGAGGCCAACGACTACGTCGGCAAAGGCCTCTCCGGCGGCAGGATCGCCATCAGCCTGCCGGCCGAATCGCGCCTGGAGGCGCACGAGAATATCATCGCCGGCAACACGATCCTGTACGGCGCGACCGCCGGCGAGATTTTCATCAATGGCGTGGCCGGGGAGCGCTTCGCCGTCCGCAACAGCGGGGCCACGGCCGTCGTCGAGGGCGTGGGCGATCACGGCTGCGAGTACATGACAGGTGGCCTGGTGGTCGTGCTGGGGAGTACCGGCCGCAATTTCGCCGCGGGCATGTCCGGCGGAATCGCCTACGTGCTCGATGAGCATCAGCTCTTCGACACGCTGTGCAACCTGGACATGGTGGAACTGGAAAGCGTCTACCGCAGCGAGGACACCGACCGGCTGCGGCGGCTCATCGAACAACATTATTTCTGGACCGCCTCCGATCGGGCCAAGCGCATCCTGGAGCGCTGGCGCGACATGGTCGGCCGGTTCGTGAAGGTCATGCCGCTGGACTACGCCAAGTCGCTCAGCCGCCTCCGCGAGAACGAGCGGGCCTCCGCCGATTACTCCCCGGCGACGGAGGAGGTGTTCCATGGGTAAGCCCACCGGCTTCCAGGAATTCGACCGCCGCGAGGCGCCGCATCGCCCCATCGCCGAGCGCATCGGCGATTTCCACGAGGTGGACCTGCCGCTGCCGATGGAGGAGATGCTCCGCCAGGCGGCCCGCTGCATGGACTGCGGCGTGCCCTTCTGCCACGGCGTGGGCTGCCCGCTGGCCAATCGCATTCCCGAATTCAACGACCTGGTCTACAACAACCGCTGGCGCGAGGCGTGCGATGTGCTGCACGCCACGAACAATTTTCCCGAGATCACCGGCCGCATCTGCCCCGCCCTGTGCGAGGCCGCCTGCACGCTGAACCTGGGCGGTGCGCCTGTGCTGGTCAAGCACATCGAACTGCAGGTGGCCGAGCGCGGTTTCGAGCAGGGCTGGATCCGCCCGCAGTCGCCGCTGGTCCGCACCGGAAGGCGGGTGGCCGTGGTCGGCTCGGGGCCGGCGGGCCTGGCGGGCGCCCAGCAACTGGCGCGGGCCGGGCACGATGTGGTCGTCTTCGAAAAAGACCACCGACCCGGCGGCATCCTTCGCTACGGCATTCCCGACTTCAAGCTGGAAAAGCACATCCTCGACCGCCGGCTCGAGCAGCTCACCGGCGAGGGCGTGCGCTTCGAGACCGGCGTGACGATCGGGCAGGACCTGTCCATCCGGTATATTCGCAGCCACTTCGACGCGGTCTGCCTGGTCCTGGGCGCCGGCCAGCCGCGCGAGCTGGAGGTGACCGGCCGCGATCTGGCCGGCGTGCACCTGGCCATGGACTTCCTGCGCCAGCAGAACCGGCTCAATGCCGGCGAGGGTCTGACGGCCGGCGAGACGCGCATCAGCGCCGAAGGCAAAGCCGTCGTCGTGGTCGGCGGCGGCGACACCGGCAGCGACTGCGCGGGCACCGCCATCCGCCAGGGCGCGCGCCAGGTGGCGCTCATCGAGATCCTGCCCAAGCCGCCCGAGGGCTTCAATGTGGAGACCCCCTGGCCGCAGTGGCCGCGCATTTTGCGAACCTCCAGCAGCCACGAGGAAGGCTGCGAGCGCCGCTGGTCGGTGCTCACCAAGCGCCTGGCCGGTTCGGACGGCCGCGTGACCGAACTGCACGGCATCGAAGTGGAGTGGCGCAACGAAAACGGCCGCTTTGCCATGCGCGAAGTGCCCGGCAGCGAATTTGTGCTGCCCGCCGAACTGGTGCTCATCGCCATGGGCTTCGTCCACGTAACCCACAGCCCGCTGGTTTCGGCGCTGGGGCTCAAACTGGATGCCCGCGGCAACATCGCCACCAGCGACTACCACACCAGCGAACCGGGCATTTTCACCGCCGGCGATGCCGCCCTGGGCGCCTCGCTGGTGGTCCGCGCCATCCAGGAAGGGCGCCAGGTCGCCGCCGCGATTGATGGCTGGCTGCGGAAGTAGCCAACGCCTTATGCTTCTTGCCGCACCTTGATTTTGAACGCCGCCATCAACTGCCGGGTGATGCGGCCGGGCTTGCCATCGCCGATAGTGCGATTGTCCACCGCCGTCACGGGCACCACCTCGGCGGCCGTGCCGGTCAGGAAGCATTCCTCGCACGTGTACAGGTCGTAGCGGCTGACTTCCGCCTCCGACACGCACAGGCCCGCCTCGCGGCCCAGGTCCATGACCACTTCGCGCGTGACGCCGCCCAGCACGCCCGCGTTCAGGGGCGGGGTGACCACCTCGCCGCGGCGGATGATGAACACGTTGTCCCCGGTCGCCTCGGCCACCAGGCCGGCGGTGTTGAGCATGATCGCCTCGGGCACGTCGGCGTCGATGGCCTCGATCTTCGCCAGGATATTGTTGAGGTAGTTGAGGCTCTTGATCCGCGGACTCAGCGCGTTGGGGTTATTGCGCACGGTCGAGGCGATGATCACGCGCAGGCCCGTCTCGTACAGCTCGGCCGGGTAAAGCTGGATCGTGTCGGCGATGATGAACACATTGGGCCGCTCGCAGGTGAAGGGGTTGAGCCCCAGCGAGCCCTTGCCGCGCGTGACCACCAGGCGAATGTACCCATCGCCGATGGCATTGGCGCTGACCGCCGCCTTCATGGCCTCGGTGAGCTGGGCCCTGTCATATGGCATGGGCAGCCGAATGGCGCGGGCCCCGGCCTCCAGCCGCTCCAGGTGGCGCTGGCACTTGAAGATCCGCCCGCCGTACACGCGGATGCCCTCGAACACGCCATCGCCATACAGCAGACCGTGGTCGAACACGTCGATGCCGGCCTGTTCCCTTTCGACCAGCTTGTCGTTCAGCCAGATTTTCATCGTCCGTCTCTCCCGATCATCACGCGCCCTTACGTTGGGCGGTACTCATCGTATCGGCGGTCTGCCTTTTCAGGAAGACTGTAGGCTGTAGGCTTTAGGCTGTAGGAACGGCCGGAGGAAGAACAGGAACACGTCTGTTCCGGGTCCGGCTCTTCTACAGCCTACAGCCTACAGCCTAAAGCCTACAGCCTGTCTTCTCACTTCAGTTTCCCATCCACTAGGTGCACCACGCGATTGGCCATGGCCGCCAGCTCGGGATCGTGCGTGACCATGACCAGCGTCTGTTTGACATCGCGGTTGAAGCTCTTGATCACCTCGAGGATCTCCCCGCCCGTGCGCCGGTCGAGGTTGCCCGTGGGTTCATCGGCCAGGAGCACCTTGGGGGCGTTGACCAGGGCGCGGGCCAGGGCCACGCGCTGGCGCTCCCCGCCCGATAGCTCGCTGGGCCGGTGCTTGAGCCGGCCCGAGAGCCCCACGCGGTCGAGAATCTCATCGGCGCGCTGGCGCGCCTGGCGGCGCTGGCCCAGCCAGCGCACCAGGCCGGGTCCGGTCATCTGCGCGATCTGCACGTTTTCCAGCACGTTCAGCTCGGGCAGCAGATGGTAGAACTGGAAGACAAACCCGATGTCGTCCCTCCGCATCCTCGTGCGGCCGCCAGCGCCCAGCCGGCTGGTGTCGCGGCCGTCGACGTGAACGGTGCCTTTATCCGGCCGGTCTAAGAGGCCCATCAGGTGCAGCAGCGTGCTCTTGCCGCTGCCCGAGGCGCCGACGATGGAGACGAATTCCCCGCGTGCGACGGCGAAGCTGACGCCGCGCAGCACGTGCAGGTCCACGCGGCCCATGCGGTAGCTCTTGTGCAGGCCGGCCACGCTGATCATGGCATCACTCATAGCGCAGGGCCTCCACCGGCTGCATCCGCGCGGCCCGCAGAGCCGGCAAAATCGCCCCCAGCAGCCCCGCCAGGATGGCCCCGATGATCACCCACGCCACCACGACGGGCTGCACCTGGTTGGGGATCGTGTCGAACAGGTAGGCTTCCTTGTTGAAAACCACGTAGTGGAACGTCCGCCCGACCCAATCGTGCACCTGGTTGATGTAGTGCACGAACACGCAGCCGCCGATGGCCCCGGCGGCGCTGCCCACCAGCCCGATGGCGCAGCCATACAGCAGGTAAATGCCCGCCACGCCCGCGCTGGTGCCGCCGATGCTTTTGATGACGCCCACATCCCGCGTCCGCTGCACGACCATCATGTAGAAGATGGCGAACACCAGCACCACCGCCACCATGGAGATGATGGAGAACATGATCACCGTCAGCGTCCGCTGCTTTTCGATGGGCCCGACGAAGGACTCCTGCTTCTGTTCCCACGTCTGGATCGAGGCCTCATCCGCCGCTGGCGCATCGGGGAAATTCGCCTGGAACAGCGCGTACGCGGCCTTGACCGCCTCTAACGCCTCGCGCTGGTCGGCGAGCCGTACGTTCAGGGTCTGCTGCGCGCCATCGCGCAGGATCGTCAATCGCAGTTCGCTGCCGGCGTGCTTGGCGGGCAGAGGCGGCGGGTTCTGCCCGCTGGCGGGCTGCGAGGCCGCGCTGGATGTGGCCGTCGGCTCGCGGCCGCCGGTCAACACCCGCCGCAGGTCCTCGATCGCGTGGAGGGGATGCCCATCCGCCGCCAGGACGCGGTCGCCTTCCCGGAGACCCGCCTTGTCGGCCGGCGAATCCTTCACTACCTGGCGCACCAGCAGGCCGGCGGCAGAGGATCCGTCCGTGGCCGGTGCGGCCACAAGCCCCAGGTACGCCGGCGCCAGCTTCACCTGCACCTGCGAACAGAGCGCCGGCTCACCCTCGCCGCCGTCGGCGGCCTCCTTGGCGTTCATGTCGACCAGTTTCTGGAGCACGTCGAACTCGATGTACACGTGCAGGTTGTCGATGCCATAAATGCCCAGCCGGTCATCGCCGATGTACGTGAAGTTCTTGTCCACCGGCTGCGTCAGCACGCTGAGGCCGCGGGCGATGGGCAGCAATGTCAGGCGGACCTGGCGGCCCACCGGCATCTTCCGGGTGTACGCGCCGGTGAGCGAGTCGCGCTCGGTCGTGCCGGGAATATCGACTCCGAAAATGATCCGCGGCAGGTTGGGATCGTAGTCGAGAAAGACAGGCATCGACTTTCGCAATCGTTTCAGTTCATCCAGCCGCTGCTCGGCCGCGGCGATCTGCTCGGCCCGTTGCGTGCTGGGCGGCAAGGCCTGGAACTGGGCCAGCCGGTTCGTCGCTTCGGCGATTTCGCTGTCCACGAGCGCCTGCTGGCGCTCGCGCCGCTCCCGCAGCCCCGCCAGCATTTCGGGCGATGGCTCAAACCGCGGGTGCTGCTTCAATTCCGGCGGCCAGAGCCCCTCCCCAAACGAACTGACGCGCGTCGCCTCCGGCAGCCGCAGCCCCACCACGCGCACAAAATGCGTGAACGTGGGTCCGACGCGCAGCAGCCCGTAGGCGTAAATCACCGGCGTTTCGGCCGTGGCCTCCGGCAGTGTGCGCAACTCCTCCATCAGGTGCTCGTACCGCGGCAGCCCGCCGTAAGGACTCTCGACGATCACATCGCCCATCATGCCGCGGGCGGCGTTCTCCACGGCATCGAGAAAGCCGTTGAACACGCTGACCACCACCAGCACCATGAACACGCACAGCGCCATGCCAGTAATGGCGACCAGCGCGATATACCGCCGGCGGAGGTAGCGAAGGCAGAGGAACAGTTTATACATGCTGAGTCAGTCTAGCGATTCAAGGGTCCTCGTTAAAAGGGTCCGCTCGCTTCCTGCTTCGCCAAGGCTTCGCAGGACTTCGTCGCTCGCTTCTGGTTAATTCGTTAATCGGTTAATCGGTCGGACCCGGATTCGGCTCTCGGCTGCCATTCCGAGGTCTTTCTCTGTGTCCTCAATCCGGCTGTTTCTTTCCGCCGTTACTCTGTGTTCCTCTGTGTCCTCTGTGGTTCACTTCCCCTTACGTGCCCAGCGGCCTTAGCGTCGGGAAAAGCACCACATCCCGGATTGTCGTCCGCCCCGTCAGCAGCATCACGATGCGGTCGATGCCAATTCCCAGCCCGCCAGCCGGCGGCATGCCGTGCTGGAGGGCCGTCAGGAAATCGCTGTCCATCGTCCGCATCACCTGGCCATCGGTCTCGCCGGCCAGTTGCTGGCGGAAGTTGGCATCCTGGATAGCCGGGTCGTTCAATTCCGTATACGCGTTGGCCAGTTCCATGTTGGCCGCATACGCCTCGAAGCGCAGGGCGAGGCTCGGATCATCCGGATGCCGCCGGGTCAGGGGGCACAGGGCGGCGGGCCAATCCTTGACGAAGATCGGCCCGGTGAGGTGCGGCTGGACCAGCATCTCGAACAGGACTTGGACCACAATGGCATCATCCTTGTTCGACTCATCCACGCCCAATTCGCGGGCCTTGGCGCGCACGGCGGCGACATCGCGCATGGAGACGCCCGCGTGCTCGATTAACAGCTCGTCGTACGTGGCCCGGCGCCAGGGCGGTGTCAGGTCGAAAGTCTGCCCTCCGTACAGCACCTGTGTCGAGTTCCAGACCAGTTGGGCGGCCGAGGAGATCATCCCCTCGGTCAGCTCCATCATCACGTTGTAGTCGGCCCGGGCCTGGTACAGCTCAAGCATGGTGAATTCGGGGTTGTGCGTCGAATCGATGCCTTCGTTGCGGAAGTTGCGGTTGATCTCGAACACCTTCTCCATGCCGCCCACCAGCAGCCGCTTGAGGTATAGCTCCGGGCTGATCCGAAGGTACAGGTCCGTGTCGAGGGCGTTATGGTGGGTCACGAAAGGCCTCGCGGCGGCGCCGCCGGGCGTCGCCTGCATCATGGGGGTCTCGACCTCTTCAAAACCCCGTTCTTCCAGGTACCTACGGATATGCCGGATAATGTCCAAACGGTACTTGAAGACTGCCATGGATCCGGGGTTGACGATCAGGTCCAGGTATCGCTGGCGGTAGCGCAACTCCACATCCTGAAGCCCGTGGTATTTTTCCGGCAGCGGGTGGAGCGATTTGCAGAGCAGTTCGAGATTGTCCGCAAAGACCGTCAGTTCGCCGGTGCGGGTGCGGGCGAGCTGGCCGCGGACGGCCACGATGTCACCCAGGTCCAGCAGGTCCGCCAGTTTCCACTGCACCTCGCTGAGCGCCTTCTTACTGAGGGCGATCTGCATCGTGCCCGACTCATCGCGGAGCTGGGCGAAGATGAGCTTGCCCATGTTGCGGAAGAGAACGATCCGGCCGGCCACATCGGCCAGTTGCGGGGCGGCGGCCGCCGCGGCGCTCTCGGCGGCGGCCGTCTTGCCATCAGCGCCGGAGACAGAGCTTTCCGTGCCCGTCTCGCTGTTGACATCCACGAACCGTCCCAGCACCGAAGAAATCGGCTCGGCGGTGTCGTAGCGATGCCCGTACGGGTCGATCCCGAGCTGGCGAATCCGCTCGAGCTTAAGCTGACGGTCCTGTTGTACTTTCTCTAACATATGAATTTGCAGCCCCGTGCGACTGTTATTGCGAACCTCCCCTCGCCCAATCCAGCATCATCATCCACGGCCAAGATCAAGTCAAGGGCAGGGGCGCGAGGCAAAAAGAATCTCGCCCAAGCAGCCACGAAAACAGGTACATGCGTCAAAACCATGCTTATTCCATATTTCATAAATAGTTATGTTTAAATTACGAAGCAAAAACATGCGAAAATAAGGCCTAAACTTCTACAGCATAAGTGCTTATGCATAACTCTTTATCCTAAAAGGCCGCAAGCAAAAGTGCATAATGCTTGAACTGCATATATCCCATCTTTTGCAAGCTTCCCATTTTCGCATTCCGACGTTGTATGCTACCCACTCTTTCAGTTGCTCTGGCATTACTTACTACGACTCCGTACAGGTCTTTCATGACCATGGATAATCACTGTAGCACAGGTTTCGGAATCTGTAAAGTCTTTTTTTGAAAATCCGACAAGAAATCTTTACGGGAGCTCAGTGAGCGCGCCGAGCAATCGCACCGACGCCCCTCCATCCGATTACCGATTAACGGTTCGACCGCCCTGAGCGGCTCACCGCCGAAGGGCCGATTAACGGCTTCCCCGTCTTCATCACATCTCAAACTGCCCGGCCATTTCCCGCATGCACAGCTCGAGGAAGTCTGTGCTCGCCTCATGGCCCATGTAGGGGTAGATCTCGATGCGCTTGTCGCAGGTGAGATGATTGTAGACGCCGAAGATGCCGCTTGGGGGGCAGATGGTATCGCACAGGCCCACGCTGATGAGCGTGCGGGCGTCGATGCGGCCGGCCAGATTGACATTGTCGAAGTAGCTCAACGTGCGGAAGATGCGGTTGACCTGCTCCTCCAGCAGGGGCCGGCAATACTGGGCAATTTCCTGGTACGGATTCGTGCCGCAGATCGACACCGCGCGCGCAAAATCGCACAGGAACGGCACCTCGCTCATGCACAGGGCCACTCGCGGCTCCAGGGCCGCCGTGGCCAGGGCCAGCGCGCCGCCCTGGCTGAGGCCGTACACCGCCAGGCGGTTGGGGTCCACTTCCTCGCGGCCGGCCAGCACATCCACGGCCCGCACCGCATCCAGGAAGACGTGGCGGTAGTAGTACGTGTTGGGGTCCTCGATGCCGGCGGTCATGTAGCCGGCCGTGCGCGGGCCGGGGTAGACGGCGTTGTCGCTGGCGCCGCCGCGCTGGCCGCGGACATCCACCGTCAGCACCACCGCCCCCACGGCCGCCCAGTGCAGCACGTGAAACGTGTGCGGCCGCCGGCCGTTGTAGCCGTGAAAGACCACGATGCCGGGGGCCGCTTTAGCCCCGGTCGGCACGATCAGCTCGCCGGTAATCAGCGCATCGCCGGCCCCCAGGTAATTCACGTCGAACACATCGATGCCCTTTAAGGGCAGCGGCCGCACGCTCAGATTCACCGACAGCGGCTCTCGCCGCAAGGCCTCCAGCGAGCGCTTCCAGAACGCGGCCATGTCGTGCTGGGCGGTGATCGCGGGCTTGTATTGACGAAGCTCGGTCAACGGCATGTCTATGGAGGGCATGAGCAGTCCTTTCCTTTTGCGAGAAAGACTCGCTGATGGCGGGAGTTTCGTCAAGAGGCAGTGAGGATTGACGAGTTGTCGGTGGCATATCCTCCCCGTGCTGCCCAGGTGGCATGCCCTCACGTCGCTGCACGCGGCAGCGGGCAGCGACGGGTGGGCATGTCTTCGCGCGCGGCAGCGTCCCCACGATTGCGCATGCCCACCCGCCTGGCCGCCGTAGCGGCCTGACGGCGTGAGGGCATGCCACCTGGGGATTCTGGCACTCTCGCGGGCCGTCGATACAATGCAGGGGCGATCCGAACCTCTATTCTCAAGCAACCATGAAAACAACCTGGCTATTTGCGTTCCTGATGGCTGGCGCGCTCCAGGCCGCCGGCGCCTTCGGAGCGAACGTGGCGCCAATGCCGGCAACGTCCGCCCCGGCCTCATCGCCGGCATCCGCGCCGGCCACAAGCCCAGCCGCCTTGCCGGCCATTCGCATCGACCCGGCCGCACGAACGATCGAGATCGAGGCGCATGTGGCCCTGCGCGAAGGCGCGCTGGAGCTGCTGCTGTGCCACCGCGGCACGAAGGAATACGAATCCATCCTGGCCACCGATGCCGTGGGCAGCCATCTTCACGCGGCGCTGCTGGCGGTGGGGCTCGATCCGGGCCGGCCGGGCTACTGGCTGCGCACGCCGACGGGCGACAGCACGTATGTTCCGCCGGCCGGTGCGCCGCTGGAGATTTCGCTGCGCTGGCGCGATGACCAGGGCCGCCTGTACACCGCCACGCCCAACCAATGGCTCACCGGCCGCGAAACGGGCGAGCCGGCTGAGCCCTTTGGCTGGGTCTTCGTGGGCTCCGCGCCGGTGGAGGGGCCGTACTGGGCCGATCAGACCGGCGACATCATCAGCCTGGCCAACTACGAGGCCTCGGTCATCGATGTTCCCTTCGCCAGCTCGCGCGACAACGAGCGGCTGACGTTCGCCTGCGCCACGCAGGCCATTCCCCCCGTCGGTACGCCGGTCACGGTGGTTGTTCATCTCGCCGATGGCGCCGAGCGGGCGGCGGTGGCCAGCGCGGTCATCGAGATCGACCGCTTCGGCCGCTACAGCCTGGAAGGCCGGCCGCTGACGGCCCAGCAGGCGGAAGAGTGGGCCGAAACGTTCCGCAGCCGCCACGCGCGGCCGTGCATCGCGATTCTGGCCGCACCGCAGGCCCTGGCGTATGACATCGACCAGCTCCAGCGCGCCCTGGGCCGCTCGATGATCGATGATGTCGCCGTGCACATACGGCCGCCGCAAGAGCCCATCCTGCCGCGCACCGATGCGCAGGCGGCCGCGGCGCTGGAGGCGTGGCGCGACCGCCTGGAGGGCGGGCACGATTATCTGGGCAACGCCGAGTCCACAGCGCAGGGGTTGCTGGACCAGATCGGCCGCGCCCACCGGGAAACCACGCAACGGCTGAAGGTGTGGGAGGATTTCCGCCGGCAGCTTGGCCAGATGCTCCAAGCGTATCGGTCAGCGCACGCGAGTGAGGCGCCCGCCTCAGCGCCGGCGCCTTGAAGAGCACATGAAAACGTGGCATGGGCGTCTCGCCCATGAGTCCCACGGGCGTCTCGCCCGTGGCGTGCAGCAAGAAACGGCCGGAGCACGGCCAAGATGGCCGTGCGACTCACGGGCGAGACGCCCGTGCCACGATGTTTGCAATCAGGCCGCACGTCTTTATTTCGCCAGCAGCTTTCGCAGGCGGGGCCATACCGCGCGCTGGTCCAGTTCGCGCCAGTAACTCACCAGGGCGGAGAAAAGCTCGCCGTTGCGCTGCTGCTGGGCGGCGATCAGGGCCTTGATGGCCGCTCGATTGGCGCGTGAAGGACCCGCGCGGCCGCCGGAAGGTTCGGGGTTGAGAAACCCGCGCAACAGGCCGACCCACACATCGCCATCGTGCAGGTCGCCCAGCAGGGTCTGGAGTTTCTTCGCCCGGGCGATGATGGCATCGAGCGGGCGGCCGTAAGCCGGGCGGAACATCTCCAGCGCGTAGCGCAGCCGCTTGGCGCGGATCCGCATCTGGTGGTGGCCCGGCACATCGGCCTCATCTTCCAGGCTCACCGCCGCCGCCAGCAGGTCGGCCAGCCGCGAAAGGACTTCCCGCCGCGCCCGGCGGCGCACGGCCGCGGAAGCGGGCTTGCGGTCTTTCTTAAGCAGCCGCCTGGCCGCCTGGCGCATCTCCTCCACGAGGTCGTCGGCCTGAAGTTTCTCAACGGCCTGGAGGACGTGCGGCATGGCCGCCTGGAAATCCTTCTCGACTTGCCGAATCAGCCGGCCAATGGCGGCGCGATGGGGGGCGTTGGAGGTCCTGGCCAGCGCCTGCTCCAGCCAGAACTTCTGCACCTGGGCATCGCGCGCTGGGCCCAGCCGGCGGCCCAGCCGGCGGCACTTGCGCCGCCACCGCCGCACGCGCTTGGCGCTGAAGCAGTCGCCGAAAATCTTCAACGCCTCGCGCAGCCGGCGGGAACTGACCCGCGCATCGTGGATGCCTTCTTCCTGGCCGCGCGCGGTCGCCCGCGCCTCGCGCTCCAGCCGCTTGGTCTGACGGCGGATGTACGAGGCGCCCAGGCGGCAAAACGGGCCGGATCTGCGCGATAAGTTTTTTCCCACGTGAGGATTATATCCGTTTCCTCCGCGGCTTGCGGAGCAGGGAGCAAATTGACAAGGGACCATTGGCAGTTGACAATTTGAAATTGGACCGGGGACGCTTGGATTTCCCTGCATCCCTGAATTGCCGATTGGAAATCGATAATGATTCTGGCCACCTGGAACATCAACTCGATCCGCGCCCGCCTGGAGCGTCTGCTGGCCTGGTTGGCCAGCGCGCAGCCGGATGTGGTGTGCCTCCAGGAAATCAAGACCACCGAGGCGAAGTTTCCCACGGCCGAGTTGGCGACGGCCGGCTATCGCTGCGCCGTCCTGGGCCAGCCCACCTATAACGGCGTGGCCATCCTGGCCCGCGGCGAAATCGCCAACGTGGCGGCCGGCCTGGGCGAGCACCTGCGCGATGACCAGGCGCGGCTGCTGGGGGCCGATGTGCTGGGCGTGCGGGTGCTCAACGTGTATTTCCCCAACGGCCAGGAAGTGGGCTCCAAGGCATTCGAGTACAAGCTGCAATGGATGCTCGCCCTGCGGCAATACCTCGATGCGCGGCTGCGGCCCGAGCAGCCGGTGCTGCTGTGCGGCGACTTCAACGTGGCCATCGACGACCTGGATGTGGCCCACCCCATGCAGTGGGCCGCCAGCGTGCTGTGCTGCCCGCCCGTGCGGGGGGCCCTGGAAAACATTCGCGCCTGGGGCTTTACCGACATCTTTCGCCAGCACAATCCCGAGGGCCACATTTACTCCTGGTGGGACTACCGCCAGCTCGGCTTTCCCCGCAACGACGGCCTGCGCCTGGACCACCTGCTGGCCAGCGCGCCGTTGGCCAGCCGCTGCCGGTGGGCCCGCGTCGACCGCGAGCAGCGCAAGGGTGAGAAACCCTCCGACCACGCGCCGGTCATGTGCGAGTTTGCCGACCTGTAGACCGAGCCCTCGCCGCAATTCCGGCCGCCGGGTGTTCCTCCGGCTGTTCTTTCCCTATAATCAGCGTTTGCCGGGAAGGAGTTGGCAATGCGGTTCACCAAGATGCACGGCGCGGGCAACGACTACGTGTACGTCGACGGCTGGCAGGAGCGGCTGGACGACCCGGCGGCCATCGCGCGCCTCATCAGCGACCGGCACACCGGCATCGGCGGCGATGGGCTGATCCTGATCCTGCCCGACCCGAGCGCCGACTGCCGCATGCGCATGTTCAACGCCGACGGCAGCGAAGCCCAGATGTGCGGCAACGGCATCCGCTGCGTGGCCAAGTACGCCTACGACCACGGCCACACGCGCGCCAACCCCATGCGCGTGGCCACGGCCGCGGGCATCAAAACCATTTCGTTGCGGCTGGGAGATGATGGCAAGGTGGCCGCCGCCACGGTCGATATGGGCGAGCCCATCCTGGCCCCGCGCGAGATTCCCACGACGTTTGACGGGCCCAAGGTGGTCGACCGGCTGCTGCCGGTGGCGGGGCGGACGTGGAAGATCACCTGCGTTTCCATGGGCAACCCGCACGCCGTCGCATACGTGGAGAGCCTGGCGGAGGTGGAGCTGCCCCGCATCGGGCCGGCCTTCGAGCGGCACACGATCTTCCCGCAGCGGGTGAACGTTCATTTCGTTCGCGTGCACGACCCGCGCCAGGTCACCATGATCACCTGGGAACGCGGCAGCGGCATGACGCGGGCGTGCGGCACGGGCGCCTCGGCCGTGTGCGTTGCCGGCGTTTTGACCGGCCGGACGCAGCGCCAGATCCTCGCCCACCTGCCCGGCGGCGATTTAGAACTTAACTGGGATGATCGCGACAACCACGTCTATATGACCGGGCCGGCCGTCGAGGTCTTCAGCGGCGATTGGCCCGCGTAGACGTGCATGAAGATCGGTCCGATCGTGGCACGGGCGTCTCGCCCGTGAGTCTCACGGCCATCTTGGCCGTGAATCCGGCCGTTTCTTGTGACGCCACGGGCGAGACGCCCGTGGGACTCATGGGCGGGACGCCCATGCCACGTCTTTGCACATTCTTAGATCGACAAGGCATTTGATTTCCCCGCGCCGGTGAAGTACATTTCGCGCGGGTGGCGCAGGCTTTCGGAGCCTGTGGTCCCAAGAAAAGGTGGCACAGGCTTTCCAGCCTGTGATTCGCTGTGCCACGCATGGGAAGGCGATGTCATGAGCAAGCAAATGAAACTGGAAGGCGCCATGGTCGCCCTGGTCACGCCGTTTGCGGATGGCCGGGTGGACTTCAAGGCTCTAGACCGGCTGGTGGACTGGCACCTCGAGCAGGGCACGCAGGCCCTGGTGCCCTGCGGCACGACGGGCGAGAGCCCCACGCTGGATTACGACGAGCACGACGCGGTCATCGAGCGCACCTGCCGCCGCGCCGCCGGCCGCGTGCCGGTCATCGCCGGCACGGGCTCCAATTCCACCGCCGAGGCGGTCATGCTCACCAAGCACGCCAAGGATGCCGGCGCCGACGCCACGCTCCAGGTGAACCCGTACTACAACAAGCCCACGCAGGCCGGCTGCCTGCGGCACATCGAGGAAATCGACAAGATCGGCCTGCCCATCATCCTGTACAACATTCCCAGCCGCACGGGCGTGGAGCTGACGGTCGAGACGATGGTGCGCGCGTTCAGTCAGTTCGAGAACGTCGTGGCCGTGAAGGAGGCCACCGGCAAGCTGAACGTCACCACCGAGCTGGCCCGCGCGTGCGACATCACGATCCTCTCCGGCGATGACAACCTCACATTGCCGATCATGGCCTGCGGCGGCAGGGGCGTGATCAGCGTCCTGGGCAACATCCTGCCGCGCGAGATCCGCATTCTCACCGACCTGTGCTTGGCCGGCGACCTGGCGGCCGCACGCCAGCAGCACTTCAAGCTGTACCCGCTTTTTGCGGGCGTGTTTGTCGAGACCAACCCGATCCCCATCAAGGCCGCCATGGCCATGGCCGGCCTGATCCGCGATGAAATTCGCCTGCCCATGACGCCGCTAAGCCCCCAGCACCGCGGGCCGCTGGCGGCCCTGCTGCGCCAGGCGGGCGTGACGGTGGAGGAAGTGCGGGTGTGAGTTTCCCGGTAGGAGAAACCAGGCGGGGGCCGACAGAGGACCTTCCGCAGTACAGCACTTGATTGGAGCCATGTCGTGGATACATCTTTCAATGTGAATCTGGCAAGTGCGGTATTAAAGCTTCGGAAGTTGTCTGGGATAGCCTTTTGTTTATTCTTTCTCCCGCTTCCCGTCTTCACCGTGTATTTGGCGGACCATGCATTGAGACTGACGGGGCACCCCGAAGGTTTTCCTCCTGATGCGGAGAATCTGGTCCTTGATTGGACCTCTCAACTTTCACTCATATGCGCGGGCCTGTACATCATTCTTGACATGATTCGCCTGCGGATTGTCCGGGCCAAGAAACGGGCTGAGGACCTCCTGCTCGATTGTTGAATCGCCGGCAAGAATTGTCTCATGCGTGGCTTCAAATGCCGCCTTCCACGGCCTATCATGTTCGCGAAATGCTTCCCGCCGACTATGCCGCGGTCTACCAACCCTGGATGCCGGGTGCCGTGGCTGCGGCTTTTGCAGCCACGCATCAGCGCAGGGCTTCGCATGCTCGTTTTGATGACACGTGGCTGCGAAAAGATGCAGCCACGGCACCCGGCTATTACCCCGGTGCCACGGCTGCATCCTTTGCAGCCGTGCGCCACAAGACTGCGTGAACGCGGCGGATCCTGTGGAAACCAGTGAGACTTTCGTTCTTCTCGCTGGGCACGGCGCACGGGTGCAAACAACGCCCCCGTGGCACCCCGCGTATGGTTATCTGCTTTCTATAGCGTTCACGCCCGGCATCCTTATTCCTTCTCGCCGACTACCAGCAGTGCAAACTGGGGCTTGCCGGATCCATCGGTGGCGGGAACCCGGCAGGGCAGGAAGAAGCGGTGGGTCTTGACATCTTCCCGCACTGTACGCGCGCCTTGGGCGGTCGTTACCGTCTGCACGACAACGAACTTGCCGGCCGGCTCTTCGCGGATGACCGACAGCGTGCCATCCTTGCCGTTGGGGCAGACGGCGATCTTGAGGTGACCATCGTACGCCGCGCCATCCACGCCGGAGCCCACGGGCGGATCGCCCAGGCGGGCGCCCTTGTCGGCGTCGAGGATAATCATCTTTTGGTTGGCGCAGCCCACGAACAGCCGGCGATGCGCCCGATCGATCGCCAGGCCGCTCGGCTCAGTGCCGGGGGCGACGGGCCAGCGGGCGGTGATCTTCTGGGCCTTGGCGTCGATGACGACCACTTCGCCCTTGTCCTCGATGTTGACGTACACGTGGCCGGCGCCGTCGGAGGCGCCGAACTCCAGCTTGCCGCCGATGGCCAGCGTGACGGGCGGTTTATCCAGGGCGGCCGGATCGATGATCGTCGCATCGCCGCTGCCGCCGTTGAACACGTACACGCGCTTGCTGAAGGGGTCGTACAGAATGGCATCGGGCTTCTGCCCGGTCTTGATCTTCTGAAGGGTTTTCAGCGTTTTCAGATCGAACACGCTGACCATGTTCTCGCGGCCGTTGGAGGTGAAGCCCAGGTTGCGGTCATCGACCACGGCGATACCATGCACGCCGGGCGTGTCGGCGATTTCTCCGACAACGGTGCCCTTGTCGGCGTCCAAGACCATCACGCGCGTGGCGCGCGAGACGTACACCCGCCGGGCCCGCGCATCGACGGTGAGGTCATCCCACCCGCCCTCGCCGCCGGCGATGAAAGTATTCAGTACGACGAGCTGGCCGTCGGAATCAACCTGCCCGCCGGACATGCCCGCCTGCTTGCCGCACCCGCTGATGACTGCCACCATGCCGACACAAACCACCAACAGCGCCCCGAATCGATAAGACATGCGGAATCTCCTTTTTTGTGAGAACACCCGACTACCTTAGCGAAAAGCATATCAGGGTTTTCTTTACCATGCCATCAAGGGCTTTCACGCCGGATTCCTTGCCGCCAGTCCTTACCTCACCCCGCGCTCCCGCAGATACTCCGGCAGGTCGGCTTCCTGATAGTCGGCCCACAGGCCGCGGCGGTTGTGGCGGGCCTGGTTCATCAGGGTGGCGAATTCGCGCTGGTAGGGGTGGCCAAACCGCGGATCGGCATAGGCGTAGCCGCGCTCCACGAGCACGCGGTTGAGCATCTGCCCATCGGGCAGATCCACGTACACCAGCAGGCGGCCGTATTTGTCGCGCGTGTGCCGGGCCAGGAGGTGCAGGCGGACGATCTTGCCGGTGGTTTGCTCATCCGTGAAGAGGGAGGCCTCGGGTCCGAAATGATCTATCTTGGCGCCCGGTTTGACCGTCTCCGGCGTGTCCACGCCCCACAGCCGCAGCCGCGTGGTGCGCTTGTGCCGGTGCGGGTCGGGGATATCCACGTCGAACGTGTCGCCGTCGACGTGTTTCACCACGCGGAAGGCGTGGTTGTCGTAGCGGGTGAAATCGTCGCCGCCAGCGCCGAAGACGCCCAGCCGGTCGATGGCGAAAACGCCAACCAGCGCCAGCGCTGCCAGCGCTGTGCGGCGCAGAATTCGCCGCCGGACCGGACCTCCTGTGCGGCGACTGGCCACGGCTGAATCCTCCCCATCGGAAAAATGCCTATTGATCATCAGCGCCGGCGCGGCATAATACGGGTTTGCATGGTACCTTGACAGGTGAAGAAGGAAAGAGCATGGGACCGATTTTAGCGTCGCTGCTTAAACTGCAGGTCATAGAGCACGATCTGGCACACGTCCGGCGGCGACTCCGAAGCAAGCAGAATGCGGTAGGGGCGATCCAGCGAAAGGTGGATGAACTGAAAGCTCGGCGGGACGAGATGACCGCCCAGGCGCGCAACCAGCAGAAAGAAACCGATCAGTTCGAACTCCAGCGCGCCTGCCGCGAGGAGGACATCACCCAGCTCCGCGGGGCGCTGAACCGCACCAGGACCAACAAGGAATATTCGGCGATCCTCACCCAGATCAACACCTACAAGGCCGACAACTCCAAGCTGGAGGAGGCCATTTTGAAGGTGATGGAGGGTGTGGATACCGTCAAGGCGGAGATCGAGAAGGTCAACGCCCAGATGGAGGCCGAGCAGAAGCGCTGCGACCTGGTCAAGCAGACCAACGCCGAGGAGGTCGCCAAACTGGAGAGCATGCTGGCCGAACTTCAGGCCAAGCGCGCCGACGCCGCCAGCGACGTGCCGGGCGAGGTCCTGCGGGTGTTCGATCGATTGGCCAATGCCAAGGACGGCGAGGCCATGGCGGCGGTGGATGTGGTCGACGCCAAGCGCGAAGATTTCACCTGCGGCGGCTGCTACATGTCGCTCTCGGCCGAGCACTTCAACGCGCTGCTCAGCCGCGACGAGATTCGCCACTGCGATAGCTGCGGGCGCATCCTGTATATCGACGCGAAAGATCTGGTGCGATGAGCCCCCAGCCCAAGCCCCAAGGCGCCGGCGCCCACCCGGCGGGGGGGATGTCGCCAAGGGCTCGATCCTCCAAGGCCGATAGTGGCGGCCTGTGCACGCTGTTTACCGATGGCGGCTCCCGCGGCAATCCCGGGCCGGCCGCCGCCGGTGTGGTGCTCACGGATTCGGCGGGCCGGGTCGTTCATGCCTCGGGCCATTTTCTCGGGCGGGCCACCAACAACATCGCCGAATACCGCGGGCTGATCTTCGGCCTTCAGGAAGCCGCTCGGCGCCGCATCGGCCGGCTGAAGGTGTGCAGCGACAGCGAGCTGATGGTCGAGCAGCTTAACGGGCGCTACCGCGTCAAGAACGAACACCTGCGGCCGCTCTATTCGCAAGCCCTGGAGTTGATCCAGCAGTTTGAGCAGGTCTCCATCGAGCACATCCGCCGCGAGGGCAACACGCTGGCCGACGACATGGTCAACCGCGCGCTCAATGCCCGCGGGGAGGTGCTGGGTCCGGCGGCCACTTCGCCCGGTGCCGCCAGCGCGCCAGATAACGCCTCCACCCCCGCCGGCCAGTCGGCGGCCGTTTCGATGGACAAATTCACCGCGCATTGCACTGTCGAATCGGATGACCAATGCCCCGGCGTCGTCTCCGCCGGCGGCGACTGGCCCTTCGAAGGCACCGTCCCGGCCGGCCTGTGCCAATATGCCGCCGCGGGCATCGTTCAAGCCATCTTGCGCGCCCCGACATCTTCGGCCGACATCACCGCCGCCTGCGCCCGCCCGGGTTGCCCGGCGAGATTCCAGATTCGCTTTGCCCGTACGTGACAACCGTTGTCACCTGGCAGCCGCCGAGAAGACGGTGAACATCACTTCCGGAATTGCTCGCGCCCGCGGACAGACCGGCTGGTACTACTACCTGTAGTAGGTTGCCATGAGTGGACTACAATCACTTCATCACGGGAATGAACTGATTGACGGATCGACTCCGAAAACGGCGGAGTTGGCAGACATTTCACTTCATGACGGTCATGAAGTGGTTGGTGGGTCAGCTCGCGCGCGGGTACAGGCGACTGAGGAATTTCCTCAGTCGACTCCGACAATGTCAAAGTCGCCACTTTGCCAACAACGAATTTCCGATGCAATTTGTCGGGTTATTCGGACTTGTCAGGACTTTCCGCTTGTCGTAGAAAAGACGGCTTGAAGTCGTCTGCTCAGGGCTCCCTCGCCGAAAGCGGCCGGAATTCCGCGGATGAGGCCTTCACGTTTTTCTGCCGGTTCTCCGATAACTTCAGGTGAGGCCGTGGTTGTTGGTCTTTGCAGCTTGGAAGGTTGCGTACATTTGGAAGTCGCGTTGCATCACCTCCTGCCCAGGCGGACTGGCAGATGAACGGCCTGCGGCCGAACATTCCGCGCGAGTTGCTGCGATATGCGGTCCTCGGCGTGGAGTTCGCCGTGATTGTCACGGTATGCGTGTACGCGGGCATCCTGCTGGATAAGAGGCTGGGCACCCGGCCGGCTTTCATTTTGATCGGCATGGTGCTGGGCTTTGCCGGCGGCATGTACCGGTTCGTCCGCGTGGCACTGGACTATCAGCGGAAATTGCGGCAGCCCAAGGGCCCCGGCGACAAGGCCGGCGGCGGCGATGAGTGACAAGGCAGGTATGACGGCAAGAGCATGATGATCGGCGCGAACATGCTGGCGGCGGCCAACCCGATCCACCACATCCTGGATGTGACGTGGGTGATCGGCGGCCGCACCGTGCCCTGGATGTCGTCGCAGATCGCCGTGATGATCCTGGCCGCACTGCTGCTGGCGATTGGGCTGCCCTGGGCGACGCGCCGGCGGGTGGCCGGCGGCGGCCACACGGTCGGGCTGGCGGAGCTGCTGATCACGTTCGTGCGCGAGAACATCGCCCGCGTCACGCTGGGCGATGGCGCCGACAAGGGCCTGCCCTTCCTGGCCACGCTTTTTGTCTTCCTGCTGACGTGCAACCTGCTGAGCCTCGTGCCGCTGATGGATATCTCCACGGCCCTGGGCCTGAAGGCCTGGGGCGGCGAGGTGGACGGGCGGCCGCGCTTCAGCACGCCCATCGGCGGCACGCCGGCCAGCGCGTTCTGGGTGTGCGCGGCGCTGGCGACGCTCACGTTCGTGCTGGTGCTGCTGTCTGGATATTGGAGACAGTTTAATCTGCTGCGCAAAGGCCGTCCTGCCGGCGGCCATGGCGGTCACGGCGCCCATACCAGCCGCGGCCTGGAGTACGACCTGAACATCTGGCACTCCGCCGCCGTGTACCTGCGCGGCCGCCGCTGGCCGGCCCCCGTGGCGGCGGTGGCGGCGCTGTGGACGTGGCTGGATTCCTTCGTGCCGGCGCTGCCCGGCATCGTGGGCCTGTTGATGTGGCCGCTGCTGCTGGTGCTGGAGTTCATGGGCTACGTCACGCGCTGCTTCGCCCTGGCCGTCCGCCTCGTGGCCAACATGAACGGCGGGCACATCCTGCTGGCGGTGCTGATTGGCTTTGCGCAGTCAGCGCGGGGCAGCGGCATCCTGATCACGGCCCTGCCGGCCGGTTTGGGCACCGTGGCGCTGATGCTGCTGGAGCTGCTGGTGGCGGTCGTTCAGGCGTACATCTTTACGTTTCTTTCCGGCCTGTTCATCGGGCTGGCCGTGATGGAGCATTGATTGGCGTTCCTTTGAGATAGGGAGACCGAGCATGACACGGATGGCATTCAGGATTGCCCTGGCGCTGGGCGTGCTGGCATTGGCGGCCGCGGCGCAGGGACAGATGACTCAGAACGAACCGGCCGCGGTCGTGGCGCCCGCAACGCTGGCCCAGGCGGCCCAGGCGGCCCCGGTGGCCGCGGCGGCGCCGGCCGAGGCGGCGGCTGCGCCCGCGGTGGCTTCGCCGTGGGCCTTGGTGGGCGCGTGCTTCGGCGCGGCGTTGGCGGTGCTGGGCGGCGCCATGGGCATCGGCCGCATTGCCGCCGGCACGGTGGCGGCCATTTCGCGCCAGCCCGAGGCGGCCGGCCAGATGTTCCTGGCATGGCTGCTGCCGGCGGCCATGATCGAAGGCGTGACCCTGTTCGGCATCGTGCTATGCCTGCTGGTCATCACGCGCTAGCCAAAGACAGGAGCGCCAATGACTGCGGGCGCACGCGTATTGCGAAAACTGGCCCTGGCCGCCGCCCTGGTGGCGCCAGCCTCGGCGGCGATGGCCGAGGAGGCCTCGCCGTCGCTCACCCAGTTTGACCGCTGGTACAACGGGCTGTGGGCGTTGGCCCTGTTCGTTGCCCTGCTGCTGCTGCTGCGCAAGCTGGCGTGGAAGCCGCTGCTGCGGGTCATCGCCGACCGCGAGGAATCGATCCGTGCGGCCCTGCGCGAGGCCGAGACCCGCCGCACCGACAGCGAAAAGCTGCTCACCGAGTATCGCGCCAAGCTCGAGACGGCGCAGCAGGAAATCGCCGCCATGGTCGCCGAGTCGATGCGCAACGCCGAAGCCGCCCGCCAGCGCATGCTGGAGGAGGGCCGGCAGGGCGCGGCGGCGGCCGTCACGCAGGCCCAGCGCGAGATCGACCTGGCCAAGCGCGAAACGCTGGAAGATATCTACCGCACCACGGCCGATCTGGCGGCGGGCATGGCCCAGAAGATCCTGGGGCGCGAGATCAACCCGGAGGATCACCGCCGGCTGGTCGCCCAGAGCGTCGATGCCATTCGGAGCCAGGCATGATCGCCCCGGCGTCCCAGGACATTCCGCCGCGCACCACCGCCCTGGGCGAGATCTACGCCGCGGCGTTGCTGCCGCTGGCCGCAGCGCGCGACCAGGCCCGCGGGTTGCTGGAGGAGCTGGAGCGGGCGGCGGTGCTGCTGGATGAAGAGCCGGAATTCGCCACCTGGATCGCTCACCCAGGTGTCACGGCGGCCGAGAAACTCCACCTGGTGGAGAAGGCCTTTCGCCACCACATCAGCGACCTGACCTGCGATGCGCTGCTGGTGATCTGCCGGCACGGCCGGCTGGCGAAGCTTGATGAGATCGTGCAGGCGTACCGGCAGCGCCTCGAGGCGGCCGAGGGCCGCCTGCGCGTGGATGTGGTCTCGGCGGCGCCGCTGGACGATGCCGCGCGGCGGCAGCTTGAGGCCGTGTTGACGGAGTGGCTGCAGCGCACGCCAATTCTCAAGCTCGAGGTGGACGCGGACCTCCTGGGCGGCCTGATCGTGCAGGCGGGCGACCAGCGGCTGGACCTGAGCCTCCGCGGGCAGATCGAACAACTCCGACAGGCGCTCTACGAGAAGGCCCGCCTGGTGGCCCACGCCGGCGCCGCCAAGCCATAAGGACGACACGCATGAAGTTTGAGATGAACGAAATTGCCAGTGTCATCCGGCACGAGATCGCTTCGTTTCACAGCCAGCTCGACGTCCGCCAGGTCGGCCGCGTCGTGGAGGTGGGCGATGGCATCGCCCGCATCTACGGCCTGTCCGGCGCCATGGCCGGCGAGATGCTGCAGTTTGAGTGCGGGGCTTTCGGCCAGGTGTTCAACCTGGAAGTGGATTCGGTCGGTGCGGCGGTGTTCGGCGATTACGAGGAGATCAAGGAAGGCCAGGAGGTCCGCGGCACCGGCCGCCTGCTGGAAGTGCCCGTGGGCACGGCCATGCTGGGCCGCGTGATCTCGCCGCTGGGTGTGCCGCTGGATGATCGCGGGCCGATCAAGACGGATATGAACCTGCCGGTCGAGCGCCGCGCCCCGGGCATCGCCGAGCGCCAGCCGGTCAACGTGCCGCTTCAGACGGGCATCAAGGCCATCGATTCCATGACGGCCATCGGCCGCGGCCAGCGCGAGCTNNGCAAGACCGCCATCGCCATCGACACGATCATCAACCAGAAGGGCACCGGCGTCATCTGCGTGTACGTGGCGATCGGGCAGAAGGAATCCACCGTCGCCGACGTGGTTGAAACGCTCCGCAAGTACGGGGCCATGGAGTACACCATTGTGGTCCTGGCCACCTCCTCCGACCCGGCCCCGCTGCAGTACATCGCCCCGTATTCCGGCTGCACCATCGCCGAGCACTTCATGTACAGCCAGGGCGCCGATACGCTGGTCGTGTACGACGACCTGAGCAAGCAGGCGGCGGCGTACCGGCAGCTCTCGCTGCTCTTGCGCCGTCCGCCCGGGCGTGAGGCGTATCCCGGCGATGTGTTCTACCTCCACAGCCGGCTGCTGGAGCGGTCAGTCAAGCTGGCGGAGAAACTGATCATCGTGCCGGCCGGCGCGCCGGCCGGTCTGAACGACGAAAAGCAGGCCGTCAACGGCAAGGTTTACGTGGGCTACCTGGGCGGCCATGAGGCTCGCAAGGACCTGGCGGCGATGGGCGATGGCAGCAAGTACCGCGTGCACCGGCTGCCGACCTCGGGCGGGTCGCTGACGGCGCTGCCCATCGTCGAGACGCTGGAGGGCGAGGTCTCGGCGTATATTCCCACCAACGTGATTTCCATCACCGACGGGCAGATCTACCTGGAGCCCTCGCTGTTCTTCGCGGGCGTGCGGCCGGCGGTCAACGTGGGCATCAGCGTGTCGCGCGTGGGCGGCAAGGCGCAGCGAAAGACCATGATGGCCGTGGCCGGCTCGCTTCGCCTGGACCTGGCGGCCTTTCGCGAGCTGGAGGCGTTTTCGCAGCTTGGCACGGAGCTGGACCCGGCCACGCAGCGCCAGCTTTCGCGCGGCGAGCGGCTCATCGAGTTGCTCAAGCAGCCGCAATACCAGCCCTTCCCGGTCGTCGACCAGGTCGCCAGCCTCTTCGCCGGCACGCGCGGGTACCTGGACAAGGTGCCCGTCGACCAGGTTCGCCGCTTCGAACAGGAAATGCTGGCTCACCTGCACCAAAAGCATGCCGACCTGATGAAGGACCTGGACGAGGCGACCAAGGTGAGCGATGACCTGGTCCAGCGGCTGGCCGAGGCGGTCGGGGCCTTTGCCGAGGAATTCGTGGCCGCACTGCACGAGGCCTCCTTGGCGGCGCAGCAGAAACAGTTGGGCATCAGCGGCCATGAGGAAAGAAAGAAGTAGCATGGGCGTCTCGCCCGTGGCATGAGGAAAGAAGACTGCCGGAAACACGGCCAAGATGGCCGTGCGACTCACGGGCGAGACGCCCGTGCTACGGGCGGATAGATGGCGAAGATTCGAGAAATCCTGAGGCGGCGCAAGACCGCCCGCAACATCCGCAAGATCACGCGGACGATGGAGATGATCGCCACCTCGCGGTACCGCCGCGTGCACGGCCAGGTGGCGGGGCTGCATCCGTATGCCGAGGCGCTGACCGCGATGGTCGGCCATGTGTGCCGGCGCGTGCGGGTCAGCACGCAGCCGCTGCTGCAAAGCCACCCGCAGGTGAAGCGCGATGCGCTGGTCGTCATCGCCGCCAACCGCGGCATGTGCGGCGGGTACAACACCAGCTTGGTGCGCCTGGCGGTGCGGCGGATCCGCGAACAGCGCGCAGCGGGCCGGGAACTGGATATTTATGCCTTCGGCACGCGCACGCTGGCGGGCCTGCGGCAGGCGGGCATCGAGCCCTTCTGGCAGCACCTGCAGTTCGAAGGCCGCGTGGTGTTCGATGAAGTGGCCCGGCTTTCCCAAACGCTGATGGAGCGGTTTATCGCCGGCGAGCTGGGCGCCGTGGAGCTGATTTACACGCGATTCGAAACCTCCACGCGCCAGTCGCCTGTGGTTGAACCGCTGCTGCCGCTGGCGGGTGTGGAACCGGCCGGCAGGAAGAAGGCTGAGCCGCCGGCCGGGAAGACCGAGACGGCCGAGAAGTCCAAGGCGTACCAGGCCCAGTATCTTTTCATGCCCAAAGATCCCCATCGCGTGCTGCGGGCCTTGCTGCCGCGGGCGGTGGTGGTGCGGGCGTACCGGTCGTTTCTTGATGCCCTGGCCAGTGAATACCTGGCGCGGATGACGGCCATGCGCACGGCCACGGAAAACGCCGAGGACATGGCTCATCAACTGACGCAGCAGTACAACCGCGCCCGCCAGGGCGGCATCACGCGCGAGCTGGCCGAGATCGTCGGCGGCGCCGAGGCGCTGAAGTAAGGCTTCTTTCCAGAGCGAAGAGCAACACAAAGACCACAAAGATCACGAAGAACACGAAGGAAGAGAAAGCAGAGAAAAGAGAACAAGAAGAAATTCTTTAGCAGTCTTCTTTGTGTCCTTTGTGGTCTTTGTGCTCTTCGTGTTCCGCTTCTGTCGCAGGCTTGAGTGACAAGAAAAAGAGTGAGAAAAACGCCATGGCCGCAACCGGCAAGATTATCCAGGTGATCGGCGCGACGTTCGACGCCGAATTCCCCGAGCGAGAGATGCCCGCGATTTACAACGCCATCCACGTCGACATGAAAAGCCCTCTGGGCACGACCCACCTGGTGGGCGAGGTGCAGCAGCACCTGGGCGGGGGCAAGGTGCGTTGCATCGCGCTGGGGCCGACTGAAGGCATGTCGCGCGGGCTGCCGGCCGTCGACGCCGGCGGGCCGCTCACCGTGCCCGTCGGCGAGAAGACCTTGGGCCGCGTGTTCAATCTGCTGGGCGAGCCCATTGATGACCGCGGGCCCGTGGAGGCTACCGAGCGCCGGCCCATCCACCAGCCGCCGCCGAGTTTTTCCCAGGTGCTGCCGCAGCGCGAGGTGTTCCAGACGGGCATCAAGGTGATCGACCTGTTGTGCCCGTTCGTCCGCGGCGGCAAGACGGGCCTGTTCGGCGGCGCCGGCCTGGGCAAGACGGTGATCATCCAGGAACTCATCGCCCGCATCGCCAGCCAGCACGGCGGCTACTCCGTCTTCGCCGGCGTGGGCGAGCGAACGCGCGAGGGCAACGACCTGTGGCTGGAAATGCAGGAGGCGCAGATCGGAAAGACCGGCAAGCGCGTCATCGACAACACGACCATGGTCTTCGGCCAGATGAACGAGCCGCCCGGCGCGCGCCTGCGCGTAGCGCTGGCGGCGCTCACCATGGCCGAGTATTTCCGCGACAGCACCGGCGCCGACACGCTGCTCTTCATCGACAACATCTTCCGCTTCAGCCAGGCGGGGGCGGAGACGTCGGCGCTCTTAGGGCGAATCCCGTCGGCCGTGGGCTACCAGCCCACGCTGGCCACCGAGATGGGCGAGTTGCAGGAGCGGATCACCTCCACGCAGAAAGGCGCCATCACCTCCGTGCAGGCCGTGTACGTGCCGGCCGACGACCTGACTGACCCGGCCCCGGCAACGACCTTTACGCACCTCGACGCGTTCGTCGTGCTTCAGCGTTCCATCTCGGCCAAGGGCATCTACCCGGCGATCGACCCCTTGGAGTCCACCAGCCGCATCCTGGACCCCTTGACGGTCGGCGCCGAGCATTACGCCGTGGCACGCGAGGTGCAGCGGATTCTCCAGCGCTACCGCGATCTCCAGGACATCATCGCCATCCTGGGCGTGGAGGAACTGGGCGAGGACGACAAGCGGCTGGTGGCCCGGGCGCGGAAGATCGAGCGGTTCTTCAGCCAGCCGTTCTTCGTGGCCGAGGCGTTTACCGGCATGCCCGGCAAATTCACCTCGCTGGCCGACACGATCCGCAGCTTCAAGGAGTTGTGCGAAGGCAAGTGGGATTCACTTCCCGAGCAGGCCTTCATGTACGTCGGGGCCGTCGAGGAAGCCGCCGCCAAGGCCGCCAAGTCGGCTGAGCAGAATACGGCGAAGGTGGAGGAAACGGCCAAGTCGGTCTCGGCCCAGCCGGCGGCCAAGGCGTAACGGCGCTTTGATTCTGTGACCCCTCTCCCTTGATGGGAGAGGGTGGCCCGAAGGGCCGGGTGAGGGTGCCTCGGGCGCGCAGGAGACTCACAATGAACGTGAAAGACGCCATCCAGAATCGCTACAGCGTGCGAGCCTACCAGGATCGTCCCGTGGAGCGCGAAAAGCTCCTGGCGGTGCTCGAGGCCGGCCGGCTGGCCCCCTCCGGCGGTAACCGCCAGCCCTGGCGGTTCGTCGTCGTGCAGGATGCGGCCCTGCGGCAAAAACTGATCGATGCCTGCCGTCAGCAGGAGTTCATCGGCCAGGCCCCGGTGGTGATCGTGGCGGTGGGGTTGACGCCCGAGCGGATTATGACTTGCGGCGTACCGGGCGATGCGGTGGATGTATCCATCGCCCTGGAACACATCGCCCTGGCGGCGGTGGAGCAGGGGCTAGGCACGTGCTGGATCGGCGCGTTCGAGCAGGACAAGATCCGCCAGGTGCTAAGCATCCCCGCGACGGTCAAGGTCATCGAGGTGATGCCCCTGGGCTATCCGGCCGACCCGCCGCGGCCCAAGACCCGTAAGCCGATGGATGAGATTGTCTGCTGGGATAAGTGGGCCCAGCCCTTATAAGAGCCGCCCCATGGCCAAGACGTTCACATGCAAAGTCATTACTCCCGAAGGCGTGCTCCTGGAGCGTGCGGCGGTGTCGGTGCAATTCCCGGCGCACGATGGCCTGGTGGGCATTCTGGCCGACCACGCGGCGATGATCACGCTGGTGGGACAGGGCGGATTGATGCTCCTGGATGACCAGGACCGCGTCGTCTTCACCCAGGTCACCGGCGGTTTCGCCGAGGTGCGCCAAAACGTGCTGACGGTCCTGGCCGACCAGGCCACCGCCCCGGTGGAGCGCTCGGCCGAGGCCCGCGCCCGGCTGCTGGAAGAGGCCCGCCAAGAACTGGCCCAGGGACGGGGCAAAAAGCCGCCAGCCGAGGCCCCAGCGCCTCCGGTGAGCGAGTCGGCTTGATTCAGCGAGGTCCGGCTCTATAATGCACCGATTGCGCTGGAGCCGTACGAATGGGTCGCGATGAACACCGCTTTAAATTGCTCCTCCTGGCCGATGAATCGGTGGCCGAAAAGCTCGCCTCCGCCTTCGATGTGCACCTTGTCAAGACTCCTCAGGAAGCGGCCGCCGCGCTGGCGGGCGGGCACTTTGACGTCGTCTGGGCGGCGCCCGAAATGCTGGCGACCATCGCCGCACAGAACATGGCCGCACGGGCAACGACGCTGCTGGGCTCGGTGGCGATGGGAAGCTGCGTGATCGACGCCGAGGGGTCTCTGCTCTGGTCCGACGCGCGTTTTGATGCGCTGGGACTGGTTCTTCGCTCCCAGGCCACGCAGCGCGCCGCGCAGATGGTCCAGAGCATCCTGTGGGATAAGCCCCTGCGCGTGGCCCTGGAGGGCGAGCTGGCGGGCTACGAGCTGGTCTGCTCGCGTCTCTCTGAGGGGGAACTGGCCGGTTCCACCGCCGTCGTCATCATGGATGCCTCTGCCGAGCGGCAGATGCGCCAGAAGATGTCGGCCATTCACGAGGCCGGGCGCGACCTGGTGCGCATGCAGGGCGCTTCCGTGGCCCGCATGACGGTGCCCGAGCGGATGAAATTCCTGGAAGACTGCATTCTCCGCCACGCCCGCAACCTGCTGCATCACGACAAGTTCGCGCTGCGGGTTCTGAACGATCGCACCGGCCAACTGGAGCTGGTGGCCTCGCAGGGCATGAGCGAGCAGGCCGCCAAGGCGCCGATTTTCGCCCGCGAAACGGGCAACGGCATCACCGGCTACGTCGCGGCGACCGGCCGCAGCTACCTGTGCCCGGACCTGCACGCCGACCCGCGTTTCAAGCCCTGGGGCGCGCCCGATGCCCGCAGCACGCTGGCCGTGCCGGTGTGCCTGGACAATCGCGTCATCGGCGTGCTGGCATTCGACAGCCACAAGCTCGACAACTTCACCGAGGCCGACCGGGAGTTCGTCGAAATCCTGGCCGGCTACGTGGCCCTGGCGCTCAACACGCTGAGCCTGTTGACGGTCGAGCGCTACAGCGCCACGACGGAAATCGCCGCCGCCGTGCGCGACCGCCTCAAGGGTCCGTTGGAGGATATCAAGACGGAGCTGGATGTCCTGCGCGGCCGCGAACCCGCCGGCGACGATCCCCCGGCCAGGGAACGCTCCCGGCGCATCACGCGCATGGCCGACAGCCTGGAGCGGGCCCAGCGGCTGCTGGAGGAGATCGGCGAAGAGCCGATGCGCGGGCTGATGGGCGCGATGCCTGTCACCGAATCGTCCGACCCGCTGGTGTTCGGCAAGAAGATCCTCGTCGCCGATGATGAGGAGTTCATCTGCCAGACCATCCACGATGTGCTGGTGTGCGGCGGCGCGGTGGTCGATATCGCCCGCGATGGCAACCAGGCCGTGCAGATGATCGAGACCACCCGCTACGATTTGATTCTCTCCGACATCAAAATGCCTTACCGCAACGGCTATGAAGTCTTTGCCGCCGCCCGACATCGCGACCCCGAGACCGCCGTCATCCTCATCACCGGGTTTGGCTACGACCCGACGCACTCCATCGTCCAAGCGAATCGCGAAGGGCTCTCCGCAGTGCTGTTCAAGCCGTTCAAGGTGAAACAGCTTCTGGACGAGGTGCATCAGGCGCTGGCTTCTTGAGTGGGTTTGGGTGAAGAGCTGCAATTAGGCAGGGGGGCGGCTGAGTCGGAGAGTCGGAAATCCCAAACTCCAAATTCCAAGTCCCAAACAAATTCCAAGCACCAAATCCCAAACAAGACGTTCGCAGCGGGTGTCTTCGTTTGGAGCTTGGAATTTGGAGCTTGTTTGGAGCTTGGAATTTGGGATTTGGGATTTCTTCTGACATTGGCAAACAGGCCCCGCCGTCTTATACTGAACCGTCATGAGCAACTTCTTCCAAAGCTGGGTATGGCGCCGGCCGGGACGTGCCGCAGGGCGCGTTTCGGCCTGATAAAATCGGATGGCCCCCGGGCCTGTCTACGCGTTTGGACCCTGGCTGAGAGGTTGCCATGAAGCACTATTACCCTACCTTTGAAGAGTTCTGCCGGCTCGCCGAGCAGGGCAACACCATTCCCGTTTATCGCCAGTTGTTGAGCGACTCGCTGACGCCGGTTGCGGCGTATCAGCGGCTGGCGTATCCGACCGGTTTTGCGCCGGCCGCCAATTCGTTCCTGCTGGAAAGCGTCGTCGGCGGCGAGCGCATCGCCCGGTTCAGCTTTGTCGCGGCCGACCCGGAGGCCACGTTCACCGCTCGGCGCAACGAGATCACCACCCGCAGGCGCGGCGCCAAAGCCGAAACGATCACCAGCAGCGATCCTTTAGGTGAGCTGCGGCGGCTGCTTGAGGGTTTTCAGCCCGTGCATTTGCCCGACCTGCCGCGTTTTACCGGCGGCGTGGTCGGCTATGCCGGCTACGACATGGTCCGCTACTACGAGAGTTTCGGCGATGGGCCCGCCGATGACCGCCAGCTCCCCGACCTGTCGTTTGGGCTGTACCGGACGATGGTCATCTTCGACCACGTTTCCAAGACGATCAAAGTGGTCTCCAACGCCCACGTGACTGAGGATCCCGGCGCGGCGTATCGCCAGGCGACCGAAAACATCGAGCGAACCATCGCCCGCCTGCGCGAAGGCGGCCGGCAGAGCGTGGGGGAGATCACGCTGGCGGGGTTGCCGCAGGTGCCCTTTGAGAGCAACTTCCGCCGCGGCGATTTCGAGGCGGCGGTGGAAAAATGCCGTGAGTACATCCGCGCGGGCGACATCTTCCAGGTGGTACTCAGCCAGCGGCTCAGCGTGCGGACCCAGGCCAGCCCGTTCGACATCTACCGCGCGCTGCGCGTGGTCAATCCCAGCCCCTTCATGTTCCTGCTGAAGACGCCGGAGACGACACTGGTGGGCTCCTCGCCGGAAATCCTCTGCCGCGTGGAGGATGGCGTGGTGACCAATCGCCCGCTGGCCGGCACGCGGCCGCGCGGGGCCACCGAGGAAAAGGACCGCGCCCTGGAGGCCGAACTCCTGGCCGATCCCAAGGAGCGGGCCGAGCACATCATGCTGGTGGACCTGGCCCGCAACGATGTGGGCCGCGTCGCCCGGCCGGGCACGATCCAGCTTACCGACGTCATGGCGGTGGAGCGCTACAGCCACGTGATGCATATCGTCTCCGACGTGCAGGGCAGACTGGCCGAGGGCATGACCGCGTTTGACGCGTTGCGGGCGGCGCTGCCGGTCGGCACGGTCAGCGGCGCGCCGAAAATCCGCGCCATGCAGATCATCGACGAGCTGGAGCCCACGCGCCGCGGCCCGTACGCCGGCGGCGTAGGGTACGTGGATTTCGGCGGCAATATGGACACGTGCATCGCGCTGCGGACCATGGTGATCAAGGATGGCACGGTCTATATCCAGGTCGGCGCCGGCATCGTGGCCGACAGCGTGCCCGCCGCGGAATACCAGGAAACGATCAACAAGGCGCGGGCGCTGCTGCGGGCGGTGGAAATCGCCGAGGCGGGCTATAGCGAATAGAGCGACTCAAGAGCCTGGACGCCGAAAGACCTTTTTTGCCAGCCGCCAGGCGATTTCCAGCAGGCACACGCTGAGCAGCATGCCCAGGCAGTCGATGAGCCAGTCGTCGAAGTCGCAGGAGCGGTGAAAGAGCGGCTGGGTCAGTTCATCCAGCGCGCTGTAGATGGGCATGGTCGCCAGCACCAGCACCAGGCGGCGCCACAGCGGCCAGCCGCGGAAGATCAGCACGATCCACAGCAGGCTGGAAAGCCCCGCATAGCCAACCAGGTGCAGCACTTTGCCTGAAATTCCTAGTGCCGGCAGCCGGTCCGGCGGGATATGGGTCGCCGTAAAGGCTGCCAACCACGCCAGAATGAGCACGGCGTGCGCGATGCGACTAAGCCAGATTTCCCAGCGCGGACGATGCGCACGGGTGCCGGCCGGGGCCGATGCGGAAGCGGGAGTGCCAGACTCAGTCATACCTGCGACTTCCCCTCGGCTACAACGCCGGCGGCTTGAGGATCAGCTTTCACATCTGTCGTACCCGCTGGCGCGTTGGCCGCCGCAGCCGGGGAAGAAGGCTTAGGGGTCTTGGCGGGCCCCTTGGCGGCCGTGGCCGGCGGTTGTTGTTGCGATGCGGCGGGAGAAGGCGGCGCGGCCTCGGAAGATTTTCGCGCTGTCGAGACGGCCTGGGCGTGGGCTTCCGTGTCGGTCATGTCGCCGTGCAGGGCGAGAAACTCATCGGCCAGGAATTCATAGTCAACGGCGCCGTTGCTCTGGGGGGCATAGGCATTGATGGTCTTGCCGAAGCTGGGACACTCGGCGAGTTTCACATTGCGTCGGATACGGGTCTCGAACAGTTTGGCGCGCGCCCAGGGCGTGGAGCTGTCGCCATGGCGCAAAAACTCCTCGATGTCGTCGGTCACCTCGCCGGCCAGGCGCGTGGCGCTCTCGTACATGCACAGCACGACGCCGAAAACTCGCAGCTTGCGGTTGATCCGCCGCTGCACCAGGGCCACCGTTTCGAGCAGCTTGCCGAAGCCTTGCAGGGCCAAAAAGTGCGGCTGGAGGGGGATGATCACCTCGTCGGCGGCCGCCAGCGCGTTGAGCGTCAAGAGCCCCAGCGAAGGCGGGCAGTCGATCAGCACGTAATCAAACGGCAGCGTCTCGGCCGCCAGGCGGTCGGCCAGGAGCTGCTCGCGGCCGACGGTGGAAACCAGCTCGATCTCCGCGCCCGCCAGGTCAATGCTGCTGGGCACGACCCAAAGTGTCTCGCTGATCTTCATGGCCGCCGCCGACAGCGCCGTTCCCTCCGTCAGCACGTGGTAGATGCCGGTCGTGGCGGTGCCGGCTTCGGCTCCCAGGTGCAACGTAAGGTGGCTTTGCGGGTCCAGGTCAATCGCCAGGACGCGCCGGCCGCGGGCCGCCAGGGCGGCGGAGAGATTGGCCACCGTGGTCGTCTTGCCCACGCCGCCTTTCTGGTTGATCAGGGCGATGGTGCGCATGAGCGACATTATAGGCAGGCACGGAATATTTGCGATTTTCGATTTGCGATTTCGAGTGATGATTCGAGAGCCGCCGGCCCTGGGCGCAAAAGATAAGCGGCAAGTGCTGCCGTGGCATGAGCACCTGCCGCTTTCGGATGCTGCGCTCGCGATGCGAGCGTCGCCGCTCGCGTTCAACAGCGGCTTAGCACCTGCATTTCTTGGACATCTTGGGCTTGGCTTTCCGGGCGACCTTCTTAGCCTTCGCGGCTTTTTTCGCCTTCTTTGCCTTCTTGGCCTTCTTTGCCATGTGTTCTCACCTCCTTTCCCAGATAGTTAGAGATGTTGCATGCGTGGATTATCGTCAACCGTTTTTGAGTGGCAAGTGATTTCTTCAGCCGCGCTTCTAACAAACTATCGACACGTAATGCGGGGCATCTTCACTCTTTCGTCCCGATCACCATTTGCGCGGCGGCTGGCGACGGGTCCAAAACAGCCGCATGACCCGCGCGGGGACAGGACCGGCCAAAACAAAACGACCCCAAGGCACAGGGCCTCGGGGTCGCTGCATCATGCAGAAAAACTAGCCGGCCGCTAGTACGGCAGGCCCGAGCGAACGTGGTTGGCGTTGAGTCCGGAGGGGCGGTCCATCAGCCAGAGCACATCCCAGTCCTCGGCCATTTCGTGCATCTGGACGTCAACGATATTCATGCGCCGACGATGCGCCTCGGAGGCCGACTCGGACATGGTGCACCCGCCAATCACAAACGCCAGGGACACCAGAAGCAGGACTAGCAGCTTTTTCATCGTTCGTCCTCCTGAGGCTGGTTTACCACTACAACTACTACATCCGCCGGCCCGCGGATGGTCCACGCCAGCCGCGGGCGGCGCGTAGAATGCTATCGCCCCCGGCCCAACGTCGTCAACCAAATTCGCAAGGGCTGCCCTCACGACCAAGGCCGTCTGAGCGGCCCAGGCGGGGGCATGGGCGTTGGGCCGGTCGGGGTCGCCTATCAGGCTCCCCGCAGGCGATAATACATCACGCCATCCTTGGCCGCGCCGGCCTCGAACATAACCTTGTCGCCCAGCACGGCCGTGAAGGGGATTTCGCCGCTGTGACCATCCTGGCCGAACTGCTCCAGGGCCGTGGGTCTAAAACCCTTCGGAAGAACAAGGACGACCGGTCCGGCCTGCACGCAGGCCAGGTAGAGATTCTTGCCGTCGTACACGGCCAGCGTGTTGCCGCCATTGTACGTGCGCACAAACGCGCCGTCGGCGGCGGGGGCGGCCATGGCGAACTCAAGCCGGTCGAAATCCACCACCAGCCGGCCGCGCGGGATCGTGCGGCTGAACTCGTAAGCCTTCCACGCGGCGGCGATGATGCGGTACTGCCGCTCATCCATCCGCATGGGGCTGCCGCCCATGGCCCCGCCGTAGCGCGGGCGGGCATCGCCGCGGTAGAACGCGCTGAAGAGGTTGGGAATGCCCACCGCCGCCTTGCTAAAGGTGACGGCGCCGAGCACCTTGGCGTAGGAGGCCCAGTCGTCGGTGTCGATGGGCTTGTCGCTCATCAGCCGCGAGGCATAGCCCGCCCGCTTGAGCTGCTCATCGTGGTTCACCTCCGAGGTGTTGCCCGTGCGGATGATGTCGAACGTATCGCCCAGCAGCGGGTTGAGGCAGGCCAGGAAGATCGGCGCCCGCGGCGCGGCGGCGTGGGCCGCTTCGCGAATATCGCGCAGGACGGATTGGAGATATCGCTCGCCCAGGCCGTACGTCGGGTCGGCCAGCACATCGCCCGGCTCGGGCAGGAACTTCACGCCCGCCAGTTTCACGCCGTCAGCGCCCAGGCCGGCCGGCGCGACGATCTGGGCGACGGCTTTGCGGGCGGCGGCGCGACAGAGGGGATTGGACCAGTCCAGCAGGTTGTAGGTTCGCCCGCTGCGCTCGATGGTCCGCTTGGCGCCATCGGCCTTGGCCACCAGCCACTGCGGATGCTCGGTCACGACCGGTGCGGCCGCATCGACAAGGAACGGGTTGAAGTACAGCACCACGTGATGACCTGCCGCCTGCTTGGCGCGGATGCAGGCCGCCAGGCTGCCGCCGAAACGGGCATCCTCCGCCCGCCAGTCGCCCATCGCCCGCGACCAGCCTTCATCCAGGATGATCGTGCCGGGGCGGATGGCGTGCTCGGCCAGCCGCGCCAAAGCCGAATCCACCAGTGCGGCGGTGAGATATTTCTCGCTGCCGGCTTCCTTGGGGAATTTGCCCTCGGCCAGATGCTTGGCGTATACTTGGTCGCCCCAGGTCGTGTAAATCGGGTCGCACCACCACGGCTGGGGCTGCGTGGCCGCACGCGGGTGCTCGCCGAGGGCGGCGGCCGCGTAGGCATCCAGCAGGGCGGGCTTGCTGTCCGAGATGAACAGGCCGAAGCGCGGCGACTCGTACGGCGCCGGCTGGGCTCGCGGGCCATAATCCAGCCAATGCGAGAACTGCTCGACAGTTGCCTGGCCGTTGATTGGCATGTCCACATCCGGCACATCCAGCAGCCCAAAGCCGATATAAGCGTGCTTGTCGAACAGGGCCACCAGGTACGGCGGAATGATGTAATTGCCGCAGTCGAAGTGCAGGAACTCCTGGCTCAGGGTCAGTCGCGAGTTGAACTGGATGGGCGAGGTGATGCGGTGGGGGATATCCAGCTTCTCCAGGTCCGGGTCGAAGTTGTGGACCTGGAAGAACTCGCCACGCGCTGGCCCCGGGCCAATCCGCGTGACCGCCGCCGGTGCGGACAGGCTGTACCGGTAGACGACACCGCCGTCGTAAAACTTCAGGCTGATCTTGCCGCTGCCGGCCTGGTGGGTGAACCGCACTTCGGCGGCATCGCCCGAGCCGGTTATTTCCGCCACGGCAAATCCAGGCAGCCCCTCGCTGTTGACCTGCGGCGCCAACGCCATCTCCAGCGCCTTGCGGCCGCCGGCGGTCAACACGCCGCGGGCGTCGGGAGCGCCTAGCTCAAACGTGTAAGCGGGCGCGGTGGCGGTCAGACTCTTCTTAACGATTCGAATATCAACCATGTTCTTTGTCCGTGGCACGGGCATCATGCCCGTGAGTATCACGGGCGTCTCGCCCGTGTCCGGCGGTTGTCGTATTGCCGCACTCGTTCAGACCAACGACTATTGGGTTGTGCTCTCGTTATCGCCAGCGAAGCCCCGACGGGGCGGAAGCTCATAGCCGGGGGCGCGAGCCCCCGGTAACCGGCTCTGATTGTTTCTCCGAAGCCCTGAAAGGGCGGTAGACCTCTCTCGCCGACACTTTCGCCCTTTCAGGGCTCTGTGTCTTCTTCCAGTCTTCCGGGGGCTTACGCCCCCGGCTATGGGACTTTCGCCCCTTCGGGGCTCCAGAGGAATGCCAAACCTTCTGGCGGCTCCAGAGGAATGCCGAACCTTCTGGGGGCCCCAGAGGAATACCAAACCTTCTGGCGGCTCCAGAGGAATGCCAAACCTTCTCCGGACTCTAGAGCACGTACCGCACTTCGAACCGTTTGATTTCGCCATCGCAGCGGCGGGACTCGAAGACAGCTCGGTTGCCCACGACCTCGGCGCCCTTGACCGGCTTGCTCTTGCCCGTGCGGCTGATGGCGGCAACCTTCACCTTCCCGGCGCCCGGCGGCAGCTCCACCGCCAGCGGAATATCGGCGATGGAAACCACGTAGGCGGCCTGCTCGTCATACGCGGCGACGGCCTGGTTGCCCGCCAGCGTCGTGGCGGCATAGAAGCCGGCCAGCTTGCCCGAGGTGTACTTGCGCCAGAAGACCTGGTCGTCCGGATCGATGAACAGCTCCTGCGACAGATCGATCGGCGCCTTGAGGCACAGGGCGTAGAAGCTGCTGATGAGGTTCAATTCCTCATCGCTCACCGTGTACGACAGTCCAAAGCCGCACCCCAGCCGCCGCTGGCAGCCGCGCCGGCGAATGGCATAGAGCGACGGCACCCCGTACACGATCTTCCGCAGGTTGGCGCGCACGGTGAAGATGTCGTAGCTACTCCAGTCGTCCAGGTCGCTGATGCCCGCCCGGCACACCCAGGCCGCCCAAGCCCGCTGCTCGTACATGTGGATGTTGTATTCCAGGGCATCGTGGATGCGGTGCAGGTCGAACGTGTGGTTAAAGAGCGGGTTGCCGGCGGTGGAATTCAGCAGGCACTCGGGCTTGACCTTCTTGGCCTCGTCGTAGATGAAGCGCATGGCGTTGTATGCCAGCCGCTCGCCCGTGCCCCAGGCGGGATCGTGGAACACCTGGCTCGTATCGGGGGCCTGGTGCACGCAGTCCAGCTTGAGGCCGTCGGCGTTGAGCCCCTCGACCGAGAGCATGCAGGCCAGATCCCGGCGGCAGCTCTCGCGCGTGATGGGGTTGGTGAAGTCCAGCAGGTAGTTCACCTCGCCCTCGAGGCGCTTGATGAAGGCGGGCGAGCCATCGGCCTGGCGGACGGCCATTTCGGGGTGCGCCTTGTAGTTGTCCGAGCCGGCGCAGGCGAAGAACGGGGCGTACCACAGCAGCACCTTTTTGCCCTCGCCTTGGAGCTGGCGGATGCGGGACCGCAGGTCCTTCACGCGGGCGGTATCCGGCCGCCAGGTGCCGTTCATGATGAACCAGCCGGCGTCGTAGATGATGACGCGGTAGTCGATCTCGTGCTGCTTGAGGAAGTCGGTGCACTTGACGAGGAAGGCATCGGTGCAGTAGCGGTTCTTCATCTCGATTTCGCCGAGCATCTTGTCGGTCGGGCGATCGACCTGGTACTCGTACATCTGGTCGGCGAAAAAGCAGTACAGCGGCCCCGCCCAGAAATCTTCCCACTGTTTTTGCGGCGTGGCCAGGCCATCGGCGTACAGGCGATCGACGTATTTGCGGATGGTGACGATGCGGTCGGCGCCGCCGGCGAAGAAGGTGATCTTCGGGAAGGTGTAGGGGCCATCGAGCTTCAGGTTGATGCCATAATCGAAATCCAGCCGCGCTTTGCCATCCTGGAGCGTGAGGTTCAGGCCCCACTCGCTGGAGGGGATTTCCAGCGTGCCGATGCCCAGCCAGCTTTTCCCCGCCGCCAGGGCGACGACGTACGGCGCGACGATCGTGCGGCCGGCATCGTGGCAGAACTCGCTGTCCTTGTCGAAGCGGTGCGAGTGGATGCCCAGCTTGACGTTCACCTTGGTCTTGGGAATCGCCGTGCCGTAGCGGTCGGGGCACAGGACGTAAAACTCCTCAAACGCGTGCGCCGACGCGGCCGCCTGGCCCGGGCCATCCTGCCCGTAGTGCATGCACTTGACCGGCGCAGCGCCGGCTTGCGGCTTGGCGATGAGCCAGTAGTCGATCCACCCCTCGTGAATCTCCAGGTGAATTTCTTTGGCGCACACGCCGTCGGAGCCGGTGAAGACCAGATGCCGGCCGTCGGACTTCTCCAGCCGCAGCGGCTGTTCGGCGCTCTGTAGTCCGTGATATTCCAGGCTGCCCGCCAGTTTGAAGGCCAGACAAGGTGCTGAGGAGTCGGTAAAAAGGCACAAGGCACGCGCTTGCGTGTCGATTTCGGCTCGGGCGCCACGGAGGTCTATGCGGATGATATCTTTGCTCATAGTCGCGTCTTGGTGCTAGCAAGAAGGCAGTGGGTTCCCCAATCGCTTCAGTCCACACCCTCGTAGGCCGCGGCAAACAGATCCCGCAGGAGATCATGGTGCTTTGTCACGTCGCCGGGATAAAGCCGGAAAGTTAGATACCCCTCCGCGCTTCCGCCGTTCAGTACGACCAGCTTCGCGGCATCACATCTGTCCGCCCATGTCTTCCTGTCGGCCAAGCGAACCCAGAGGCTCAGAAACTCCCTTTTGAGGTCCATTGATATGAAGGTGCGAGCCAAACCTTCGATCGCCAGCCCAATGTATTGGCGATTGTACTTCGGTACAGCGGAGGGAATAACCTTGCTGATGATCTCAAAACATTCATCAGCAATGTTTAGAGATTTCTTCGACCCTCTTTTTCCCCAATATGCCCGATCCGCTGGCGGTGGAATGGATTCCTCACCACGCTCCATTTTATTCATGATCCTTACAAACTGCAGGACCAACTGCTCGCCCACCTTGAGCGCCGAAAGCTTAATGGCAATAAGCGGTAAACGACCGTTAAACAGACTTATGACGTTTAGGAACCTGGTGGTGAAATCCTCTGCAACCAATACAGCGCAGTGATCATATTGGGGAAAGCGATTGCGCTCGATGTCCCAGTATTCGACGCATCTGATGATATGGCTCTCATCTGTGGCCCCGAGCATCAATTCGACTTCGTATCTTTTATCGTTCTCGGGATCCACGAGAAGGAGGTCTAATCTCCCGCCGCCAGGCAATGTCCTTTCCTGTTCCCGGACTTCAATATCTCCCAAACCCAAGATTGAAGGATCTTCCTTAATGCGATCTCGAATCCAGGCTTCATTCAGATCGTGCCGGCCCTTCAGACTGATGCTTTCTGCCTTGGTGTATTGCATGCCAATCTCCTTCAACAGGCTTTTCCAAATGTTCCCTGCCACGCCCCGCGCAGGGCGTGAATGTCCGCATCGATCAGTACGTCTTTGTTACCGCCTAGGCCGCGGATGGCCAGCCGGCCGCTTTCGGTGATGCGGCCGATCTCCCCGAAGGCCACTTCGTTCATGGCGCGGCAGAAGGCGTCATATTTGTCTGGCGGCACTTCGCACAGGAAGCGGCCGGCCTTCTCGCCGAAGAGCATGGCCGCTGTGGGCACCGGCGATGCGGAGGCAAAGCCATTTCGGGCGATGGGCAACATCGCCAGGTTCAGTTCCATGCCCAACTCGCCGGCGAACGCCATCTCCGCGGCGGTGACGGCCAGGCCGCCTTCGCTCAGATCGTGGCAGGCGGAGACTGCGCCGGCCGCGATCGCCCGCTGCACGGCGAGCATCTGCCGGCGGCTGGCGGCTACATCGACCGGCGGCACGTCGTTGCCCGTGGGCAGCCCCTCGGCCGCCAGGTAATGACTGCCGCCAAGCTCGGGGCCGGTTGGACCAACGATGAAGACGTGGTTGCCGGCCTTCTTCGCATCGGCGCTGACGCACTTGGTCGCATCGGCGATGACGCTCATCGCCGAGACCAGCAGCGTGCCGGGGATGGTGATGTTCTCGCCGGACTCGGTCGCAAACTCGTTGTTGAGCGAGTCCTTTCCCGAGACAAAGGGCGTTTCGTAGCCTTTGGCGGCGTCGTAGCACGCCTTGGCGGCCTGCACGAACGAGCCCATGCGATCGGGCTTGTTGCAGTTGCCCCAGCAGAAGTTGTCGAGGATGGCCGTCTTCTCCAGGTCGCCGCCGACGGCGATCACGTTGCGCAGCGCCTCATCCACCGCATGCAGCGCCGACTGGTACGGGTCCAGGTCAGACAGCCAAGGATTCATGCCCACCGCCAGCACCACGGCCTTGGGGCTATCCAGCACCGGCCGCACCACGGCCGCATCGGAGGGGCCTTGCTGGTTCACGCCCACCAGGGGCTTGATCACCGAGCCGCCCTGCACCTCGTGGTCGTACTGGCGGATGATCCATTCCTTGGAGGCCACGTTGGGGCTGGCCAGAATCTTCAGCAGCGTGTCGGTGTAGTTCTTCCGCGCGGCCGGCGGCGGCGTGGGCCGCGGGGCAAAATCCCAAACGGCCCGCTTGGTCGGCCGCGGCAGGCCCTCATCCAGGAACTTCATGTCCACTTCGCCCACGAGCTGCTGGCCATAGAGCAGCCGCAGCGTGTTGCCTTCGACGCCGAAATGGCCGATCACCGTCGCCTCGACATCCTCGGCGGCAAAATGCCGCATCAACTCATCGCGCCGCTCGGGCGGCACGGCCAGAACCATCCGCTCCTGGGCTTCGCTGATCCAGATCTCGTCATAGCGCAGGCCGGCGTACTTCAGCGGCACGCGCTCCAGGTGCACCTCGGCGCCGATCTTGGAGGCCATTTCGCCCACGGCCGAGCTGAGCCCGCCGGCGCCGCAGTCGGTGATGGCGCGGTACAGCCCCGCATCGCGCGCGGCCAGCAGCACATCGAGCATCTTCTTTTCGGTGATGGCGTTGCCGATCTGCACGGCGTGCGAGAATTGCGTCTCGTGCACGTGCGTCAGCTCGCCGCTGCTGAAGGTGGCGCCGTGGATGCCATCGCGGCCGGTGCGGCCGCCCACCACGACGACCGCATCGCCCGCCTGCGGCCAGCGCTTGGTCGCGCCTTCGCGCGGCAGCAGGCCCAGCGTGCCGCAGAAGACCAACGGATTGCCCATGTACCGGCGGTCGAAATAGACCGCCCCGTTGACCGTGGGAATGCCCATGCGGTTGCCGTAATCGCGCACGCCGGCCACCACGCCGCGCATCACCCGCCGCGGGTGCAGCACGCCGGCGGGCACCTGGTCGGCGGGTTCATCGGGCAGGCCGAAGCAGAAGATGTCGGTGTTCGCCACCGGCCGTGCGCCCGCGCCAGTGCCCATCGGGTCGCGAATCACCCCGCCGATGCCGGTGGAGGCGCCGCCGTAGGGCTCGATGGCGGAGGGGTGGTTATGCGTCTCGACCTTGAAGCACACGGCGTGCTTCTCGTCGAACTCCACCACGCCGGCGTTGTCCTCAAACACGCTGAGGCACCAGGGCTTGGCCAACTCCTTGGTGGCTCTAAAGACCGTGCTCTTGATGAGGTTGGTAATCTGCTCGATGGGCTTACCCGCGCCATCGAAGACTGCCACATCGGAGCGGAACGTCTTGTGCACGCAGTGCTCCGACCACGTCTGGGCGATCATCTCCAATTCGACATCGCTGGGCTCGCGGCCCAAAGCGCGGTAATGCGCCTGAATGGCCTGCATCTCCGTGAGGCTGAGAAACAGGTCGCCCTCCTCGGAAAGTTTTTGCAGCCGGGCATCGTCCAGCTCGCGAATGGCCACATGCTGGACCTCCATCTCGGCCGGCTGCGCCGTCAACTCCGGCGGCGTGAAGGCGGCGAAGTGAACATCTTCGATAACCGGGTTGGCCAGCAGTTTTCGCGCAATGCGGTCGCGCTGAACCTCGCTCACGTGGCCTTCAAGCTCGTACCGCCGGCCTGTGGTCACGGTCGAAACGGTCGCGCCCATATCCACGGCGGCCTGCTGCGTGCTGGCGGCGACGGGGTCCATCACGCCCGGCTTGAGGTGCACCTCGATGACATTCCCGTTGTCGGCCGAGCTGCCCTGGAAGCACCGCTCCGTCACCGGGTCGGCCAGCAGCTCGCGCGACACGCGCTGAAGCGATGGCTCATCCAGGCCGCCGGCCAGAAAGAACAGCCGGGCCGAACGGACGGCCGTCACGCCGTCGATGCCCAATTCCTTTATCTGCGCCACGACGCCCTGCGCATGCGGGTCGCGGGCGGGGTCCTGGGGCCAGACTTCGATGCGATGGATCATTTTCTCGCCCGATTACTTCGTGGTTGGGTTGAGCATCTGGCCCAACCCCAAATCGATCTACAAGCTCTTGCCTTCTTCCGGGGCCGCGCCTCCAGCCTCCGGCCTCCAGCCTCCACCCTGCGTCTTGGGTGGCCCGGCCTTGCCGCGCAACATCCGGCCGAGTTCCGCAATTGGCGGCCAGGCGAGATACGCCAGCGCCGCGGCGGCCAGCGCGATCTGGATGTGGAGCACCACCGCCGCCAGCACCACCACCAGCAGCCGCACGATGTAGCCAAAGCTTCGCCGGCCGCGCAGGCGGCGATTCACCAGGTGCGGGTAGCGAATGCGCGTGACCATCAGCACAGCCGCCGCCAGCGTGACCAGCGGCATGGCCCAGATCACCGTCTGGAACAACCAGTGCGAGTGCTGCCAGCCGCTGTAGGTCGTCTTGAGGTGCTCGTGCACCAGCACCAGCGAGGCCACCGCCAGCGCCGCCCCGGGCGAGGGCAGGCCCCAGAAGTTCATGTGGCTCAGCACGTCGGGTTTGGTTTCCACGTTAAAGCGCGCCAGCCGCAGGATGGCGCACGCCATGTACAGCGCGCCGATGAACCAGATCGCCCGGCCGATTAGCTCCGCCTGGGGCGTCACGCCCATCGCGCCAACATACGGCGCCAAGTCGCCCTGCACCGCCCGCATCATCAGGAACGCCGGGGCCACGCCGAAGGTGATGGCATCGCACAGGCTGTCGAGCTGCGCGCCGAAATCGCTGGCGCGGCGGGTCAGCCGGGCGAGCTGCCCGTCGAGCGCATCGCACAGCATGCCGGCCAGGATGAGCCAGCCGGCGATGACGAGATTCTGCGCGGTCGGCTCGGGCTGGCCTTGGAGCGCCTGGACCATCGGCCGCGTGGAAAAGTGGATGGAGGCGAAGCCGGCCAGGCCGTTACCTAGCGTCACCAGCGATGGCAGAGCCGCCGTGCCGGACAAGATGCGCTGGCGCGCCCGCCCCCGCAGCGTGCGCGGCCGGTCGTGCGATTTTTTCCCGTGTGCCTCGCTCATGTTTGGGCCTTTTCGGCACCGCCGCCGTGGCGGGCCAGGATGCTTGTACCGGCGAAAACGCGCTGGCCCACCTGCACCAGGATCTCCGCGTTCAGCGCATCGCTCAGCATCAGTTCCAGCCGGCTGCCGAAGCGGATCATGCCGATCCGCTGGCCGCGTTTCAGCGCATCGCCGATGCGCGGGTGGCAGACAATGCGCCGGGCGATCATACCGGCAACCTGCCGCATGGCGACTTGTGGCACAGGCTTTCCAGCCTGTGTGTCTTGCCGGTCACAGGCTGGAAAGCCTGTGCCACGATAATCCAGCAGCAACGTCACCGACTCATTTCGATGCCAGGCGGCTTCCCGCCGGACATCTTCTTTTGAGCCGCGGGTGAAGCGCTTATCCGCCACGACGCCGTCGCAAGGCGCCCGGTTTACGTGCACGCTCAGCACGTTCATGAACACGCCGATCCGCCGGCCCGGTACGCCCAACTCGCTGTCAGCGCCCAGCGGCGTGATGTCAGTCACCATGCCGTCAGCCGGGCAAACGAACAGGCCCGGCCCCGCCGGGATGGGCCGCTGGGGGTCGCGGAAGAACCACACCAGCCAAGCCCATACCGCCGCCAGCGGGGCGGCAATGACAAACCCCGGCCATCGCGCGCCGAAAAACCCCACGGCCGCCGCCGCGCCGCCCAGCAGGACGATCGTGCCGGCCGCCACAAGTCCGCGACCTTCCTTGGCCAATGGAAATCTCATAAGCGTTCTATTGTAGCGGCCCAAGCGGGGACTTTAGAGCGCCAACCCGGGTAAGTCAACGCGGAGACCGCGAGCTGGAGACTGGCCTGCTACGCCAGAGGCTACGCAGGCTCTGGCTTGCCCTGCGAAGCCCTTGTGGGCGAAGCAGGGAGGCTGGAGAACTACCCAACTAAAGCTCACAGATGATAAATCACAATTCCTCTGGCGACAAGTCAAAGACTAAGAGTGGCAGGTGGTCAAGTTGACCACGAGCCGAACCACAACATGTAGTGGGTACTTGCCTCAGGGTACACAATCGACTCCGACAATGTCGGAGTCGACTGGAGAACTTCTCCAGTTGCGCCATCCTGAGGGGGGGTCCACTCCGACAAAGTTGGAGTCGACTGGAGCATTTCTCCAGTTGGGCCGTCCTGAGGGGGGGGTCCACTCCGACAAAGTTGGAGTCGACTGGAGCATTTCTCCAGTTGAGCCGTCCTGAGGGGGGGTCCACTCCGACAAAGTTGGAGTCGATTGAGGAATTTCCTCAGTTGAGCCGTCCTGAGGGGGGGGCCACTCCGACAATGTCGGAGTCGACTGAGGAATTTCCTCAGTTGGGCCGTCCTGAGGGGGGGTCGACTCCGACAAAGTTGGAGTCGACTGAGGAATTTCCTCAGTTGGGCCGTCCTGGGGTGGGTTCGACTCC
>PMYD01000127.1 GCA_003171335.1 Phycisphaerales bacterium
CTACAGGAGTAAGAGAGTTAAATATGGCGAGCGGACGTGAGGCTGTTTTCGAATGCTGTCTTGGGCAAAGGCCTGAGTTCGGAACGCATGAAATAGCCTCAACTTCGATGTTTCTTTGCAAGTTATTGGTAAAGAATTAGTTATGAAATCACGTGCTTCATCTATTGTCCTCAACTGGCAAGCGGGGCCGGCCCGGGTGGATTCAGATGTTCCAGGGCCAACTGGTGAATTTCTCCAGTTGGATGTTGACCGGCATGAAAACGCAAGATATTTCACGGCAAACGCTTGGAACGAATTTCCCAACTCGCAACTGAGGAAGTTCCTCAGTTGGGGGCCTTTGCCTGCGGCGGCCGCGACTGGCGAATTTCACCAGTTGGATTCTCATCAGTTCGATGAGGCGCGAGCCAGGGCGACTGGTGAATTTCACCAGTTGAAACGCCTCGGGGCGGGGGAGCCTGATAGGAGCGCGGCTCAGGCGTTTTCATCGCCCTCGGGCTTGGGGAAGCGGATGCGGAAGCAGGCCCCGCCGGCGGCGGGGCTTTCGACGGTGATCGTGCCGCCCATGTCGGTCACCAGGCCGTGCACGACGGACAGGCCCAGGCCGGGGTTGCCGCCATCGCCGCCGGCCAGCAGGCCCTTGGTGGTGAAGAACGGCTCGAAGATGTGCGGCAGGTGCTCGGCCTTGATGCCCACGCCGGTGTCGGCGAAGCTCAGCTCGATGAAGTCCTCATCGGTCCCCAGACCCAGCGAGAGCGTGCCGCCGGAGGGCATGGCCTCTTCGGCGTTGGTCAATAAGTTGCCCAGCACCTGGTGCATGCGGTTGGCCTCGATGGCCAAAATGGGCACGCGCGCCAGCGCCAATTGCAGGTGGATCTTCCGCTCGCGCAGCGGCCGCTCCACGAGCTGTACAAAAGTCAGCACGATTTCGGTCAGGTCCGCCAGGTCCTTGCGGCGCGAATCCTGCTCGGCGAAGGTCAGCAGGCTCTGGGTCACCTTGGCCACGCGGCCGGTGGCCTCGGCGGTCATCTCCAACGCCCGCCGGGCGGCGGCCGGGTCGTTGGTGGTCAGGGCGAAATCGACAAACGTGGCCACGCCGCCCAGGATGTTGTTGAAATGATGCGCCACGCCGCTGGCCAGCGTTCCCAGGCCCGCCAGGCGCTCGGCGGCCGTGAGCCGCTCGGAGAGCTCCACGCGGCGGGTAATGTCCCGCGTCCAGGCGGCCACGCCGGCAGCAACTCCGTCGGCGCCGGTGATCGGGCTGATGATCGCCAGCAGCACCTGGGCGCGGCCGTCGGGCGAGATATGGCGAACCTCGAATTCGCGCACCTGCCCATCGCGCAAGGTCCGCCGCAGCACGCGGTCGAGCATGGCCCGGCGCTTCGCGCCGGCGATGGCGGCCAGCGGCCGGCCCAGGAGTTGCTCGGCCTGCCGGCCGAACAGCCGCTGGGCGGCCGCGTTGCACAGCACGACGTTGAGCTGACCATCCGTGGCCACCAGGGCGGCCGGCGATGTCTCGCACAGCGCCCGGTAGAACCGGTCATCGGGCGGCAAAGAGGATGTCTTCTCGCTGTCGCTCATCGCCGGCTCACGCGGGGGCCCGAAGAAACCGTGGGAACGAGGATGAGCAGCATGTCGTATCTATCGCGGTGGCTCATGGTGTACTCACGTTGGGGCGGCAAAAACCTCCGGAACAAGGATCAGCAGCGTTTCGAATTGCAGGCCGCCGCGTTCGCCCAGCAGGAAGCTGTGGCCCGGCGAGGTGCTGCGCATCACGTCGGCCCCCGGGCCGATCACCAGGTACGTGCCGCGCGGGGCGCGCACGGTGAACTGCAGCGGGGTGAGGGTCAGTTCCTCGCGCTTTTCCACGCGCTGGTAACCCTGGTCGGTCTCTTCCCAGCGGATGATCTTCCTTTCGTCGAGCACGGCCGGGGCCGCCTGGAGCACGACTTCGGCGGGGTCCTGCCCGTTGATGTTGCACGTGAGCAGGAGGATGTCATCGCCGGAGGGGTAATCGCGCCCGTTCAGCAGGCCCGCGCGGTCGAAAATGAAGAGGCGCTGGAAGTCCTGATGTTCTTTCAGCGTGATCTGCTGCTGGTGGCCGGGCATGGCCAGCAGTTGCTTGCTCACCGGGGCCGTGCCGGCCATCTCCTCCAGCAGGCGGCTGACAGCCGGCCATTCCTGGATGCGGGCGCGGCCGAGGCGGAAGCCGTTGCGCTGGAGTGCCGTAATGGTGGGCGCATCGGTCACTTCCTCGTCGAAGTACCGCCACAGCCGCTCGGAGCGGCTGGCCGAGCCCAGGGGCAGGTCCACGCGATAGATGCTCAGCCGCACGGTCAGCAGGGCCCGCGCCTCCGGGCTGACGGGGCTGGCGCCGACCGGGCGCATCGGCCTGCCGTTCAGCAGGGGCACGTCGGCGGGGGCGGTGGCAGGGGGAGCCGGCGTCGGCGGCGGGGGAGTCTGGCACCCGGCCAGCGCGCCCGCAAGGCACAGGCCGGCGGCCGCGGCGACAAGGGCACGGAATGTTCTGCGAACGATGCTACCAGGCACGCGAAAACCTCATTAAACAGGCCCTATTACTGTAGTAATCCCGGGGGGCCCTGTCAACGAAACGAGTTGAGGCAATGCGGAAGCCGGAATGGGTTTGCGAAGGTCAGCGCGGGAAACGGCGACAGAAAGCTTTTGCGAATTTGGAGCTTCGGATTTGGAATTCCTTTGGAAGACTATGGCATAATCAGCCGCTTCGGTGAGATATGCAAGGCAGTGACAAACTGAGTTTGAGCGATTCGCCCGCCGGAACCCTGCTGGCCGTGAAGGCCGTGCCGGGCAGTTCGCGCGATCGCATCGCCGGCGTGCTCGGCGACCGGCTGAAGGTGACCGTGTCGGCCGCCGCCGAGAAGGGCAAGGCCAATGAGGCGATTGCACGCCTGCTGGCGGAGGCGCTGGGCGTGCCGCCGCGCTGCGTGGCGCTGCGCTCGGGGCAGACGCGGCCAATGAAGGAATTCGTCATTGCCCGGCTTACCGCCGCGGAGGTTCGCCGGCGCCTGGCGGCGCTGTGATCTTCGGGCGATGAATTCGCACTTGTCCGGCGGCATCGGAGCCGATATAGATGAATAAGGATGATAAGGGAACTCGAGAGATTGCCGGTCCATCAGCTATGCGGGGGAATTGCGCGCTGATGGACCGCGGCCAATCGCCGAAATTGGACCTGACGACCCGCGGATCCCAAGTGGCCGCGGGTTTTTGTTGAGTGGCACAGGCTTTTGGGCTGGGGTGGCACAGGCTTTCAGCCTGTGATTTGGAACGAGGAACATTATGGGCGCGTACGATTTTGCGGCCATCGAGAAGAAGTGGCAGGACTACTGGGCTTCGCACAACAGCTTCCGCGCTGTCGGCCCGGGCGAGGCGGGTTTTGACGCCCAGGCGCCCAAGCTGTACGTGCTGGACATGTTTCCCTACCCCTCCGGCGCCGGCCTGCACGTGGGGCACCCCGAGGGCTACACCGCCACCGATATCGTCGCCCGGTACGCGCGCATGCGCGGCTACAACGTGCTGCACCCGATGGGCTACGACGCCTTCGGCCTGCCGGCCGAGCAGTACGCCGTCGAGCACGGCGTGCACCCGCGCATCACCACCGAGCAGAACATCGCCAACATCGAGCGGCAGATCAAGATGTTCGGCTTCAGCTACGACTGGTCGCGCCGGCTGAGCACCACGGATGTCGAGTACTACAAGTGGACGCAGTGGATCTTCCTGAAGCTCTTCAATAGCTGGTACGACGAGCAGGCCGACGCCGCCCGGCCGATCGCCGAGCTGGAGCGGGCCCTGGAAGCGGAGCGGTATCGCATCGACACCGATGGCCAGCTCATCTTCGTGGGCGGTGCGGGCGACATGGAGTCGCTGCTGGGCGGGGAGATCAGCCTGCGCAAGTGGTACGAGCTGGAGGTGGACCAGCAGCGGCGGCTGCTGGATGAGCATCGCCTGGCGTATATCGACGAGGTGCCGGTCAATTGGTGCCCGGCGCTGGGCACGGTACTGGCCAACGAGGAAGTCACCAACGAGGGTCGCTCCGAGCGCGGCAACTACCCCGTCTTCCGCCGGCCGATGCGGCAGTGGATGCTCCGCATCACCGCCTACGCCGAACGGCTGGCGCGCGATGTGGAAGGGCTGGACTGGCCCGAACCCATCAAAATCATGCAGCGGAACTGGATCGGCCGCAGCGTCGGCGCGGAGGTGGATTTCGTCATAGGTGGCACAGGCTTTCAGCCT
>PMYD01000141.1 GCA_003171335.1 Phycisphaerales bacterium
GCGTCGTTCGCACCGCCCGCCAGCAGCATCGCGACCTTCGCCACTTCCTGGCCGACCTGCTGTGCGGGCGACCTGTCCGCCTAGCCTACCTACCAGCCAGCCCGTAACCCGCTAAACAGATACATTCCGCCAGCCAGGCAGTTCAGATCGGTCTTCGTTCCGCTGCTGTAGAGGTAGGCACTGCTGCACAAATTACCGTTCGTGTCCACCCATTCCTCGTACCCAACCACCTGCCCGATGCTGTTAATGCCGTTGGCTTGCCCCGGCCATAAGTCGGTCACTGTGTACTGCGCTTCCCCGAGCGCCGCTGAAGCCTGGACCGTCAGAATCACCATCACAACTAGCGTCCGCGCCCGCATGTTCGTTCCTCCCTTACCTGGACCGGGCCTGCGCAGGCCCAACGTTCAGACCGTGCGCGGTATCGACCGCGCGTGAACAGAATCTGTCATGTGTTAATCAACCCCGCCGCCCGCACAGAATGGATCGGAGCAACCGCTATTCTACGGCGTTTCGTCATTTTGATGAAGTCTGAATCTGGCGGTAATATCATCGCCAACGGGTAGCCGAGTCCCGTGCTACGCATATGCGGCTCGGCAAGGCCGTGGCCGACCTGCTGAACGAACTGGCGTAGCCGTCGCGGTCATCTTGAACGATGACATTCGACGCCGCACAGAAGAAATCTGAGCAAAGATCGAAATTGCGAATAGAAGAGGTCGGTTTGCAGGGGTAGAACAAGCACACAGACCGGCCGGCGGGGCTGCCGACGGTGCGTGGCGTGTGTAGGACGCAACCTGACGTACCTTGAGCGAATAAGCCGGCTGGCGGGCCGGCGGGGTGAGGAATGGTGCGACAACGGCGGGCAAGTCAAGAGCAGGAGCGGGAGCTTCAGAACGAATACGAGCTGATGTTTTGTGCCGGGCAAGATGCTTTCGAGGCACAAACGAATGAGGCTATGCGCAAGGGCGGCGGATCATGGACGCCCGGCGGGCGCAGCCTGCTTGATGACGCTGTTGAGAAGGTCCGCGATGGCATTGTGTCTTGGCTGAGAGACTGCCAGCGAAGGGAACGTGAGCGTGGCCGGAAATCCGAGGCTTACGCTGCGCTAGGGGATAAGAAGACCGGCCCCGGAGCTGACGAAATCGCTCTTGCGGCGACGCGGACCATGCTTAATACAGCACTTGCCGGCGCGACTGGCAAAGCGGCGGCGGCGGGGTATCACTGGCCCACCGCGCAAGCGATGTTTGAGAGCATAGGCCATGAGGTCGAATTACGCGCCAAGCTGGCGGCATTCGAATCGCAGCATGGCCGGTTGCGGAATCAGGGCGGTCCGATCTGGAAAATCAAGTATCGTTTTGCCAAAGCAATGAAGCGCGCGCGCTTTGTGTGGCCGGCGTGGAGCAAGCGAAGGCTCATGCATGTTGGCGCGAGATGCTATCGGATTATTGAGGACTCAACGGGTGTTGTGCAGTGCGTGCAGCGGGACTGGGATGGTCACCGTTTGGAGGAATGCCGGCTCACAGATGACGCGATAAAGCGGCTGAGTGATAAGAATGAACAAAGCGCGTTGCGGTCGGCCCGTCACCTACCGATGGTCTGCCCGCCCAGCCCCTGGCTGAATACCGAAGATGGGGGATACTTGTGCAAGGAGTGGCTTCCTTCTCGGATTATACGGCATGGGCATAGAGATCAATTGGAGGGCGTATCTTCCACGACATGCCCAAAAGTATTCGCAGCCCTCAATCAAATTCAGGCTACCCCCTGGAGGATAAATCGGAGAGTGCTGGACGTGGCGCTTGCACTCGAAAAGCAGGGGCTGTTCCCTCTGGACAAGGATGTGAAGAATAAGAATAAAGAAGGGAAACGCTCCTTAGTCGCCCAAGCCCACGCCATCCTTCGGCAAGCGGACAGATTTGCCGGCGAAGAAAGATTCTGGCTGCCCGCCAGCATGGACTTTCGTGGGCGCATTTACTACGGATGCCCACTCAACCCTCAGGGCTCCAAGCTGGCCCGTGCACTGCTTGAGTTTGCCGATCCCGTCCCAACTGCCTCAGACGGGGAGCAGGCGTTTGCGCGGTACGGGGTGAAGTTGCACGGCCTGGAATCAGTTGCCGAACTCAAGCTGACAGGGGCGGGTTCGCTTACGTGGGTCGATGTAGAGCGGTACTTTGACGCGATTCGGGATGCATCGGAATCCTACGCCAGAGATCCATTGAACAGGACCGATTGGCAGAAGGTGAAAGAACCGTGGTTGTACTTGGCGTGGTGTTTCGCTCGCGTGTATGACGGCTGGCCCAGCATGGGCTGGCCCTCTCACTTCCCTCTTTATCTCGATGCCACAGCCAGCGGTATGCAGCATCTGTCGGCACTGCTGCGCGACGAGCGGACGGCTGAACTGGTGAATATCGTTGACCCCTACGACGGCGAAGACCCGCCGCCATGGGTGTTTGAAGACCCTAGACCACAAGACCTGTACGCCGAGGCAGCTAACAGGCTGAGACAAAGGATAGAGGCAAGCCACGAGGATGAGGTGCTCTTCTGGCAAAGGAAGGGAATCGACCCAGGTATAACGAAATCGCCAACGATGACTTTGCTGTATGGCTCTACGCACTATGGCAGGACTCGGCAAATTGAAGGCCGATTACGCCGACAGCGAGAGGCCGGGTTGACAATAGAGGAGAGAAAAGCAGCCCGATGGCTAGAGGTGCAACTCGACAAAGTGAACCGCAAGCTTGCCCGTCGCCCCGCCGCGTTCATGAGGAAGCTGCGGGCGAAGACAAGGGCGCTGGCAGAGAAAGGACAGCATCTTGAATGGACCGCGCCGTCGGGATTCCCGGTGAGGCAGCGTAAATTCAAGATGAACGAGTCGCGGATAAAGTTGCCGGGAATCAGGCCGAGAATACACGAGCCAGCCGATGAAATTTCTAAGACGAAATCCGCCAATAGTGCCGTAGCGAATTTCGTCCATTCGCTAGATGCCGCGTATCTCGTCAGGGTAGTGAACGCACTGGCTGCGGAAGGGGTCACACATGTCGGGGTGGTACATGATTCTTTGGCCGTCCACGTGGGCAATGCGATGAGGTTGCGGCGATGCGCTCGCGATATGTTCGCTGACATGTACAGCCAAGACTTGCTTGAGGAATACGGGCGGCACTTGTCGATGAACCTGCGGCCGGGCCGTCTGAATGTGTTCCGCCTGAAGCATGCCCGCTATTTGATGATTTGATTTAGGGGCCCATATAGGAATACAGGCACCATTCCGCACCCGCAAGGTGTGGATTCCGCCCATGTCGCCCGCCAGCGGCATGGGCTTTTCTTTTGACGGCTACGCCTGCTGTTAACACATCGCAACCAATCCGCTATGCGCATGGAGGCAAAGAGCAATGGTAAACGAATCCCTGCCCCCAGAAATACCCAAACTGATGACTGCCAATGAGGTTGCGCGACTACTGCGGGTGAGCGGACGGACCGTGTTCGCCCTGGTGGAGCGGGCCGAACTGCCGGCGGTGCGCATGGGCCGATGCGTGAGGTTCGACCCGGCCGACGTGCTGCAGTACATCGGACGAGCGAAGCGAAAGGGGGTGCCGCATGGAACTAAATGAATTGGGACATGGTTCAGATGATCCAGCTGCCCAAAGCTGTAGTAGGAGCATGGCCATGAGCCAAGGATTTCGGCAAGAAGTTGTTCCGGCTTGCCTCCGGCAGCGTCGGCAGTGGGTCTGTTGGCGCTACATCGAGCGAGACGGGAAGCGGACCAAGTGCCCATTCAACGCCCGCACCGGCGGCATGGCCGACTCGACGGACGTGACCACGTGGTCGTCGTTCGAGGAAGCGGTGCAGGCCTGCCAGACAGATAAACGCTATGAGGGGGTGGGCTTTGTCTTCGCGGCGGACGACCCCTACTGCGGCATCGACCTCGACAATTGCATTGACCCGGCGACCGGGGAGTTGAAGGCATGGGGTCAGCAGTTCATCGACCAACTCGACAGTTATAGCGAGATCAGTCCGTCCGGGATGGGCGTCAAAGTGATCGTCCAAGGCCGCAAGCCTGGCCCCCGGTGCAAGAAGGCATTTGCGGACGGCGAGGTCGAAATATACGACCACGACCGCTTCTTCACCATCACCGGACATCACCTGGCCGGCACGCCCAATACGACCAATTCACGTCAAGACGCAATAGACGACCTCTACCAGAAGGTGTTCGGCGCGGCGCTATCCGCCGGGCCTGTGGCGAACCTGCCCGCCCCCGTCGATGTCTACGGGCTGTCCGACGACGAGATCGTCGAGAGAGCCTCCCATAGCCGCAACGGCGCCAAGTTCGCAGCAATGTGGGCGGGGAACTGGAATGGACATTTCAGCTCACAGAGCGAGGCCGATTTGTCGGTCGTGTCCACCCTGGCGTTCTACTCGAAGGACGCCGTGCAGATCGACCGGATGTTCCGCACCTCAGGGCTCATGCGGGCGAAGTGGGATGAAAAGCATGGGGCCAAGACCTACGGGCAGATGACCATGGACAAGGCGCTGGAAACTGTTACCCAGCAGTACCGACCCGGGGGACCACGCGATCCCGATGGGCAGGATCACGGCGGCCCGGAACGGAAGGTGTTACGGACCTTTACCAACGAGGTGGTTGGGCTGGAACTCCGCGCCACAGACGCAACCAAACGCTCGAAGGGGCGCGTGATCGAAGTCCAGTTCGACGCGCTGATTTGCGGGGGACCCCCAACGCCAATTCGCATTTCATCAGGCCTGCGTGGAACGCAGGACGCCGCCAGAATGCTGGGGGGATGGGTTGCCGTAGCCAAGGGCCAAGACAAGTTGTCGAGGCAGGATCAAGTCGCGATCCAGCAGTTTGTCGCCACCGTAATGGGGCAGGCGCCGGCCATTCTGGAGGAAGCATCTCGACAAAGCCAGGCTAGCGCGGCTGCCGATAAACACCGACCAACCGTTGAACAAGTTGTAATGCAAGAGGCATCCCGAATCGAAGGACTTAGCTTCAAGAATGCGGACGGAACAATCTGGTCTGAGCGGCACGCCAGGAACATCTCCCGCGGCGAATTCGAGCGGATGGCCTCGCGCGAACTACTGGACGCCTGTGAGCAACAGGCTCGCGATTTGCCTGAGTCTTCAAAGGGAAAAAGCCGGCCTATCGGCTTCATCAAACAGTATCTGCCTCTGGCTTGGTCCACGGCGCTTCACACGTTACCAACAGAGATTGCCAGCCCATTAGGACCGGACTCAGCGGCAGCACGCCGCCTCGAGCATCTGATTGTTCAGATCTTTCAAACCACGGCTCAGTGGCGCAAATGCCACTCACCAACCGGCATCGACATCGGCACTGAGTTGACCACGCTGGCGGGGCTAGCCCGTGATCGTCTGATGATGTGCGAGTCGACTCGGTGTCAGGGCTGGATACGCCTGCACAACACCATCGATGCATGGTGCGTCTCTATTCCGCGACCTGATAAGCCACCGCTTTGCTGGCTGGGGATACGCTACACGATTGGCGTGCAACTTGACCGGAGCGGCAAGCTGGTCCTGCCCAATATCAGGGATCAGCATGACTTGTCCGTCATCGCGGGGCGGTATGGTCTTGCTGCCGGTGCAGAGGAAGAATTCGCGCCAACGCATTACGTCCGAGATGCAGGCCGACCGTGCAAGCTCCTGGTGCTTTCGCGCGCCCTCTGTGATCGCATCCTGGACTATGCCGAACGCGGCGATGGCGATCTCGCCGACGACGCGTGTGAACTCTCGCCGGAGACCTTCGTTGCACCCCAGAGCAACGCAGCCTCCCCGCCGACAGCACGAAGACGGGCTGCTGACTTCTTCTCCACAGTCCAGAACCACCAGAACGACAAGACCTTATGAACGGAACCTGTACATGGAGATCTTGCGCCCCCGCAAACACCTATACGCGTGCGCGCGTTTATACTTCCTCTTCTTCTGTGGATATTGTGCGGGGGCGCAAGCTGTCGAAACTCGTGCGGAGCTTGCCCGCGTAGATGGCGACAAGAACCAGGTTCGCGCAGTGCCGCGCCACGTTCGCTCACCTTCGAACATCTTGGCCGAGGTCCAGGAGCCGGTAGCTCCAGGGAAGAGAAACGCGTGTGGCACGTCGTCAGGGCCTTCGCGTACCGGGATCAGAAGATGTTTTCCATTGACATCGTTATTACGATTTTAGATAATCGTAATAACACTTAACCCACGAGGAGTGAAGCCATGGAAGGTGGGATTCCTTCGGTTGGCAGCAGACCGACAGCACACGGGGGCAGCACGCTTCAGATCGAGCGCGTCGCCTTGGCGGAGCTAACGCTCGACCCGGCAAATACGCGCGTGCACGACGGCAGGAATCTTGCGGCAATCAAGGGCAGCCTGGCGACCTTTGGGCAGCAGAAGCCCATCGTCATCGATGGTGCGAACAAGGTGATCGCCGGCAACGGCACCGTGGCCGCGGCTAGGGCCCTTGGCTGGTCCGACATCGCGGTGGTGCGGACGAACCTGAACGGCGCAGAGGCCATTGCCTTCGCCATTGCCGATAACCGCACTAGCGAGTTGGGCGAATGGGACGACAGCGCGCTGGCGGCGACCCTGGCGGCCCTGCAAAACGATCCGAGCATTGACTTCACGGCGACCGGATTTTCCGAGGAGGAGATCCGCGAACTGTGCTCGCGCGCGAATGGGACGATGGACGGTTTGGCTGACCCCGACGACATTCCTCTCCCGCCGGATGCGGCCATCACACAGCCGGGCGACCTTTGGCTCCTGGGCGATCATCGACTCCTCTGCGGCGACAGCAGCAAACCCGAAGATGTGGACCACCTGCTGGATGGCCAGCCGGTGCACTTGATCAACAGCGACCCGCCGTACGGGGTCCGCGTCGAGCCGCGCAGCAACAATGCCATCGCCGCCGGCCTGTCCTCGTTCCAGGCGACCAACACACACCGGCAGACGCATCACCAGGGCTTCGACGCCGCCCGGGGAGCATTCAATCCTGAACATGTGGCCGCAAAGCTGCGCGCGAAGGATCGGCCGTTGGTCAATGACTTCGTGTCGGAGGAGGAGTTCGACCGTTTGCTGGATGCCTGGTTCGGCAACATGGCCCGCGTGCTGGTCCCTGGTGGCTCGTTCTACCTCTGGGGTGGCTACGCGAACTTGGGCAACTACCCGCCGTTCCTCAAGAAGCATAGGCTGTACTTCAGCCAGGGCATCGTGTGGGACAAAGAGCACCCGGTGCTGACCAGGAAAGACTACATGGGGGCCTTCGAAATCTGCTTCTACGGCTGGCGCGAGGGCGCCGGCCACAAGTTCTACGGGCCAAATAACGCCACGGACCTGTGGCACGTCAAGAAGGTCAACCCGCAGGCGATGGTCCATTTGACGGAGAAACCCGTCGAGCTGGCCGTGCGGGCGATCCAGAATTCCTCTTTGACCGCGCACAACGTGCTGGACCTGTTCGGCGGCTCGGGCTCCACGCTAATCGCATGTGAGCAGGCACAGCGCCGCGCGTTCCTGATGGAGATCGACCAGTTGTACTGCGACGTGATCGTGCAGCGCTGGGAGAATTTTACCGGCAAGAAGGCCGAACGGATTCCCGCCAGCGTCACAACTGAGACCGCCCCGGCCGTGGGGACCAGGGCGGAAACGGATGGCATGTAATGGTGGCGCTACTTCGCCAACTCGAACTTGCCGCGCTCCGTTTTGCGGAACCGGGACTTGTCCTGTTTTGCCGCTATCTCCCGAATAATTGCGGCGTAAATCGTCGCGGAAGGGGTCTTGCCGCCGGTCTGCCACATGCCCGTGGCCAGCATCCGCTCGACCATCTCCTTGGTGTTCAGCGGCGTTCCCGCCTCGGCCAGCACCGCTGCAGCCGCGTCCAGGCCGCTGGGGCGCTTGGCGCGAGGTTCGCCCGTGGCGCGTTTGGTCTTGCCCTTGGGCTCGTTGGTCGCCTCTGTCGCGGTCGCGGCACCTGGGCCAACGTCGCCACCCTCGCTGGCGGCCTGGGCCTCGTATTCGGCCTTGGTCATCACCTGCTTGGCCACCCCGTTGGCGGCTTGGGCCTCGTCGAGCGTCTTGGCCACCTGCCGCTTCGCCGGCCGGCTGACCAGGCTGCGGATGCGCTGAGCGCTCTTGATGTGCACGGCGCGGTTGGTCGCCACGTTCACGCCGTCCCATCCGCCGTGCCGATTCTCGCTGGTGATCCGTACTTCGGCGATGCTACCGCTCACCTTCAGTTTGTACGCCTGCCCAATCTGGATGTCGTCTTTCTTCATGACCTGCTCCTTCTTTCTGTGCCCTATTGGGGCGGGTTAGAGTCCCAGTTCCTTGGCCAGCCGGTCGCGCTGGTCCAGCCCGCCGACCAACGCGGTCAGCTGCTCGGTGAACCAGCGGACCTGCCGGTCCACGTTGTCGTTGTTGGTGAAGCTGGAGCTGTTGAACTTGCACCGCCAGGCGATGGCGGCAACCGCGTGCGGGCTGAGTTGCTCGCGTACGGCATCGAGAAGGTCTTTGGCGTCCATTCGTATCTCAGGCCGCATGAAGCGCAGAGGCAAAGACTTATGACCAGTGACGAAACTATTCCGCAGATTTCGCAAGCCGCAGCCGGGCAGAATCTGGCCCAGGCGGCCGCTGCTGCCGTGCCCGCGGGACGCGGCCCAGATGGCAAGTTCTTAGCCGGCAACCAAGCCGCCGCCGACCACTACTTCAAGGCCGGCGTCTCCGGCAATCCCGCTGGTCGGCCATCGACGCGGCGGTTCACGGCGAAGCTACGTGAGGCATTGGATAAGAATGACGGCGAGATGCTCAAGGCCATGGTGAACGTGGCCTGCCAGCGCGCGTTGCGTGGCGACTTCCGGTATTTCAAGGAGATCATCGACCGGGTCGAGGGCAAGGTGCCCGACCGGATCGCCGTGGAGACGGAATTGACCGCGCGCACCTACACGGATGTGGAGCGATCGGAGTCGAGGCGGCTGGCGATGCTGCTGATCGCCTCGCAGACCAGGCCCGCGGAATCGGCCGGCGAAGCCGCGTTGCCCGATTCCAATGACTCCCTCTGAAACGGGGTGAAACCATGGATATGAGCCCGGCCGACATCGCGGCGTGCAACCCGGCGTACTGGGCACAGCTGTACTCCATCAAGCTGCAGGGCGGGACCTTTTCCTTCACGGACTACGAATTCCAGCTGGAGCCGATGCAGAGCCAGGCGCAGCGCGTGTGCTACATGAAGGCTGCGCAGATGGGGATCACGGAAATCGAGGTGCTCAAGACGCTCCACGGCATGATTCACGGGTTGTATCTGCTGGGCGCCCTGTATCTGTTCCCAACGACTGACAACGTCCAGGAGTTCAGCAAGTCCCGGTTCGCGCCGCTCATTGCGGCGAACTACGAGGCGATCGGCAGGCACGTCAAGACAGGGGGCGAGGGCACGGATACAGCGTCGCTGAAGAAGATCCGCGATGCCTTCCTGTACCTGCGTGGGGCCAGCCTGACGCGGTCGGTGGGTCAGGGCGACGAGCGGGAAAGTGTGCAGCTGCGGTCTATCCCTGTGGACAAAGTGGTGTTCGATGAGCTGGACCTGATGGGCGAAGGGGTGATTGCGAAGGCCCGCGGCCGCATGGGCGCCTCCAAGGTGAAGCAGGAAGTGTACCTGTCCAACCCGACTGGGCCGGATCGAGGGATCGCCAAGGTATTTGCGGCCGCTGACCAGCGTTACTGGTTCCGCCGGTGCGGCTGCGGGGCCTGGACGTGCGCGGAAGAATCGTTCCCCACCTGCGTGCATCTTCGCGAGGACGGGACCGGGTTCATCGCTTGCGACAAGTGCGGCAAAGAGCTACCGCCGCTGTCCAGCTTCGCCGGCAGCCCGGGCGGTTGGACGGGGCATGCCCAGTGGGTCGCCAAGAAGCCTGAGAACTCTGCCCACATGCATGGCTACCGAGTCTCGCAGCTAATGTCCTGCACCATCGACCCGGCCGAGATACTGAGGGAGTTCGAGGACCCTCCTGAGGGCAATATCGGCGATGTGTACCGTTTGCGGTTGGGCCTGCCGTACATGGCCAGGGAAGATCAGTTGCGTGCGGGGGAAGTGGCTGAATGCTGCAGATTCGACTGCATGGCGACATCGAGCCAGGGGCCATGCGCCATGGGCGTAGACATCGGGAAGACGTTCCACGTCGTTATCGGGACTCGAACGGGCACCGACGGGTACGAGATCGTGCGCCTGGTTCGGCTGCCGCTGACTACCGGCTGGAATGACTTGCACGGCTTGGTGCAGCGGTACAACGTGCGCTCGAGCGTCATCGATATTCGACCCTATGAAGATGGGGCCAGGGCATTCCAGAAGCAAAATCGCGCCCGCGTGCTGCTGTGCGAGTACACGGAGAACGCCCTGGTAGGTAACGCCGTGGATGACGCCCGCGGCATCGTCAAGAGCTATCGGACCGGCCTGTGCGATACGACACACCGCTTGATTACGGACAAGAAGCTCGTGCTGCCCCTGCGATGTCCGGAGGTGGACGTCTTCATCGAGCAGGTATGCGACATGGCGAAAGTGCTGGAGACCAACCGAAAGACGGGCGTCCAGGTCTACCGCTACTCCGGCACGGGCAACGACCATTACCGCCACGCGCTCAACTACTTCTATTTGGCGGCGGCAGATGGCCACATTGTCAGGGCGGGCGGACCGCTGAACGATGAGCCGGAGTTTGCAATTACCGAGTAGCAAAGGTTCTGACCAGCCATCACAGGCTTGGCAATGCTGCCGCCGCAGCCTGGCCAGCGAACACGGGGAGTACCTGGACAGCGTCATGTTGATGTCGCTATGCCTCAGGAGCGTCTGAGCGACCTTTGGGTGCGTGCCGGCGGCGGCCAGCAGACTGCCGCAGGAGTGCCTGAGGCTGTGGAAGTCGGCGTATTGGCCGGCGGCGTCCTTGTACGGCAGCCCAGCCGCTGCCAGATCCACCCGCATCATCCGCGCCAAGCGTCCGGTCGGCACGGCGAATAGATGGCCTTGTGCAGGCAGGGTCTTGACGAACTCGCCCAGCACGACGGCGGTATCGGGCCGCAGGGGAAGCACGTCCTGTCGCCGGCGTTTGCTGTGAGCAGCGGCCACCGCCACTGTGGGCGATAGGTTGGATAGGTCGAAACTCGCGGCAGTCAGGCTGGCCAGCTCGCTGGCCCGCAGGCCCGTCTCCACGGCCAAGCGATACAGCAACGCACGCGCCTGGCCTGACATGCCCAGCACCACCGGGCCTTGACGGGCTGCCTGGAGCAGCCGCCGCAGTTCCTCGACCGGCAAGGCCCGCCGGGCATGACGCGGATCGACCCGCACGTTGGGGCCTTCCAGGTGCTCCACCGGCGAGTGCGTGGCCCGGCCTTCGTTGACCATCCAGGTGCAGAACGTCTTCATCGCCGCCAGGTAGGCATTGAATGTGGCCGCCCCGACACGCTTCTTGCCGGCCCGTAACCCGCTCAGGAAGGCCATCACCTTGCTGGCGTCGATGTCGCTCCACGAACCGAATCCGCAGCCCTCGAATACTCGGCGTACCCTGGCCGTCACGACGCTGACGTAGAGCGCTGTGGCGCTCTTGGCGGTCAGCGATTGACGCCAGCCGGGCAGGTCGGGCGTGCCATCGACATGCTCGATCAGCGGGCGAAAGGCAGCTGCCTTCACGCGTTCCAGCAGGCCGATATCTGCGAGGGCCGTCTGCAGCTTGGCAGGCAGCGCCTCCAACCACCTGGACAGCGCCGGGTCGGGCGTTTCGCCTGCGGCCACGCAGCGCACGAGGCGCTCGATGTTGCGGCCGAGGGCTTCTGTGGCACGCTGGTCGGGCAAGCCGGCCAGGCGGCGACGAACGCCGCGATGGTCGTGCAGATCAATCCACCAGCGCCGGCTGGTGTGCGTGACGCCGGCGATCCTGTACGTGGGCCTGTACGTTCGCATGGTCCATCTCCTGACGGGGCGGCGGATCGTAGACGCGAGCCGTGACCGCGCAGTTCCCCCTTACAGTTCACTCGGCAAGTGGGCAAGGGTATTGTCGAGTAAATCCTTGATGCGATTGGACTTGCGGTCGAAGTCTATATAAGGAGTTGACGAAAAGGCGTATCACTCGACGAGTGCGATAGTTGCGTCACTGCTACGAGCCGACCTTGTCTTGACCTTTGCCTGGCGGAGCGGCGGCCTTGACGGCCTAGGCGGCACGTAGAACCCGCCCAGATAGCGTTCCTGGCGGCGTACGGCGCGCCATTTCAACGATCTCCGGTCGGAACGGCCCAGGACACCAGCTGGGTGAGATCGTCGATTTGGCGCGCCGAAAAGGCCTGTAGAGCGGGTCAAACCACGGGCGTGGATGCCGGGCGGCTCGCCGCAGGCTCCGCGGGCTGTGGCAGGCCACACCATGATGCCGGAACGAATCGGCAGGCATTTTTTCCTGGCGCTAGCCGGCAGCCCCCATGGCCGGCCGGTCCTGCGGCGCGATAATGGCGTTTTGGATGCGTTCGACTTTCGCCTGTTAAACTGCGCAAAATCTGACTTGACAGAAATTCACATCGCGTTAGACTGTGCCTAGCTCCACCCCGCTTCGTGGGAGCGGCGGGTGTGACGACTGCATTCGGGCAGGGGCGATTATTCGCTCACTCGCATCTCTCTGCCTCAGGCCATCAGGCCAAGTTCCAATGGGATATATGGGGAGTCCGTTGGAAAGAAGGGTTTCTTATGCAACTAGTCTACCGCGATTATTACCCCCGACTTTGCATGCACCATGCACCCTTCGGGGTTGCAGACTCGCAGCCGCGCGACCGGGCGGCGAAACAGGTGAAGTTTGGCAGCAGCATAAGGCTGGACATGATCAGACCTTTAGCTTTGTCGCTGTTGGCCCTCCTTGTTCAGCTTACTGTTAGCACACTGGCAGAGGCGCAAGTGACATTCATTCGGAGCTTCGGAGAGGCCGGCGATGGCCCCGGCCAGTTCTATAATCCCTGCTCCATCGCCGCCGACTCCCTTGGCAATGTCTGGGTGGCTGATTCCAGTAACCGACGGCTGCAGGAATTCAGCAGCACGGGGCAGTTCATCCGCTCCGTGGGCAGCTGGGGCGTCGGAGACGGCTTTTTCATAATGCCTGTAGGCGTGGCGGTCGACGGCGGCAATAATGTCTGGGCCACCGACAACTACAATGATTACTTTCAGCAGTTCGATCCGACGGGAAGCTTCGTCCGACGCTTCGGCGTCGAGGGTATAAACAATGCACAGCTCACTTTCCCCCAGGGGATCACGATAGACAGGGAGGGAAATGTGCTGGTCAGCGATTGGGGCAGCTCCCGCATCGAGAAGTTCTCGCCTGACGGCGTATTTCTCCAAAAGATCGGCGGCTACGGGAGCGGCAACGGTGAGCTCTTCGAGAACTATGGCGTCGCCGTAGACCTCGCGGGCAATATCTACGCTGCTGATTGGGGCAATCACAGGGTCGTGGAATTTGATGGAAACGGACAGTTTGTCCGGAATATCGGCACACGAGGCACGGGCCTGGGCGAACTTGAGAGTCCTTGCGGGTTGGCCGTAGACCCGAGTGGCAATATATGGGTAAGCGACTATGCCAACGCTTGCATCCAGCAATTCACTCCCAACGGGGTATTTCTTCAGCAATTCGGCACGTATGGCAGTGATCAGGGACAATTCCATTTCCCATCGGGGATTACGATCGATAATGCGGGCAACCTATGGGTGGCCGACGTGAGTAACCAGCGGATTCAGGAGTTTTCGATTGTTCCCGAGCCCGCCACGCTGTCCCTTCTGGCCCTGGCCGGCTCTGCGCTGCTGGCGAGGCGGCGGAGGTAGCTGAGAGCATACGCACTGACTGACACGCGCGGGGCGTTGAGGCGACATTGCTCGCCTTGACGCCCTCTTTGTTTCCGCCCGGCGACAAGCCCGTGTTGCTGTACGTACTGTGCTGCCTGCGGTAGCGGTGGGGACTGGGGCGAACACTTCTTCTCTCGAAAGGAACCACAATGTTCGATGCACCAGAGAACCTCTGCGCCAAGGCCGACACCGAGCTGACCATCCGCCAGTTGCTCGCCAAGGATATCCGGGGCCGGTGCGGGCGCTGCGGCCAGCCCGGTGCCGGGGTGTTCATCTGCGCCAGGTGCACGGCGTACCTGTCGGAACTGTGGCCGCACCGAGTCAAGACCAAGGCCGCCGGCCGTATCTGCCCAGACTGCGCCACGCCGCTGTATGGCCGCCAGCGGTACTGCCAGGACTGTGCTCAGCGGCACCTGAAGGAGGCTCGGCGCGAGGCCGTCCGGCGGCACCGGCTCAAAGTGAGTCCGGCTGTAATAAGTTAAGGCCCAAAACGGTCCGAGTTTCCTAGGAAATTCGAGCACTTTTTCCGTCCAAGGTCCAATCACCCCAAAAGGCCAAGAATGGCGGTTGTATCTGTTTAGCGGGTTAACCGGCTCACGCAGCCGGCTCATTCGGTTGGGATTGCCTTTCCCGCCCGCCATTGTCAATCGTTTCCGATAGTTTT
>PMYD01000021.1 GCA_003171335.1 Phycisphaerales bacterium
ACGGAATTCAACATACAAGGGTGTCGCGCAAAGAGCAGACCTCGCGGCCGAGGCTGATCGACGAAGAGAATCGCGAGTGTGGTGAATCGCCAAGGGAGCTACCCGGACCGGAAAGCTGCTTTAGCCTCCGCAGGAGGCATTTGATAGTAGCATGACAGGGCTAGTTCTAATTTCGATGTTCGAGAACCCTAAGAAACTCACGTAGTCCGCCCAGAGGTTCAGAAGGAGAAATAAGGACTTACAATCAAACTAGCGCTGTCATGGTAGCCCCGGCGCGCTGCCCCCAAGCGAGCCTTAGCGAGCGCGGGGGCGAGCCCGGGGAACAGGGCGCTCCGGAGAAAAAGAGCCCCGTCAGGGGCGATTGAACGGTGAAACTGGGGACGTTACCGCGACCGCGGCCTCAATCGCCCTTTCGGGCTCCCAGAAGAGAGCCTTTGCTTTCCCCAGGCTCGACCCTCGCTCGCCCTGCTCGCTCGGGTCAGCGCCAGGGGCTAATGGTCAAACGCCCTGGCGGGCTCAAGAACCAGAGGAACCTCAGGCCGCCCGCTCTGGCTCGGTCGGCGCCGAAGCCCTCCGAAGGTGGATGTAAACACGCAAAGCTAGACTGTCATGAATTCAATCGCAAACGCGGATCTCAAGCGATCTGTCCCGTTTTCACGAGGAACTCAACCGTTCGCCTGGCGGTGCGCGCGGAGGCCCGCGGGTGCAGCGGCAGATTCACCACCTGTGCGGCCGCCCGCTCGGCGACCGGGCAGAGGCCCGGCTGATAGTCATAGGCCTCCAGCGGCGTCTCGATGGGGTGCAGCGGGCACTCGAACCAACTGCCCAGCTCAACCCGGTGGCTCGGCGCCTCGGCCAGCGCCCGGGCCTTATCCGCCACGCGAAGCGGGTAGCGAACCAGCACCGGATCCATCGCCGCCGCCAGGGTCGGCACTGGCGCACCCGCCTGGCGCAGCAGGGTATCGTAAACACCCCGCATGTGCCGGCGGTGGGCGAGGTTTCGCTCGATGCGTTTCATCTGGCGCAAGCCGGCACGCGCCTGGCCTGCCCCCATGCCGGTGAAAAACCCTTCCGCCATCACCGGCTGAAACTCGGCCATGGAGGAGGAGCCCACCACCAGGCCCTTGCGGGTCAGCCAGCGGAACAGGCCCGTGGCCAGCGAGGTGGTTCGCGGAAAAATGAAGAGCCGGTAGATGAGCCGCTGGGCGGCCAGCATGGTCGTGGCGCGACTCGAGGGACAGCGCAGCTCCTGCCGGCAGAGCTCCTCGATCTTGCCGGCCAGCTCGCGGTCGCTCGTCGTGGCCATGCCGCCGATGCCTGTCGTGAACGGCTTATTCCATTGGAACGACCAGTACGCCGCCCGGCCGAATGTGCCGCACAGCTTGCCGCTAAACCGTGAGCCCAACGCCAGGCAGCAATCCTCGATGACCGCAATGCCGTGCCGGCCGGCCACATCCATCAGGCCGTCCATCTGGCAGGGGTAGCCGTAGGTGTGCTGGGCGATGATCACCTTCGTTCGCGGCGTGATGGCCCGCTCGATGGCCTCGCGCTGCACGTTGAACGTGACCGGCTCGATATCGGCGTAGATGGGGCGGGCCCCCAGGTACTTGATCGGGTTTACATCCATTACGCACGTGTAGCCCGGCAGAATCACTTCATCGCCGGCCCCCACGCCCAGGGCGCGCAGGATGGCGTACATGGCCACGCGGCCTTTCCAGAAGGCGAAGGCCGATTCCGCGCCGACCCATCGGGCGAAGGCGGTTTGAAATGCCCGCACCGGCTCACTCATGTCCAGGCTCCGGTCTAGCAGCAGCCGCCGGCTTGGCCGCTGGCGGTGCGACTGGCGGCGCCGACGGTGCGAAATCCAGCACATAGCGGTTCATTCGCCGACCCTGGGGGGTGGTGAAGGAGTCGGCCAATGTCCAGCCGAGCCGCGCATAAAAGCCGTTGACCGCCTCGTTATGGTCCGCATCGGTTGTCAGGAAACACCCGGTACTGCCGCGGCGGCGGGCTTCGTCCACCCACGCCGCCACCAGCGCTCTACCCACCCCGCGCCCTTGCGCTTCGGGGCTGACGGCGATGGAACTGAGCAGCGACCGCTCGGGACCGGCCGGCGAGTCGCCACGATAGAGCAGGGCGCGGAACAGCCGGCCGATCACGCCGGGCCGCCGCAGGACCGCGCCGGCACTGGCCAGGCAAAAGGCCCACCAACGGCGTTTCAGCAATCGCTTGAAATAGCCGCCGGGCCGCAGGGGCCCGACGATCCCGCCGAGCACCTGCCCGTCCGCCTCATCCACCGCGACAAAGGCCATGCCCGCCTCATCTTCGGTGAAGGAGCGATAAAACTCCTTCAGAAAGCCGGCGCCCAGGAACGTCAAAAAGAATTCCTGGAACGCCCGCATATGAATCGCGACGAGGTCCGGAATATGTTGTGCGGCCAGCGGTTCGATGCGAACGCCCATAGGCTCTCCGCTCCATCACATGCCCGATGAGTTCCAGCCGGATGGATCGCAAGATTTTACAGTCCCGGTGACCCTCTTGTCACGCGCGTGGGGGGGGTAACGGGAATAGAAGGGCTTCTACTGGAGCTTGCGGGCCAGCAGTGCCGCCACCGCGTCCACGCCGGTAATCTGGGTCAATTCCTCGATGTCGAACTGTACGCCGAATTCCTGCTCGATGCCCAGCACAACGTTCAGGTGCGCCAGAGAATCCCATCGTGACAGGTCCGTGAATTGTGCGGCGGCGGCTACCTCCTGCGCGGGGACTTCAATGATCTCGCTGACCACCTTGGCAATGCGTTCGTTGGTCGGTGCCATTCATTTCACCTGAAATACCACGATTCTTCGTGGCGTGCCTTTGGCTACTGGCCCTGCACGGCAATCCTCACGTGCCGGGGCGGCGGCAAGTTCGCCGTCAAAAGGTCCAACTCGTACACGACAATCCCATCTTCTTTGCCCAGGGAGACAAAACCGTGGTCGGGCAGGAACATCTTGATGGGCGCATTTTTCCTGGTGGGCGCGTAAGCCCCTCGCAGGCGCCTGTGGCCCCACGCCCGGGCCTGCTGGGCCGCCTGCCAGAGCATGACTTCTTCCACACCCTTGCCCATCGCCCGGCAACTCAGCAGCAGGGAGTCGATCTCGGTGCTACTGTCATCGCGGCGCAGGATCGTCACCCCCACGATTCCGTAGCTGCCGAAGCGGTCCTCGGCGGCGTAGGTGAGGATGCGCCACTCCGGCTGGCCGGCCCACTGGCGGATAAGCGGCTCGGAGTGCCGTTTCGTGCTCAGGTTGAACTGGTTCGTCCGGGCCAGCAGCGACACGATCCGGGGGATATTCTCATCGCACGCCGGCACGCATCTCACATGAAGCTGCAGGTGCTCCAGGAAGCTATCCCAATCCGTCGCCACGACGGCGGCCTCGCGGCGAAGGCGGTCCTCGGCATACATCTTTCCCCGCTCCCGGTCCTCCTCGGTGATCTTCAGGCCGTCGAAGAGATCAAATTCCATCAGCCGATCCGCCCAGTTGGACGGGTCTGGCGAAACCTCCACAACGTAAACTTCCGGCGCCGCCTGGCGGATCAGTTCCCGCTCGGCGGGATTGTCGTCCCAGAAGACCAGCGAGTCGAGGCCGACGTTGAGCTCCTTGGCGATGGCGCGACAATTGGAAACCTTGTCCTGCCAGTTCATCTGCACGGAGGCGAAATCCGTCAGTTTCAGCACCATGTCCTGGCGTCGTTGGAAGATCTCCCGCACGTCCTCGGGGTTGTTCCTGCTGTTGATGGCCAGGATCACGCCCCGTTCGTACAGTTCACGGACAGCGTGATGAAAGCGGGTAAAAGCCTTGCTCACCGGGTCGGCCGCGCCGATCCGGACACCGTCCCAGCCGTCCTCGCCGACCACCCCGCCCCAGAGCGTGTTATCCAGGTCCAGCACGAGCACCTTGCGGGATGCCCCCTTGATCGCCCGCAAATAGGGACGGAGTCCTTGTGCCGCCTCGAACAAAAACTCCGGCCTAAAAGGGCAGTCGGCCAGCAGGCGCAGGCGGGAGTCCTCCGCCCGGCCCAGGCCGAAGCGCCCAAGGCAGTGCCCCAGCGGGTAAACATACGTGGAAGGAATTTGGGAGAGCTTCTGCGCAAGCATCTGGTTGGCGAAATGGTACACACCTTCGAAGCTGGGCCAGCGGGCGCCGTCGGTGATGCCCAGGGGGCTGCGCCGGCGCGGGATAAAATCGTTCACCAGGAACAAGGCGCTCGTCCGCCCGCGCGCCTGATGCAAGGCCCCGGTCAAGAGGTTCAGCGCTTCCTCGGCGGCCTTCAGGCCCGCTTCGCTGGCGAGCGCCGCGGGGTTTTGCGTGAAAGCCGACGGCAGCAGGTCCGGCAGGTCCGCCCAGATCCACACCACCTCCACCCCCGGGGCGGTCAAATCGCTCTGCGGCCGCGAAAGGTCCTGGAATAGCTGGTTATATTGCCCCACCGTGACCTGCGGAACAGCCCCATCGGCCAGAATAGCCGAACAAACAGGTCCGGCCAGGTAGTGCAGCGTGCCGAATCCGCCCAAGCCGACGTGCACGCGCTGATGGGCCGGCCACTGGTCGCTTTTGGCAAGTCCTGAAGCATTCCACTGCCGCAGCATCGCTGCCGCCAGCGAGGGTTGGGCCACATCAAAAAGCCGCGCCATTGCCACGCGGCTGGGCAGGGCTTTGGGCCATCGCTCCAGCGCTGCGGCCAATTCCATGGGGGCTTTGTCCGCCTCGCCCTTCACGCGCGATCTCCGGTCTGCTCAGTCACGCCGGGCCACGATCTTGAACGCAGCCACGTAGGCACTCCCAAAGAATTCAGCTCTGCTGCAGGCTCATTTGCCAGCCCGGCTCCACAAACTCGACAATCATGCGGCCAGGGAACATCGCGAAGGCGACGCGCTTGCCGCCGAAAAGCACGGCCGGCGTGGGCGGGCGGAACGGCAACACTCCCTTTGAGCGCAGGCGCACAAGCTCCACGTCCAGGTCGTCGCACTCGAAACACAGGTGCGCCGGACCCTCTCCTCTGCGCCGCAGCAGGGAGTTCACGTGCGAGTCTTCGCCGGCCGGCGCAATCAACTCCAGATATCCGCTGTCCGAGCGGAACATCTGCAGCATCGCCTGCTGGCTGGGATCCTGCACGAGGGCGCTGACGGGCCGGCAGCCCAATAACTCCCACTGCGGCGTGGCGGCGGCAATATCCCTGACAAGGATGCCTACGTGCGCCAACCGTGGCCGGGGCATTTGCAATTCCTTCAGGCTTACCATGATGGCGCCCGCCGCTCCCAGTTCCGGGCCAACGGTAACTGGGCCAGAACCCATCATCCGGTTTTGGCGCCGCGGGATAGCCCAACAGGCCGCGCGGATTCTAACCTGAGAGGGCTGACTTGTCACGCGCGAGGCGCGAAACACTCATCACGAAGGCCCAATGGACGCAGGTACGGACCGTTGATTACCGGCGGGTGGTTCGATACACTGCCGCCTCAATGACTGATGTACCCGCACATGCGATTCGAACGTTTCCAGAGGTGCTGCGCCCCTACGGTTGGGTTTTGGTCTTCAGTTTCCTGGTGACGTCGGCCATAACCCCCGTGGTCCGCAGCTTGGCCATGCGCCTGAAGATCGTGGACAAGCCCGACAGCTTCCTGAAGCCCCACGGGCGGCCCATTGCCTACCTGGGCGGCGTGGCGATCTACCTGGGTTGGCTTGCCGGCATGTTGCCGTCGCTGCTGTCGCCGCAGCAATACCCCAGCCAAGGCCTGGGGCTGGTCTTGGCCGGCGGGCTAATCATGCTTGTGGGCCTGGTGGATGATATCTGGAAGATCAAGCCCTGGCAGAAGCTGCTGGGCCAGGCGGCCGCGGGCGTCATCCTGCTGGCTTTCGGCATCGGGTTAACCTTCTGGCACATCCTGCTGCCGCTGGGTGTTCAGTGGCCGGACTGGCTTGTCATGGTGCTTTCGGCGCCCATGGCCATCTTCATCCTGATCGCCGCCTCCAACGCCACCAATCTACTGGATGGTCTGGACGGCCTTTGCTCGGGCGTCACCGGGACGATCGCCGTTTGCTTTGCGATCCTCTCCACCCACCTGGCAACCTACTCCACCGGTGATTCCATCGTCGGCGTGCAGATTGTCGCTTCGCTGGCCATGCTTGGCGCGGTTTGCGGGTTCCTGCCCTACAACACCAACCCGGCCACCATCTTCATGGGCGATGCCGGCAGCATGCTGCTGGGTTTGTACGCCGCGGGAATGATGCTCCTTTTCGCCAATGGCATCACGGGCCGTTGGCTGCTGGGGGCGATCATGATCTTCGGCCTGCCTATCCTGGACACTTCGCTGGCGCTGTTGCGGCGGCTGCGACTGCACCGGCCCATCTTCGGCGGCGACCGCAGCCACCTGTACGATCAACTGGTGGACCGCGGCTACAGCGTCCGCCAGACGGTCATCATCTGCTACGCCCTGTCCGTGTTTTACGGCCTGGTGGGGCTGGCCATCATCTTCATCCGCATCCGGTACGCGCTGCTGATCTACCCGATCGTGGCCGCCATTACGCTTTACCTGTGCCACCACTGGGGTTTCCTCAAGCTGCCGGCGGAAAGCGAGAAGGAGCGGGGGACGGGCGGGTAGGCATTCGCTGGGAAGGCCAGTTTACCTGTCAAGGCGCGTGGGGATTCTCTTTCGCGCTCTCTAATCGTTCAGTGCCCTAAACCAAATCGCACGCCTCCGGCGGCATCCAGTGCTCTTCCTGGCCTTTCCATTTGACGTTGCAGCCGATGGGGTTGGTCGCCTTGACGGGCGCCTCGGCTCCGGCCAGGAGGGCCTCGACCGCATCGCGCAGCTCGTGGGTGGTTTCCTTGCCGCTCTGGCGGGGGTTGTCATCCATGCGGCCGGTGTAGCGGAGCAGGCGCTGGGAGTCGAAGACGTAAAAGTGCGGCGTGCGCAAGGCACCGTAGGCGCGGGCGACGTCCTGGCTCTCATCGCGGACGTAGGGGAAGGCAAAGCCCCGCTCTTTGGCCCGCAGCACCATGTTCTCGAACGAATCGCCGGGGTGGTTTACGGTTTCGTTGGAGTTGATGGCGATCATGGCAAGGCCCTTGGGGGCGTAGTCGCGGCAAAAAGCCTTTATCCGCTCCTCGCTGCCGATGACGAAGGGGCAGTGGTTGCAGGAGAAGACAACCACCAGCAGCTTCTTGCCTTCGAAGCTTTTGAGCGAGTAGGACTTGCCGTCCACGCCGGGGAGGTTGAAGTCCGGCGCCTTGGCGCCCATTTGCAAAGTGAATGGCATCGTGTGCCCTTTCTGAAAATCCAGGTGCCCGAAGATGGGCTTATTCTACAGCAGTCGCCCCGCCAACGCCATTTGGCGGCGACCCTCACCGCTGCAAATTTGGCTGCACGGCCTGCTGGTGAACCTTGGCGGCCTCTTCAGTTCGTCCGCTGGCGGTCAGGGCGGCTTCCAGCCCCGCGTAAGCCTTGGCCCAGGAAGGGTCCAGAAGAATGGCGTGACGGAATGCCTCTGCCGCCTGGTCGTTCTGGCCCATCTTCATGAGCGTTGAACCGAGGTTGGAGTAGCCCAGGGGCGAATTGGGATCTTTCTGGAGCATCAGGCGAAACTGCTCGGCGGCCAAGGCGGGCTTTGCCTGCCGCAGCAGGACCGTGCCGAGATTGTTATAGGCCACGGCCAAGCTGCCATCCAGGCGGATGGCCGTGCGGAACTCATCGGCCGCCGGGTCGAGCCGGCCTTGCTCCTCGAGAATGACACCCAGATCGAAATGGGCCATGAAGAAATCAGGATCCAACTGAACCGACCGGCGGTATCGCTCCATCGCCAGCTCGGGCTTGCCCTCCCGCCTCAGTTGAGAGCCGAGGTTGTTCTCGGCACGGGCATTGGTTGGGCGGGCATCGACGGTGGCCTGCCAGATGGCCAGGACGGAGCGATAATCGTGGTTCCGCTGGCTCGTCAAGTATCCAAGCAGCGTTGCGGCGGCTATCACCGCCAGTGCCGGCACAGCCCACGAGAGGGCTTTTTGGCTCCCCGAAATCGGATGGAGGCGGGCCCGGCGGCCAAGCAACCACTTGGCGAGCAACCAGATTCCGAGGACCACGAGCGTCGCGACGGCCGCCAGGGGCAGATACATTCTGTGCTCGGCCGCCACCTGGATGAAGACCGGTATGACGCTGGATGTGGGGCTCAAGATCACGAAGAACCAGGCGCCCAGGAAGCCCCATTTGCCCGCACGGAGCAGGCCAACGGCCGTCAATCCCAGCAATAGCGCGATCATCACGGCCCCGGGCCAGACCTGGGCCACGCGGTGCGCCAGCGGCCAGCCGTAGTAGTCCAGGCACAGTGGAGCGGGCCAGAACGAAAGCCGCAGGTAGTGTGGAATAATCCCCAATTGCGTCAAGCCGTAGGACCAGGCATCCGAGGCATAGCTGGTATGCACATACTGATTAAGGTGGCCGCTGCCGCCGGAGATGCCCAGGTAAGCCAGGAGACCCCAGCACGCCGCCAGGGCGATATACACGGCCCAGCGCCGGCGCAACGATTCCTTGAAACTGCCCGTCAGGAAGGTGCGGTCATAGAGCAGAGCCAGCAGGGGCGCCGTGGCCACAATCTCCTTGGTCGCCATGCCGGCCGCGCAGGCCAGTACGCCGGCCAGCGGCCAGAGGATGGAGCGCGAAGCGGCCGAGCGAATCACGGCGTAAAACACCAGCAGATACCAGAGGGCCGCGAGGGATTCGGCCCGCTGGACGATGTATGTCACCGATTCGGTCTGAAGCGGATGCAGCAGCCACAGCAGGGCGATGCTCAGGGCTAGCGCGGTGGCGGCTGCGCCGACATGCTGCCGCACTGATGTCAGAAGCAACGTCCTGCGCAGGATGCCGAAGAGCGCCAGGCCTGCCAGGATGTGAATGGCCAGGTTCGTCTGGTGATAGCATGACAGCGCTAGTTTCACTTTCGATGTTCAAGAACCTTAGGAAACTCGCACAACGACTCCGAACGGTCCGACGGAGAAATAAGGACTTACGATCAAACTAGCGCTGTCATGATAGCCTCGAACGTCAACGCCGCCCAGGGCATAGTTGATCGCCAGCGACAGATTCAGCACGGGCCGCTCGCTGACCGTCGCGCTGCCGGCCGGCGGGCACAATGCCGTGGTGATCGGCCACAGGTGGCGAATGGAAGGATTGTCGGTAATGCACAAGTCATCGTCGAAGATGAAGGGACCGTCGAAGCTGTTGCGGTAGGCCGCCAATGCGGACAGCACGAGAACGGCGGCTGCCAGCCAGACGCCCTTGTTCGGGCGAGTTGCCGCCGCCGCGGCGGCCGGACTTGCCGGCCGTTCAAGGCGGCTTCGTTTCATCGACTTGCCCGTTTTACGTGGCATCCGGTGGCCGGGCGGGCATCCTTTGGAATTACGGACTTCGGACTGACGGCCTTTGGACGTGCGGCCGGGTCTTGAATCTACCGCCGCTGCTCCATTTCCATCAACCTTCGAATCCGCTCCTCGATCGGCGGGTGCGTCATGAACAGCCGCGAGGCTTTTTCGCCGGTGAATGGCGCGACGATAAACAGGCTCGACTGTGTCTGCGGCACATCCAGCGGAATGCGGCTGTTGGCGTGCGTGAGCACCTGGAGTGCCCGGGCCAGCGGGCGCGGCGAGCCGGCCAGTTTGGCGCCGAAGCGGTCGGCTTCGTATTCGCGCGAGCGGCTGATGGCCAGTTGGATGAGCACCGCCGCCAGCGGGGCGAAGATCATCAGCAGGATGGCCGCCAGGGGGTTGCCGCCCCGCCGGTCACCGCGGCCGCCGCCGGTGAACAGGGCCAGCCGGGCCAGCACGCTGATCGCCCCGGCCATGATGGCGGCGATGGTGCTGATAAGAATATCGCGATGTTTCACATGCCCCAGCTCGTGGGCCAGGACGCCGGCCAGCTCCTCGCGCGACATCATCTGCCGCAGGCCGGCCGTCACGCATACCGCCGAGTGATGCGGCCCGCGCCCGGTGGCGAAGGCGTTTGGGGCGGCGGCGGGGGAGACATAGACCTTGGGCATGGGCAACTCGGCCCGGCGCGCCAGGTCGGCCACGAGATCGACCAGTTCGGGATCTTCCTCGCGCGTGACCTGCTGCGCCTGCATCGTCGCCAGGGCGATCTTATCACTGAAGAAGAAGGCGAAGATATTCAGCGCGCCGCCGATGATGAGGGCCGGAATCAGCGCGCCGTTGCCGCCGATCGCGTAGCCGATGCCCAGGCACAGACCCATCATGCCGGCCAGCAGGAGGGTGGTTTTCGTGTTGTTCCAAATGCCGAACATGGTCGCTCCCAAAACCCTATTTTAACCCCGCAGGGGCGAAACTTTCGCCCCTGAACATCGGAATTCCGCTAGCCTCCAAACGTGCCGGGGCTACACGTAAGTGTTACAGTCTTCCGCTTCGTACTGAAGAGTGTAACACTTAAACTCATCACGGGCCGATGCAAGGCCGGTTTGAGTGCTTCACGTCCGGAATTTCCGGACGTGACTCCAAAACATTTGGAGTCGCGCGGGGGGCAACTGCGGAATTTCCGCAGTTGACTCCGACAATGTTGGAGTCGCGCTATGCTTTCCGATCTCCCAGGGGATGCTCACGTCCGGAATTTCCGGACGTGACTCCATAAATTATGGAGTCACGCGGGTGCAACTGAGGAATTTCCTCAGTTGACTGCAACAATGTCGGAGTCGACCCTGTTGGCGGCTATGTAAGTGTTACAGTCTCTGCCCAATGTCGGAGTCGCGTCAGGCTTTGCGGTGGCAGAAGGATACTCACGTCCGAATTTCCGGATGTGAGTCCATAAATTATGGAGTCGCGCGGGGGGTCAACTGCAGAATTTCCGCAGTTGAAAATCGCGATTTTCAGAGTAATCCGGTTGCCAGGAGCGAGATTTCCGCTCTTGGGCTGTGGCTGCTGCCATTTCCTGCTTGCCAAAGCGACCATTCCGTGATAGTCTATTATTCCGCAGTCGCTCTCGGCGGGTTCCAACTCATGGGCGGCGCAATTCTTATGAAAAAAAGAGAAAATTCCCTTCGGCCGGTGTCAGCTAGTTGTCACCTCGTTGTGCGATAAGAGGTCATGGGCATGCGGGTAAGCAGAGTCCACAGGCTGTTGAGAATGATCACGCTCATGCAAGCGGGCGAGACGTTGACCGTGCAGGAGTTGGCCGCCGAACTCCAGGTCAGCCGGCGGACGGTGTTTCGGGATCTGAACATGCTGGAGATGGCGCACATCCCGTATTACTTCGACCGCGAGCGCAACGGCTATCGCATCAATCGCCACTTCTTCCTGCCGCCGGTGAACCTGGACCTCACCGAGGCGCTGTCCATCCTGCTGATGGCGACGCGCCAGTCGCCCGCAGGCGCGCTACCCTGGCGGCGGCAGGCGTACCGGGCGGCGATGAAGCTGGAAAGCGCCCTGCCGGCCGGCGTGCGCGAGCACATCGGCAGCGTGCTGCAGCGCATGGAAGTTCGCCTGCCGGCGGCCGCCAAGTCGGAGGGGGTGGATGATCTGGTCGATCGCCTGACCGACGCCATCGGCCGGCGGCGGGTGTGCCAGATTGTCTACTTGAGCTTCTACGAGGGCCGCCAGCTTCGCGAGAAGATCCATCCGCTGCGGCTGCTGTTCCTTCAGCGGGCGTGGTACCTGCTGGCCTGGTCGGTGCGCGAGGATGTCATCCGCACGTACAAGCTGGCGCGGCTGAAGCGGCTGTCGGTGGATGGCGCCGCCTTCGCGCCGCCGCCGGCCGATGTGGTGGACAAGCACCTGGCCGGCGCGTGGTCGATGATTCCCGAAGGGCGGCAGTACGACATTCGCCTGCGGTTTGACCGGCAGGTGGCGGGCAACGTGGCCGAGGTGCTCTGGCACCCCACGCAGGAAGTGGTGTGGCGGGATGATGGCTCGATCGATTTTTCCGCCCATGTGGATGGGCTGGGCGAAATCACCTGGTGGATCCTGGGCTACGGCGATCACGTTCGCGTGCAGGGCCCGCCGGCCATGGCCAGGCGCATTCGGGATGTGGCGCGGCGGGTGGTCACGTTTTACGACGGGCAGGAGGCCTGAACCATGCGAGCCCTTATTCAGCGCGTGGCCTGGGCCGAGGTGGCCGTGGAAGGCAGCATCGTCGGCCGCACGGGGCACGGGCTGCTGGTGTATATCTCGATCGCCCCGACCGACACGCCGCGCGATGCCCAGTGGATGGCCGAGAAGGTGGCCAGCCTGCGCATCTTCGAAGATGAGAACAGCAAGATGAATCGTAGCGTCCAGGACGTCGGGGGCGGCGTCCTGGTGATCAGCAACTTTACGTTGCTGGCGGATGCCCAAAAGGGCCGGCGGCCCTCCTTCATGGGGGCTGCACCGGCAGACCTGGCTGAACCCTTGACCGACGCCTTTTTCGAGGCGCTGGTCGGCCAGGGGCTACGCGCCGAAACGGGCAGGTTTGGCGCGTCCATGGCGGTTCGCAGCGAAGCCGCCGGCCCTGTTAATATCCTCCTCGACTCACCTGCCGCACCGGGCGTCTAGGCCACGACCCTCGCGGCGCCGGGGGCAATGCCGCGAAGGTCTGGCCCGGTGCGGCGGGGTGGGGGGGGCGAAAGCTCTACCCGCATCTCAAGACATAAAGCCACAAAGATCATCGAGCAGTTTGTGCCCGTGGCGCCTGAGGGACACCTTCGGGGTTAAGGACCGTCGCCGCCAGAACCATCGTGATTGTTCCGGCCGGGTCGCGAACCTCCAGCAACCGGGTCACATGGAATGTCGAATTCAGCGCCGGGTAATCCTGGGGCGAGACAACAAACAGCACCGTGTTTCGCCGCCCGCTCCTGACCAGGCGGTCGAATTCCGCCTGGAATTCCAGTCCATAATAGAAGTTGTATTTGCCGAACTTCCTGCACGCGTCGAACTCCAGGAACGGCACGAAGTCCTTTGGTTCGGCGAACCAGCGGACAGGGTCGTACCGGAGGTGAACCAGCATGAGCAGGTAGGGCAGGTGGGCGGGCTGGGCGGCGCTGATGAAGACGGCATCCGGCGGCGGAGTCATCGTGCGCATCCATTCGGCCGCCTGGCGAAGGTCGGCGTTGGTATCGCGGGAAACGGCAACATCGCGGTTGTAGGACACGAGCAGTGCGTGGATGAGCAAGGCGTTGCTCGCCACAAAGACCGCCGCCGAAACGGCGCCGGCGCCGAGGCGGACGGCTCGTGAGCGCCGCACCGCCCATGCCAGCAGGGCGACAGCGCCGACCGCCTCGATCAGCACCAGGTAGCCCGCACCCGGACTGCTCCGCAACGGGTGGGGAATGCCCGCATCCGTGATACCCAGGCAATCGCCCAGCGGATACGCCAGCAGCCCCGCCAGCAGAATCGGCACACCCAGGTGAGATCGTCGCCGCAGCATCCACACGAGGCCGGCGGCCATCAGTACCAACCCATAGGGATGAAACCAGCCGAAGCCGCCGCCCATGCGCGAGATGCTCGGCGGCAGAACCTGCCGGAATAGATTCCTCGGATCGAAATGTGCCACGTATCTCCACGCCAGGTTGGCGGCCAGGTGGCTCTTGTACTTGGGCTGGTTCCAGAGGAATTGCGTGGTGCCACGCCGGTTGATGCGGCTGTCGGTCAGATGCACGTAAACCAGCGGTCCAAAGGTGAGGGCCAGCCCCAGAATGAATGCCGCCACGGACAGTGCTCCCGCCGGCCGCCGGCGAAGCAGATCGCGCCACTGCCGCCACGTGAGGGCTACCGCCAGGAGCAGCATTGCCGGGATGAACAGCCGCACGGCCGGATAGCCGTAGCAGCACACGCCGCTGAGCAGTCCGGCCGCCAGCGCGCGCAGCGGCCGCGGCGCATCCGTTGGTGCTGCCGCCGGCGTCGCCGCCGCACCTTCACGCCAGAAGCCGGTCCATAGCATCAGCGCCAGCGGGACCATTGCCAGCAACGGGCAGATGTTGGCCTCGTGGCCCCAGCGGCTGGTGTGCTCCATCCAGGGGTTGGTCGCCAGCAAGAGGGCCGCCAGCGCGCCCGCCGGGCGGCCGAAGAGCCGCCGGCCGAGGTAATAGATCAGCGGAATGCACGCGATGCCGGCCACCACGCTGGGCAGCCGCGCCGTCACGACGTTCATTCCGCCGAGCATCTCGAAAGGCAAGAGCAGGTAAATATAGAGCGTGCTGTGATTGGCACCCGTGCAGCGGCTGTAGAAGATGGGCCAGTGCACACCCGCCGAGTCCTGCCCGGTCTTCAGCAGGCACCAGGCGTTCCACGCTGTGACGGCCTCATCCTGCCCCAGCCCCGGCGGCTGCGCGCCGATGCCCCACAGCCGCACGGTCGAGCCCAGGACCAGTGCCACAAGCAGCACGGCCGTCGGCCAGCGCGATGGTCGGTCGGTTTCGAGGCGCGCGGCGGCGGGTTGACTGGCGGCGTTTCGCCGGATCCCATCGCGTGCGGCTGCTTTTCGCTCCTGTGACATGACTTGCCATGATAATGACACGGGTAGCGAGACAAAACTGGAAACGTGCGTCGGGTTTGTTCTATTCGCCCGCACGTCGCGTGACCGCGAAATAAATCACGTAGAACCAGGACAGGATGCCATGGAGGATCGCCAGCAGGATGGACTTGTTGCGATGCCATGAGAGCACGATGGCCAGCGCCGAGCCCAGGCCGATGCCGGATTGCGTGACGATCGTTTGGTTCACTTGCGCCAGGATCATGGTGGGGCTCCCTTTAGGGGAAGAGTATCAAGATGATGGAGACATTTCCATCTACAAGAGGCCTGATTGCAAGAGCATGCACCGGCAGCCAACACGCCGGCCGAATGAACGCGGCGCGGCCGCACAACGCAAAAGAGCGCGCCTGCGACGATTGGGCGGTTGCCCCTCCGGCGGGTTGGCCGTAGCATTAGAGGGATGTTCACCGGCATCATCCAACTCGTGGGCGCCGTGAAGGCCGCCACGGCCACGGCGGCGGGAAGGCGGCTGATGATCGACCTGGGCCCGCTGGCCGAGGGGCTGGCCGTCGGCGACAGCGTCGCCGTCGATGGGGCCTGCCTGACGGCCGCCAACCTTTCCGGTGCGGCGGCGGCGTTCGACGTCATCGGCGAGACGCTCGCGCGGACCACGCTGGGCGGGCGAAAACCCGCCGACCCGGTGAACCTGGAACGCCCTCTGCGGGCCGGCGGCGCCCTGGATGGTCATATGGTGCAGGGGCACGTCGATGGTGTAGCCGAAGTGCGGCGCATCGAGCGCGCCGCCGGTCAGTGCGTGATTTACTTGGCCGCCGACCGCTCGCTTACGGACGAGATGGTGACCAAGGGCAGCGTGGCCGTCGACGGTGTCAGCCTGACGCTGGTCGATGTGGCCGACGGCCGCTTCAGCGTGGCGCTCATCCCCACCACACTCGAGCGGACGACCTTGGGCCGCCTGCGGGCCGGCGGCCGGGTCAACATCGAGACGGACATCCTGGGCAAATACGTCCGCCGCATGCTCGCACAGGCGGGCCTGCCGCTGGCGCGGCCGCCGCTGACGTTGGAGCGGCTGCGCGAAGCGGGCTTCGAATAGGCTTTGGAGACTGGAGCAACGGCCGGACCAGGGACGGGAAATGCCTGTTCTTGTTCCCGCTTTTCCTGCAACTTCCAGCCTCCCTGCTTCGCCCGAAAGGGGCTTCGCAGGGCACGCCAACAAGGCCTGCGTAGCCTCTGGCGTAGCAGGCCAGCCTCCCGCCTTGGTAAAATCCCGAGACGGCTCGCTGAGGTGTAAAAGATCCAACGAATGGACGAAACCAGCAAAGAACGACCGACGATCGGCATCACCATGGGCGATCCGGCGGGCATCGGCGCCGAGGTGATCGTCAAGGCGCTGGCGCGCCCGGAGCTGCGGGCGGCGGCACGATACGTCATTTTCGGCCTGAACGAATTGCTCACCTACGCCGCCGACCATGCCGAGATCGACAGCTTCTGGGTCCGCGATCATCACGAGAACGTCCACCGCTACGGCTACGACTGCGTGGTGCTGGACTACGACGAGCTGGCCCTGCCCAGCCCTACCGAGGCCGGGGCCTCCAAGGCGGGGGGCATCGCCTCCATGACCTTCTGCACCGACGCCATCGAGGCGATCAAGGCCAAGAAGATCGACGCCATCGTCACGGCGCCCATCTCCAAGGAATCGTGGGCCCTGGCCGGGTACCACTTCCCCGGCCACACGGAACTTCTGGCCAAGAACTTCCGCGCCAAGCGCGTGGCCATGCTGTTCGTCGCCCCGCAGATCAAGGTGGTGCTGGCGACGATCCACGAGCAGCTTTTCGAGATCCGCCACGGCTTTACCATCGGGCGGGTCTTCACGCCCATCGACCTGGCCGACCAGGCGCTGCGCGAGTGGTTCGGCGTGGCGAAACCCAAGATCGGCGTGTGCGGCCTCAACCCGCACGCGGGCGAGGCGGGCAGATTCGGCGATGAGGAAAAACGCATCATTCGGCCCGCGATTCTCATGGCCACCGAGGCGGGCATCGATGTGGAAGGGCCTTTCCCGGCCGACACGCTCTTCATCGCCGCCAATCGCCGCAAATATGACTGCATCGTCGCCATGTATCACGACCAGGGGCTCATTCCGGTCAAGATGCTCGCGTTTAACGAGGCGGTGAATGTCACGCTGGGCCTGCCCATCATCCGCACCAGCCCCGACCATGGCACCGCCTTCGACATCGCCCACCGCAACCGCGCCGATGAAGGCTCCATGGCCGCCGCCATCAAGCTGGCGGTGGAACTGGTGGGGCGAAAGCAGGCCGCCAAGCCGCAGCCGCCGGCAGGGGGCAAGGAGCCGTAAGGCTGGAATCTTCTGGGCGAGCGCGGTGCGGCGGCCATTTCTCTTGACCCTTTCGTCGGACCTTCGATATTTTGATGGAATCCCCATGCGGCGGCCAAGGCGTATGATCGGCCGCCGAGGGGAAGTGGAGATTGAAGCGTGAACAGCACAGGCAGTTCGTCGCCCCAGGGCACTGGGCGATTTCGTGCGGCCGGGTTTGTTCTGGGTTTTGCGGCGGTTGGCCTGACGCTGGCTTATTCCGCCTTCGCACAGCAGACTGGCGGTGCGCCAACGCCGCCGCCCACCTCGCGGCCGACCACGCAGCCGGGGAAATTTGCCCCACCCGGCACGCCGCTGACGGAGACCAAACCGCTGCCGGCGTTTTGGAAGAGTTCCCTGGACGATATCGACCAGTGCCTCACCCAGGCGCACAAGGGCAAGGTGGAGCTGCTGTGCCGCTCGGCCGGCGGGAGAAAGCTGTACGTGGTCAGTTACGGCCCGCCGCGGAACCTCGACTCGCAGGCGAATTACAACTCCGCCTGCGGCGGGGGCAACCCGGCGTGGTACGTGCACAAGCCCGCCGGCACGCCGCCGACCGTGCTGCTCCTGGGGCCGGTGCACGGGCAGGAGGTTGAAGGTATCGCCGGACTGATGAACCTGCTCCACCTGGTGGAGACCGGCGCCGACCTGCGCGGCAAGTCCTACCCCAAACTGATGGAGAGTTTCCTCCGCTGCCGCGTGCTGATCGTGCCTTCGGGCAACCCGGATGGGCGCTCGCGCGTGCCCTTGAACGGTTTCATCGGCGAGAGCATCGATACCAACTCGTACTACGGCATGGGCACCAATGCGGCGGGCAAGCTCTGGCAGTGGCCGCAGGTCAAGGGGCACCAGCCGCTGACGGATGTAGGCTACCTGGGCGGGTACTTCAACGATGCCGGCGTGAACCTGATGCACGATGACTGGTTCGGCCGGATGACCAGCGAGACCCAGGCCATTTTGGACTTGGCGAAGCGCGAGGCCATCGATTATGGCGTTTCGCTGCACTCGCACGGGGCCAATCCGCAGTTCATGCAGACCGACTACATGGATCCCGGCTGCCAGGAAAAGGCCATCGTCATTTCCGAGCGCCTCTCGCAGCGGTTCGCGGCGGTGAACGAGCGGGTAAACCCGATTCGCCGCGAGGCGCCCGCGGCGCCTGCGCCGGCCAATAACAACCGGCCGCGGCGCCACCGGCCGGAGGCCCCGGCGGCGTTCAACCTGTGCAGCGCGCTGCACCACGTGTCCGGCGGCACGATCGTGCTGTACGAGAACTCCTGCGGCGTCACCGGCTACCACCAGACGACGTACGACCAGATCCTCGACCTGCAGATGGTGCTGTTCGAGGAGTTGCTGGGCTACGCGGCGGATAACCCGGTCGTTTGGGAGCGATAGCCTGGCAGGCAAATGGCGAATAGCGGTATGGCAACTCTGTAAGAAAAGAGGCGAATATCGAATATCGAACAAGGAATTTCGAACACCGAAGTGAAGAAACCGCCCAAAGTGAGTGATTCGTCCAAGGGAACATCTCTTACTTCGACATTCGATATTCCTTGTTCGATATTCGATATTGTTCTTTCTTTCGTTCACGCAAAACCGTTATTCGCTAACCATTTCCCAGCCCCGGATGCCGAATGGCCCGCCGCACGATCTCCCACGCGCGGGCGGCATCCTCGGTTGTCATGTCGGGCGTAAAGCCGCAGTCGAGGTAGGCCTTGATGGCCGCTGTGCGCGGCACCTGCGTGTTGAGCATGGCCCGCCTGTGGCCCAGCCGGCACAGCAGCCGCAGGGCGGCGGCGGTCATGGCTTTGGAGAGGCCTTTGGCGCGGTGCTCGGGCAGGATGGCCACCCAGTGAATCTGGCCCCAGGCTTTGCCGTGCAGGTGGCGGTTGTACCAGGCGGTGATCGTACCGACATCGCTGCCGTCCGGGGCGGTCAGGAACATGCAGCGGCGGGGCATGGCGGTCAAATCGCCGCCGAAAACCTTGTCGAACGTGCTCGCATCGACCGTGGCGAACGGCTCGGAAAGCCTCTGGAGGCGGGCCCAGGTCTCTCTGTCGCCCTCGCGGTAGAAACGCAGACCGTAGCCGGGCGCGAAGGGGAAATCGGGAATCGCCTCCAGGTCGTCCCGGAGCATGATAACGCTGATGTAGTTTTCAGGCAGCGTAGGCATTTATATTGTCACCTAATTAGAACGCCGGTCCGCATCGGCGGCGGGGCCTGCTCTTTGCGCGACACCCTCACCCGGCTTCGCTAAAGCTACGCCGGGCAGGCCCGGCCCTTCGGGCCACCCTGCCCCGTCAAGGGGGAGGAGTTCGTCCAATCGTGAACCTCTCTAATGCACGACATTCAACGGCTTTCCCGCCCGAAACGCCTTGACGTTCGCGACCACCGTCCCCAGCAGGCGGCTTCGCGCGGCCCGCGTGGCCCAGGCGATGTGCGGCGTGATGTAGCAGTTGGGGGCCGACAGCAGCGGATTCTCTACGGCCGGCGGCTCGACTTCCAGCACATCCAGGCCGGCCCCGGCCAGGCGAGAGGCCGTCAGGGCCGCGGCCAGGGCCACGGAATCCACCAGCGGACCGCGGCTGGTGTTGATCAGAAACGCCGTGGGCTTCATCCGCGACAGCCGCACATCGTTCACCAGGCCGCGCGTCTCGCCGGTGAGCGGGCAGTGCAGGCTGACCACGTCGCTGCGGCTGAACAGCTCGTTGAGCGAGACCATCATCACGCCGGCCGGCGGCTGCGCGCTGGCTACATCGTACGCCAGCAGGTTCATGCCGAACGCCTGCGCCAGCGCTGCCACGGCCCGCCCGATGCGGCCTATCCCGACCACGCCGAAGGTCAGGCCCGCCAGCTCGATCAGGGGGAAATCCCAGTAGCAGAAATCCACCGACGCCGACCACCGGCCGGCGGCCGCGCCCTGGGCGTGCTGGGCCACGTGCTGCGTGAGATTGAGCAGATGGGCGAAAACCATCTGCGCCACCGACGGCGTGCCGTAATCGGGCACATTGGTCACGACAATCCCGCGTGCGGCTGCCGCCGGCATGTCCACCACGTTGTAGCCGGTGGCTAATACGCCGATGTACTTCAGCCGCGGCAATTGCTCCAGCACCGGGCGGGAAAGAACGGTCTTGTTCGTCAAGACAATGGGGGCCTCGACAGCGCGCTGGACGACCTGCGCGGCCGGCGTGCGGTCGTAAACGGTCAGCTCGCCGAGCGCCGCCAGATAGTCCCAGCTCAGGTCGCCGGGATTGAGCGTGTGGCCATCCAGGACAACGATTTTCATGATGCGCCTTTCCCGCTGGCGTGCGCCTCCAGGCGGGCGCACAGGTCGTCGAAGATGCCATCGCGGCCGATGTGGCGAGCCACGCGCATCAGGTGTCGCTGCCCATCGGCCGACCAGGTCACCTGGTCCATCAGCCGCGGGGCGTGCCGCAGATCCGTGGTCACCCACTTGGGCTCCAGCAGCCAGGCCACGGCGGAGAGGTCCCACAGGACGTTGGAATGGATCTTATGCCGGGCGTAGAAATCCGCGGCGGCGGCGTACAGATGTTCGCCCAAGGGTCCGCGGCCCTTGAATCTCGCCTCCAGCTCCCACAACGTCGTGCGGAGCTGCTCGGCCACCAGCGAGCAGGGGATCAGGACCAGCGGCACGCCGCTATCGAGCAGCACGCGCGAGGCGTGCAGGTCCTGGCGCAGGTTGAACTCGCTGGCCGAGGGCCACTCCAGCGGCTGGCCGGCCAGCCAGACGACGACGATTCGCTCAATGATGCCGGACTCGAGCAGGATGGCCGAGGCGATATTCGTGGGGGCGGCGATCGAGGCGACGTAGAGCGGGCCGGGGCGGTCTTCCATCGCCCGGCGGACGAGATCCGCGGCGGCGTCGGATTTCACCGGGCTGGCCGGCCCCTCCATCCATCGCTCCGAGCCGGCCACGGCCGGCACATCCGCGGTGCGGCCGGCAAGTGCCACAATCCGCTCGATCTGGCGCAGGCTCTTGCACATGCCATCGCCGGGACCGGTGGAAAGGCTGTTGTGAAACGGCGCGGCGTAAACGGCCTCCAGTTTCAGCCGCTGGGGCGACAGCAGCGCCCAGGCCAGCGCGAAATGGTCGTCGATCTCGTTGGCCGTGTCGGTATCCAGCACCATCGACACCGGCCCGGCCGGCGGCGTCAGCCGAGTTACACGTAATGCGTCGTCCATGCCATCCTCGTCTTCAGAAAAGAGACAAACCTGAAGGTGCCACGGCTGCGTTTTTCGCAGCCGTGCGCCAGATGCTACGGTAAGGCTTAGGGTCCCGTGGCTTCCAGCGCACCTCACGCTTCGGTGATTCGCACAGCGCACGGCTGCAGAAAGCGCAGCCGTGGCACCATCAGGAATTCTCTTGCTCCAGCTTTGCTAACCGTCCAAATCCACCAACTAAGGACAAGGTCCTGCGGCTTCCAGACTACCTCACGCTTCGCCGATTCGCACGGCGCACGGCTGCAGAAAACGCAGCCGTGGCACCATCAAAAGCTCCTTCACTCCGGCTTTTTCATCCGTTCCACATAATCCTCCCACTCCGTCGCCAAAGCCGCGCGGCTGCGGTGGCCGTGGATGTGGTCCCAGGGCAGCAGTTCGGTCGTGGGCCGCTGGCGGCGGCCGAAGAAGGCCGGGTCGATGCCGGATTCCTCGAAGGCCTTCTGCCAGATGAGTTGGTCGAAATGCTCATCCCAGCCGTCAAAGCGTGCCCCGGCCCGCCAGGCGCGCTCGATAACCGCCCCCAGCCGCCGGTCGCCGCGGGCGATCACCGCTTCGAGAATGCTGCGTTCGATGCGGTGGAAACGGAACATGACGGGGCTGCGCTGCGCGGCCTCCTTGAGCAGCCGGCGGACGTGCCAGAAGTAGTCCGCATCCGCCTGCGCCGCCCATTGCATCGGCGTGTGCGGCTTGGGCACAAACCAGCTCACGGCGGCGCTGATGGCGCCCTTTTGCCCATCCACGCCCTTTCGCGCCAGCGACATCTGGCGGCACAGGTCCATGATGCCGTACAGGTCCTCGTCGCTTTCGCCGGCAAAGCCGGCCATGAAGTACACCTTGATGCTCTTCCAGCCGGCGGCGTAGACGGCGGCCGCACCGGCGAGCAGGTCCTCATTCGTGACGCGCTTGCGAATGGCCGCCCGCAGGCGGTTGGTAGAAACTTCGGCCGCGATGGTCATGCCGCCCTTGCGGACCTGGTTGAGTTGCCAGGGCAGATGGGCCAGTTGCTCGCTGACGCGGAGCGACGGCACCGAGATGGACACGTGCTGCGGCGCGAAACGCTCGTTGAGCCGGGCCATGAGCTCGCCCAGGTGCGGGTAGTCGCTGGTGGAGAGGCTCAGCAGGCTCAGCTCGTCGTAGCCGGTGTTGTCGATGGCCTGCTGGGCGGTGGCGAGAATCTCCTGGACGCTGCGCTGTCGCAGCGGCTTGGTGGTGGCGCCCGCGTGGCAGAACCGGCAGCCCTGGGGGCAGCCGCGCATGATCTCCAGGCTGACCCGCTCGAACACGGCCGCCGCCGCCGGCACGAGCGGGGCGGTGATCGCCGGCGAATCTTCCAGCGGCACGCAGCCGCGGTGCACGATGGCGGGGAGATCCGCCCGCGTGGGCGCCAGCGCCGCCAGCGTGCCGTCGGCGCCATAGTGCGGCTGCCACAGCGAAGGCACGTAGGCCGAGGGGATCAGCTTGGCCGCTTCCAGCAGGATCTCCTGCCGCGAGGCCCCCGCGTGCTTCATCTGGCCGACGAGTTCAACGAACGTGGCCAGGGCGGTTTCGCCATCGCCCACGAGGAAGAGGTCGATGAAATCGGCCATCACCTCGGGGGCATCCGCCTGGGTGCCGCCGGCCACGATGATGGGGCAGCCCTCGCCGCGATCGGCGCTGTGCAGGGGAATGCCCGCCAGGTCGAGCATCGTCAGCACGTTGGTGAGCACCAGCTCGTACGACAGACTGAAGCCGAGCACATCGAAGTCGGCCACGGCCGCACGGCTTTCCACACCGAAGAGCGGCACGCCCTCGCGGCGAAAGGCTGTCTCGGCATCAATCAGCGGGCAATATACGCGATCGCACGCCACGCCGGGCATGGCGTTGAGCACTGTGTACAGGATCTGTGAGCCCAGGTGGCTGATGCCCACCGAGTAGGCATCGGGAAACGCCAGTGCCACGCGGATGCGGGCCGCCGTCACATCGCCGCAGCGGCAATTGTGCTCCAGCCCGGCATACTGTGCCGGCTGCTGCACGTGCGGCAGCAGGCGGTTGGCGATGATGTCACGAAGAACTCGCATATGCAGGCTTTAGGCTGTAGGCTTTAGGCNNGCTGTAGGCTTTAGGCTGTAGGGGAATGAATGGAGGCCTCATTCCGAGATCATCGCCACGCAGCCGTAGGCCAGTTCTCTTATGTCAGTTCATAAGCATTTTACTGAGAAACACTTAAACAATGAAATAGGTCGAAAAATAGCCATTTTCAATTATAACTGATTTTAGCGTAATTGCTTAAACCTAACTCCTTTAC
>PMYD01000019.1 GCA_003171335.1 Phycisphaerales bacterium
ATCAAGGAACCGGGGCAAGCCACGGCTCTGGGCATCGCGGCCGCGATGTATGTGATCAGTTGGGTGATCCATCCGGGCAGCTCGCGATACCTGATGGGGGCGGTGGGAGTTATGCGGCTGCTGGGCTATGCCGGGGCGATCCTGGGGATCGCCGTCCTCTTCAGAAAGCCCAAAGATGCACCCAAACCCCCGCCGCCGCCACAGCCTTGAGTTGTCGAGTGTCGGGGTGTGAAGCGGCGATGCAGTGCCCCTGCCCTGGACACATCGCAACGCTGACCGTGTGTAACAACCCCCGGTTGCCAGGGCAACAGGCGAAACCACACCCCATAAACCCCCTCATATGCCTTTGCCGGCGTCAGCATCGGTGTTCTTAGAAGATTTCTAAAAAAATGGGTTGACAGGCTATGAATCTATGGTATACTAGCCGTGGTATGCAGTACAAAATACAGGCGCAAGCCGGTTTGGCAATGTTTGTCAGCCGAGTTGCTGAGGACTCGGCATTATTGTTGCGCCAAGCGGCGCATTGACAAGTGAAGAGCGGCCCTGAGGGAGCGTGCAAAAGAGCAGCCTCTTGTCTCCGAAGTTCATTTCTCTAAATGGGATATGCAAAGCTGCGGGTAGATCAACTGCGGAATTTCCGCAGTTCAATCATCCGTATGGGCCGGCTGGCGGATGCCGGGGAAGATCAACTGAGGAATTTCCCCAGTTCCGTTATCCGTAACGGCCGGCTGCCGGGTAGCGGGGAAGACCAACTGAGGAATTTCCCCAGTTCCATTATCCGTAACGCCGGCCTTTGGGTAGCAGGAAAGACCAACTGAGGAATTTCCTCAGTTCCGTTATCCGTAACGTCCGGCTGTCGGGTGGCGGGAAAGATCAACTGAGGAATTTCCCCAGTTCAATTATCTGTAACGGCCGGCGCGATCTCTTTTAACCTCTTCAGCAGCAAGTTGTTAATGCAAACGAAAACACTTGCCCTAGGCGGAGAAACCAAGTCATTTCTTGAGTCTTGGCCTTTCCTCCAGCCTCCAGCCTCCCTGCTTCGCCCACAAGGGCTTCGCAGGGCAAGCCAGGGCCTGCGTAGCCTCTGGCGTAGCAGGCCAGCCTCCAGCCTTCCTCTCACCGGCGCGAATCGATCTCCTGCACGATTTGCTCGTATTGCCGGCGGATGGGGGCGATGCGGGTGCGGAGGTATTCCTCGATCCAGATGGGTTCCAGCCGGCCGGCAAAGGCCTTGCGGAATTTGTCGGCGATCTTGTCCAGTTCGTCGAGCTGCCGCTTGACCATGTTGCCAATGCGAATGGCCATATGCAGACCGCCGCGGGCACCGTTGGTCCGCTCGCGGAATTCCAGGAGCTGGTGGATGTACTTGAGGTGCTCCCAGGCGTTCTTGCGGGCCTTCCAGAGCTTGTTGCAGACGTCGTGGCAGGCCTTCCAGCCGGCCTTCTCGCCGGTTGCGGCCAGGATGGCGAGGTTAGCGGCCGTGCCGGGGGCCTGGCCATCGCGAATGATGGCGCCGACATTGACCAGCCCATCCAGCGAGCCATCAATGGGCACGGTTTGCAGCGAGTCGGTCGAGTACCGGCTCCAGGCCGTGGCGAAAACGCCCTTGAACGGGCCGAGGCGCTGCGAGAGCTCCATCCAGGCCAGGGCGTTGTACTGGCGGGCGCGATTGTCGGAGATGTCGGCATCGGGGCCCTCGCCGCCCTTGTAGGCGGTCGCGGCCCAGAGCGGCACGCCGGCTTCGACGAAGCGGCGGATGTACTTGGTGTTGTAATGGTACTCGGTGCGGTCGGGATGCCCGCCGTAGCCCCAGACGACGATGTCGGCGCGCTGGCCGAGGCGATGCATGTCCTCTTTCGGCCAGTTCACCATCATGTCGTGCCACAGGAGCGGGCGGAGGGAGCGTTTGGCGAGCAGGTCCAGCAGCGGGTTGATGTGCTGGAGGTAAAGAGCGGCCTTGCCGGCATCGCCGCCGCCGCGGGAGTCGATGAAGCTCTTGGTGTCCGGGTGCGTGCCGAAGGTCCAGGCCTCATCGCCCCCCAGGTGGAAGTGGCGGAGGTTCGGCAGGACGGAGATGACATCCTCGACCAGGGCGGCGACCAAGGCGCCGGCGCCTTTGGCCAGCGGGTTGAGCGTGTCGTTGTTCTCGGGCACTTCGCGCATGTGCGCGTAATCCGGCAGCGACAGCACCATCTCCAGATGGCCCAGGCACTGGACCAGCGGGATCACCTCCAGGCCCAGCCGGCTGGCCTCCTGGCAGAAGGCCGCCACCTGCTCGCGCGTGTACGCGGTGGGGCTGCGAAAGCGAGGGTCGACGTTCCAGCAGAACGTATCCTCCCACTCCACCAGCAGGGCGTTGTAGCCGGCGGCGGCGATGAGCTTCAGTATGGAAACCAGCCGGCCGGCACTCGGCGGCAGGCCTTTGAGATCGAAGTGGAGGGCACGGATGGCGACGGCGGGCTGGGACACAAAGAAACTCCTTTGATCAAGGCGAGGCAATTTACGGAACCGAGTCTTCCCGATTAACGATTTAACAGATTAACCGATTAACGTGATTTCAGGCGGTTTTGTCAACGAGGCACAACCGCTATATTGGTTTGTTCTATGCCGGTAGCAGGCCTTAGAGACATCGTGATGGAGTTTCCCCAGCTCACGCTGCTGCGCGGGGTGAGCCTGGATATTGCGCCGGGGGAGCGGGCGGCGATTGTCGGGGCCAATGGGTCCGGCAAGACCACGCTGTTCAAGATCCTGGCGCGGCAACTTCTGCCGACGCAGGGTCAGGTTTTCTGGTCCAAAGGTCTGGCCGTGGGCTTTCTCGAGCAGCAGCCGGCATTGGCCGAGGGTCATACGGTGCGCCAGGCGGCGCGCCGGCCGTTCGAGCACGTGCAGGAGATCGAGCGGCGGCTGCACGAGCTTTCCGGCCAGATGGCCCGCGCCGGCGGGGAAGAACTCGGCAAGCTGATGGCCGAGTACGGCCGGCTTGAGGCCCAGCATGCGGCGGCTGGGTCGTACGCCTGGGAACACCGGGTGGAAGAAGTGCTGGAAGGTGTGGGTTTTTCCATGGAGCAGCGTGAGCAGCTCTGCTCGACGCTCTCCGGCGGCCAGCAATGCCGGCTGGCGCTGGCGCAGGTGCTCTTGGGCGGGGCCGACCTGCTGCTGCTGGATGAGCCGACCAATCACCTGGACCTTGAAGCGGTGCAGTGGCTGGAGAAATTCCTGGTTCACCTGCCGGCGGCGGTGATGATCGTCAGCCACGACCGCTACCTGCTGGACCGCGTGGTCGACAAGGTGTACGAGCTGCGCGAGGGCCGCGTGGAAACGTATCCGGGCAATTACACCGGCTACGTCACCGAGCGTGAAAACCGCCGGCTGCACCGGCAGCGGCAGTTCGAGAAGGACCAGGCGTATATCGCCAAGGAGCGGGATTTCGTGGCGCGCTTTCACGCCTCCGGCTCGCGCAGCCGCGAGGCGCGCGGCCGGGCCACACGGCTCGAGCGGCAACTGGCGGCGGGGGAGTTTCTGACCGAGGCGCCCGGCGATGACCGCCGGCTCGCGCTGCGGATTCAGGCCGCCGGCCGCGGTTCGGAACTCGCCGTGCGCCTGGAGGGCGTGAGCAAATCGTACGGCGACGTGAACGTGCTGAAGGACCTCACGTTCGATTTGGTCGGCCGGCAGAAGCTGGCGGTGCTTGGGCCCAACGGCGTGGGCAAGACCACGCTGCTGCGGCTGGTGCTGGGCGATCTGGCGGCGGATGAAGGCTCGCTCAAGGTCGGCAAGGGCATGACCATCGGCTATTACGACCAGCAGCAGAGCGGGCTGGATGAGACCAAGACGGTGCTCGAGCAGATGATGGAATTCACTCACTCGGCGGATGAGGGCCTGCTGCGAAAATTCCTGGCGCGGTTTCTGTTCGTGGGCAATGATGTGTTCAAATCCGTCGCCGCGCTTTCCGGCGGGGAGCGCAGTAGGCTGCTGCTGGCGCGGCTGCTGTTTTCGCGGCCGAATTTCCTGGTGCTGGATGAGCCGACCAATCACCTGGACATCCCCTCGCGCGAGATGCTGGAAGAGGCGCTGCGCGAGTACGACGGCACGGTGCTGCTGGTGAGTCACGACCGGTATTTCGTGGATCGCGTGTGCGATCGCACGCTGATGCTGTGGCGCGGCCGCTGGGACCTGGTGGCCGGCAACTACAGCTATTGGCGGCTGCGCGAGGAGGAAAAAGCGGCCGAGGCGGCGGCCCAAGAGAGCCAGCGGAAAGACCGCGAGAAACCCGCGCCCGCGCCGGCCGCACGGCGGCAGGGAGCCGGCCCAAGCGGCGGTAAGCCGGCCGTGCGCGTCGGCGGGCTCAACACGTATCAATTGGACCGGATGAGCCTTCAGGAGGTCGAAGACCGCATTCACCGGTCGGAAGAGCGGCTGTCGGAACTGGAGGCATCCTTCGCCGATCCGAAGATCTTCTCCGACTTCGCCCGCTGGCAGCAGGTTCAGCGGGAGCACGAGGAGCTGCGGGGACAGATTGACGGCTTGATCGAAGTGTGGCAGTACAAGATGGAAGAAGACAAATAGACTTCAGGCTGTAGGCTTTAGGCTGCAGGAACGGCCGGAAAGACAGCCGCACGCGGCAGGATATAGATACATGCAGGAGTTTTCTTCTCGTCGGCTACAGCCTACAGTCTATAGCCTAAAGCCTATCTTCACTGTTCGGCCGGCAGATCGCGAACGGCCAGGCCCTCCGCATCGTGCACGACGGGCTCGGTCAGGTCGGGCGTCTTGCCGTTATTGATTTCCTGGAGCGCCCAGGCGGCTACATAGATGAAATCGCGGCAGAGCCGCTCATCGTTGAGCATGAGACCCAGGGCCTCGGCCGTCTTGGGGCCGGCGAACTTGCGCTGGCCGGCGAGGTGGGCGGCCCGCCAGCGAAGGTCGCGGGTGTAGCGTCCGTGCGCGGGGTCGTGGGCATCGATGATGAACTGACTGAGCCAGTGGTCGGCGCGCTCGGGCGCGACGCGATCCGGGTTCTTGACCAGGATATCCATCGCCACTTCGTTGGCGTAGTCGAAGCGCTGGTCCTTGACCAGGAAGTCGACCGTCTGGTCGAGGAACGGCATGGCCGCCTCGGCGTCCAGGGCGAAGAGCGAGCGCAGCGCGTTCATATACGAGGCTTCTTCGAAGGCGACGCTTGGACCCTTCTCATCATGCCGGGTGTTGTAGTATTGGACGGCCGTGTCGTACGCGTAGGCGAGGTAGTCTTTCAGCGGCTCCACCAGTGACTTGTCCCCTATTACGCCGGCCAGGGCGGTGACCTGAACGAGCGCCGGATCGCTGTCCGTGTGCTCCTTGAGCAGCGTGGCTATGGCCTCGACGGGGGGTTTGTTATCGCAGCCGGTCCGGGCGAGGATGTACCCGGCGGCGGCGAGGCTTTCATGCACAGCGCCGACGTCGCTGGGATACAGCTCGGACATTCTGCCCGGATGGATGCGGCGCTGCACCTTCACCGCCAGGATGGCCGGCAGGGACTCGGCCAGCATGCGGTTGCAGCGCACGGCCAGTTCGGGATTGGTGTTGGTGGTGAGGGCCTCGCGCGCTGCCTTGCGGACGTCGGCGATGCCGACTTCCAACCGGTTCTTCCACGGGTCGGCGGTCATGACCTGCCAGAGCGGCTCGAAAGCGGCCGGGTCCTTGGTGCGCTGGCAGGCGCGGCACGCGGCAAAGCGCACCGGCTCCATCGGGTCCTTGAGCGCGGCGGCAATGGCGGGGTCGGGTGCAGCCAGACAGCCCAAACCGTCAATGGCCGCAGCGCGGACGCGCCAATCGCTGTCCGCGGCCGCCTGGCGCAGCGTGGGGACTGCGGCCGCGCCCAGGCGCTGTGCGATCAACATCAGCGCAGCGGCCCGCAGCGAGGGATCGCCGCCGGCGGCGGTTTTGAGCAGCGCCTCGTTGAGCTTGGCCGCGCCGGCCGGTGCGGCCGCCGCCTGGTGCAGGGCGGCAAGGCGCACGACTTCGCGGGCATCGGCCAGATGCGCGATGAGGTCCGTCTCCGAACGGCTAGCGCCCAGGGCGGTCATGGCGTTTAAGGCCTCGGCGGTGAGTTGGGCGTCGCCGCGGGCGATGAGCGCCTCAATGGCGCCGGCGGCCGGGGCATAATGCTGCTGCACCGCGGAAAGCATGGCCTCACGGGCCACACGATTGTCCTTATCGGCCAGGGCGGTCTTGTAGCCCTCCGCCACCCAGTAACTGGGCAGTTGACCCAGGGCCCGCGCCGCCGCCTGGCGGGTTCGCCAGTCATTGCTGGCGAACTGCTTCAGCAGCGTTGCGACGCCGGAATAGTTGGTGGTGCGGCCCAGATCGAGCACGACCTGCTCGCGGAGCAGCGGGTCCGTCCCCAGTTCCGGCTGTACCAGCATCTGAACCAGCAGTTTGACCGTCCGGTCGTTGGAATGCGACGGCAACTGGCTCAGGTCCGGCCGCGTGGGCTCGGGCAGCGGCCGCGGCTGGGGAGCGGCCAGGGCGGCGGTTGCAGTGAATAACGCGAGAACCATGGCGATCGTTCTGGACATCACCGACACCCTTAAGAGCGATTGCAAATTGCAAATTGTGCTTCGACTTCGCTCAGCACCCTGAGCCTGTCGAAGGGCAAATTGCAAATTGAACGGCCGCAGATGGAGGCAGGCTCGGGCCGGGTTTGCAGCCGCGGCCGGGCGAGTCGATTGTTCTTTAAATTGGCAATTTGCAATTGGCAATTTGCAATTCCTTAGTCGCTCTTGCACAGCCGCCAGACGCGGGCGACGGTCACCGCGAACAGGCCGATCATCAGCACGCCCATGAGCTTCACGTGCGGCATGAACAGGTTCATGTTCTGGAACTGGGGCAGATTGGCCGCATCGAGCACCGCGGCCACCGGGTTAGGAAGGAAGATGGCCCGCTTGGTCGCATCGCTGATGCGGTCGTTGCCCAGAAGCTGGATCAGCGTGAGCACCGACAGCAGCAGCACGATGCTGTACGTCCAGGCGGTGGCGGCACTCGTGCGGCTGCACATGGACGAGAAGAACATGCCCAGCACCACGGTAAAGAGCGTCGTCGAGGCCACCACCACCAGCGAGCGCAGGATGCTGGGCCACAGGCCGTTCTTGAAGAACGTCACGAACAGCATGGGCACCGCCGCCGCCGCCACCAGGATGATTAAGGGCAGGATCGCCGCCTGCATCTTGCCCGAGACGATGGTCCAGCTTTTCAGGCGGCTGACGCGCATCAGATCCCACACGCTGGTCTCACGATCCGCGCAGATGCTGCCGGCCGACATCGCCGGCCCCACCAGGATCACCAGCAGCACCTGCAGCACGGCCAGCACCGCCACCATCTGAGAGATCAGGCTGATGCCCTCGTGCACCGTGCCGGCAACCGCCACCGTCACGAGCAGCGTGAGGCACAGCGCGGAGATGAGGCAGATGATGGCCATGCGCAGCAGCCAGTGGATCTGGAGCATGGGCCGGGTGCGGAATTCCTTCACCGCGACGGGGTTCTGCCACCAGCGGATCATCGGCTTGCGCTTGGCCGGGTCGTACAGGAAGAAGAACGTGCGGGCGGTAATCTGCCCGCGTTCGACCACCTTGAGCCGCTCGCGCGGCCGCGGCGGGGCCACCGGCCGATGCAGCTTGTAGTACAGGTAGCCGGTCACCGCCACCAGCATGATGCCCGCGATCACCAGGTACACCACCCAGTAGGGCGGCATGCCGTGGGCGGCGGTGGTGTAGGCGCCTTCGGGCGAGACTAAGGAGAGCATGGCCTGGAGCGGGCTGAAGGAGGCGATCACGTGCAGGATTTTGGAGCCCATCGGCCCGGAGCGCTGGACCAAGTTGCCGCTCATCGGCCAGGCCACCGCCGCCACCAGAATGCACACCACCAGCAGGATGGCGTACGTGACGATAATCGAGCGGTAGCTGCGGTGCATGACCGCGCTGACCGTCAGGCCGATCAGGCCCAGGTACAGGCAGGTCACCACCAGCACGCCGATCACCCCCAGCACCTGCGTGCCGCTGACCCCGCCCAGCAGGAACAAGGCCGCCAGCACGGGCGCGCCCATGAGCACCAGCACCAGCAGGTACGTCAGCGAGCCGGCCATCTTGCCCACGGTGATCTGCCAGGGCGACAGCCGCGTGGCAAAGAGGCTCTCGAAGGTGTTTTGTTCTTTCTCGTAGGTCAGCGTGGTGGAGGTGAAGGCCGGGGCGAACAGGGCGATCAGCAGCAGTTGGCCCACGCCCAGCACCACCAGCATGCTCTTGGCGGCGTCGCCGCCGAGGCTTTGCAGGCCGCCGGCCGGCCAACTGTCGAAGATCAGCCCGATGAGCACGGCCAGGAAGATGACCTGCATGGCCAGGGCCTTCCAGGTCCGCAGGCTCGTGAGCACTTCTTTACGCAGGATTGGGTTGGTCATACGGCATCCTGATCACGGGTTCTTGGATCCCACGCATCGAACTCACTGGGCCGGGGGCTCTTCGGCCCCCTGGGGGTCGGCCGGCGCCGCCTCGGGCTCCAGCGTCGCGACCTGCGTTCCGGGCGCGCTGACCGAAGGCGCCGCCGGGGCGGCCGCATCCTCGGCCTCAGCATCTTCCTGGTCTTCGGTGGTCATGCCCGACAGGGCCATGAACGCATCTTCCAGGCTCAAGGGCACCTCGCGGAAACTGGCCACGCGCACATTGCCGGCGATGAGCTTGCGGAGCAGGTCGGCCTGGGCGGCATCATCGCCGCTGAAGCGGAAATGGAGGATGCCCATCTTGATGTCCGCCGTATCCACGTGCCGGCAGCTTGGGTGCTTGCCCAGCCAATCGGCCACAGTGGCCGCGCCGGCGTTGACCTTCAGCTCCATCACGCGGTCGCGGCGGATGGAGCCGAGCACCTCCTCCAGCGGGCCAAAGGCCTGCATGCGGCCCTGGTGAATGATGCCCACCAGGTCGCAGACGCTGGCCAGCTCGGGCAAAATGTGGGAGGAAACCAGCAGCGTCTTGCCGCGGTCGGCCAACTGGCGGATGAGGTTGCGCTGCTCGATGCGGGCGCGCGGGTCCAGGCCGTTGGCCGGCTCATCCAAGAGCAGCAGTTGCGGGTCGTGCATCAGCGTGCGGGCGATGCCGACTTTCTGCTTCATGCCTTTAGAGAGCGTGTCGACGAACCGGTCGCGCATGTACTCGGCCTCGGTGATGTCGAGCACCTCGTCGATGCGTTTCTTGCGGTCGCGGCGGGGGATCTTGAAGGCGGCGCCGAAGAAATCGAGGTATTCCCAGACGCGCATCTGGTCGTACACGCCGAACTCATCGGGCATGTACCCCACCAGTTGCTTGAGCCGGTCGCGGTCGCCCGCCAGGTCGGTGCCGGCGATGATGGCCTTTCCGCTCGTGGCGCTTAAGAGGCCCGCCAGGATGCGGATTGTCGTGGTCTTGCCCGCGCCGTTGTGACCCACGTAGCCGAAGACCTGCCCGCGCGGGATGGTCAGGTTCAAGTCTTCCAGCGCGGTGATTTCGCCGTAGCGCTTGGTCAGTCCGACGGTCTTGAGCATGATTTCGGGGTTGTCAGAGTCGGTCACTGGACGATCCCTTGCAAGGTGAACTCGATAAAATCGATCTTCCACTGATTCACGGCGGCGGCGGCGGCGGGTTTGGCCGGGCCATTGAGACTCTCCACCGCCGCACGAATGCGCAGCACGCCGTCAGCCGTGAAATTGTCGGCCTGCTCGATCTGGATCGTTTTGGGGCCGGTGGGGTTGTCGAACGACTCCAGCGGCTGCGTGCTGCCGTCGGGGCGAACGCCCAGGATGTTCAGCCTCCAGCCCAAAGCGTGCAGGGCGATCTGCATCGTGGCCCGCGTCGAGGTCAGGCGGCCGACCGAGGCCGGCGGGGCCACCAGCGAATCGACCGTGGCGGCGTACTGCGAGCGTGTAAAGCCGGTCTTGCGCGACCAGAGGGCCTGGGCCTTGAAGTCCTTGACCAGCATCGGGTCGGGGATGAGCACCGTCGTGCCGGCCGGCGTGGGCGAAAAAGCCACGCGCTGGGCCACGAGCATCAGGCCCTTGCACGGAGCGGCCACCAGGTCGCTGCCCGGCGAAAGCACCGGCCGGTCCACCCAGCCCAGCAGGTAGGGCTCATCATCGTACAGGCTGCTGGAGGATTGCGACTTGTACTCCACCAGGCCGGCGATCAGCTCGCCGCGCCAGCGGTCCTCGGCCTTCTTGAAGCCCGCCGGCACGAAACTATGCTCATCGAGGCGATCCTCGGGGCCGATCTTCACCTCGGTGGGCTTTTCGGCCGGCACCAGACCGATCTTAAAGGCGCGATTGTGGATGAACAGCACCGCATCGCTCATGTCCTGCCCGGTGCGGTTGACGACCGTGCCGGTCAGGCCGGCCGGGCCAAAGGCGGCCCAAAAGTCCAGGCCGTCGAAATCGATGGCGGCGGCGGCCAGGAAGGTCTTCGCCGAATCGCGCTGAACCGTCATGTCGGGCCAGATGACGCCCTGCGCGCGGCGCAGTTCCGTCTTTTCCAGCGGGTTGGCCTTGCGGACCAGCGGCAACAGCCAGCCCTGGGGGCTGCCCGAATAGGCCGTGGTCACGTACTCGTTGGGGCTGTAGTAGCCGGTGGCCTGGTACACGATGGCCCGCTTGTCGCCGTTGGCCAGGGCCATGCCCACGTAGCTGAGGGAGGGATCGGCCTTGCGGCTCTCGGCGTAGATATAGGCGGCCAGAGACATCAGCAGCGCCACGGGCAGCATGAACAGCCAGGTCCGTTCGCCGTAGCGGATGAGCTTCATGCCCAGTCCCACGCCGGCCGTCAGCAGCACGAAAGCGCCCAGCCACACGAGCACGACCCAGCGGTCCGTGCCGCGCCGGCCGCTGATGGCCCCCAGGTGGTCGGGCACCAGGTTGGCGTCGCCCTGGCCTTTGGCCCCTTCAAGGCGCATCGGATCGGTGAAGGGTTCGGTGCGGATGGCCGGGGCAAAACTCATCGCCTCGCCCACGCTCTGCCAGACGCCCAGCAGCGGGCGAATCTCTTTATTGGGGTCGGCCGGATCGGGGGCGGTTGAACCCATCGCTCCCAGGGGCGTGGCCAGGACGAAGAAGAAGCCTTGTCCCCACCGGGCCCGTGTCATCAGCGGCAGCCCATCCGAGCGGCACATGACGTCGGCGCCATCGGGGATAAGGTCGGCGTAGGGCAGGGGGTCCCTCAAGGTGAGCCCGGCCTTGAATTTACCATCCGTCGACCGCACGGCAAGCTGCCGCACGTCGGCCAGGCCGGCGCACGACACGCGGGCCGCGCGGCCCAGGGGGCCGGCCAGCATCTCCGGCAGCTTCTCCGTGGCAAACAGCACCACGATGCCGCCCTGACTGACCCAGTCCAGCATGGCCTGAATCTGGCTGGGCCGGCGGTTCTTGAAGACCGGGTCGAGATAACCCACCAGCAGCACGTTCACGCCGTTGTAGGCATACCATTGGTCCGGCAGGAACCCGCCCAGGCTGGTCGTGCTGACGGTGTACAGGTACGCCTCGGCTTGCGCCAGGTACGAGTAAATCTGCTCGGGCATCTGGAGGATATGGATCGGGTCGTCGACGATGGCGAAGAGCTTGGCGTTGGGGCGGGCCTCGATGAAGAGCAGGTCGGCCTTGCGGTCGAGCAATCTGCCCATCTTGGGATCCATCAGCTCGGCCGTCTCGTTGGCGATGCTGAAATCGGCCTTGGCGTTGGCGGTTACCGTGTTCAGCGTGCCGGGGCGTATCGACAGCCAGGCGGTCGACTCCGTGTGCGGCGGCAGCCAGACGGTTCGCCCGTACCGGACGTTGCCCAACTTGGGATCCTCCGTCGGATACACCAGTTCGGCGGTCAGCTCAGTGTCGGTGGGGTTGATGGCCTTGCCCACCATCTCGTTCCACGCGCCCGGGCGGACCTGCGGCACGACCGGACTGATCGTGCCGATGGAAGGCTTGTTGAGCACCTGCTGGCCGGCGGCCGGCGCCGTCAGCAGCACCAGCAACGCCAGCGGCCAGTACCCGCGCCGGAGGCTCCGCCCGGATGGCGCCGTCCCCAGCCGATCATGCGCGTATTTCATGATTCCTCTCGGACCAAGACTTCAACTTCGCCATCGGGCATCCGCCAAGCTAGGTGAAGCGTTCCATGCTGGCGGCGGTGTGAGCGAGCGTGCTGCGGCATAGTCCTTCTAAGATAATGCCTGGGCCGGACAATGCAATCGTTTTTCCAAGCCGTCTGGAGGTGGGGTTCACGCCGAAATCGTGGCATTTAGGTGGCATGCCCTCACGACGAAGGCCGCCTGGGCGGCCGAGTCGGGTGGGCATGGGCCGTCCGAGGAGATGCTCGCCCTACGCGCCCCATGCCCACCCGTCCGGGGCATTCGCCCCGGCCGCGAGGGCATGCCACCGCAAATCCCTTCAAACTTGACACGTTGGAGGCCCAACGTCTACTATCGCTGGGGCGTGCGGAGGTTTTGGTACCGCCGCCACGAAAAGCTCGCGCGGAAGGACCCTGCCACATGAGCAACCGGCTGCTGGCGATCACGATCGGTCTGACGATTACGATGGCGTCTGTCTGCACGTGGGCTCAGGAGGCCCCGGCCGTGATTTCGGCCCCGACCAAGGCCGTCGCCGGCGAGCTGAACGAGGCCCAGAAGGCCGAGGTGGATACGTTTCTGCGCTCCTGCGCCCACCGGCTGACGGCTGGCACAACCGCCAGCGCGCCGGCAAGCAATCCGGCGGTGGACAAGCGCCGCAAGGACCTCACCGCGGTGCGCAACGATATGGCCGCCAGCTACGCCGTCGACAACGGCGCCGGCTACAAACGCTATTACGCCCAATCGGCCGACACCAACTTCGCCGCCCCCTGCCTGACTAGCCCCGACCCGGTCGTTCAGGTCACGGCCGCCATCGCCCTGACCCGCATCCGCCAGCCGGAAATCGCCCCGGCCCTCGACCGCATGCTGGCCAGCCCCACGCTGGCCGTGCGCTACCAGGGCCTCAAGGCGTATATCGCCATTCGTGAAGCCGTCCTGAGTTCCTCCAACGAGGCCCGCGACCGGATGATGAACGGCCTGCTGGCCGTGGGCGACAAGGAAACCAGCGGCGTGGTGCTGGCGACCCTGTACGAGGCGCTGGACCTTTCCGGCGTGGCCAATGTGTCGGACCAGGTGCTGCGCCAGCTTCGCCCGCGGGCGCGCGTGGCGGTGACCAACGGCCTGCGGCGCAGCGTGCCTGCCATTCGCCGCGGCGATGCGGAAATGGCCCAGTCGGTGACCCGCGGCACCCGCACGGTGCTGGACAGCATCGCCGACATCTCCAAGAACGAGCGGACCGACCTGCTCCAGGTGATGGCCGACCTGATGAAGAATGCCGCCGTGACGCACCAGGAACTTTCGCGCACGTTGAGCGATGCCCGCGGGCTTCAGCGCGACAAGATGGAAGAGATGGTGCAGGATTATGCGGCGGCCATGATCGAGCTGGAGCGCGTGATGGGCCAGATTATCAATCGGCCCGAGACGCCCGTGGCCGAGAGTCTGCGCCAGAAGCCCCAGTCGCCGGAGAAGGTGATGCTGGCCGTCAACGACCTGGTGGGCACCGCCGGCGAGGGTGGCACGGCCGGCAAGCTGGCCGGCGAAGGCATCCATCCGCCGGTCGTACTGAGCGAGGGCCCAACGCTGCCCAAGCCGCTGCCGGCCAACCCCCTGCAACCGCGAAAGCCGACCAGTGTGCCAGCGAGCAGCCCGGCTCAGCCCGGTGCGGCCCTGCCGGGGGGATGAACAGAAAATCCCAAATCCCAAATTCCAAATCCCAAACAAATTCCAAGCACCAAATCTCAAACTCCTGCTTGAGGATCCGACAACGAATTGTTGGACTGGCTCAAGTGAGTTTTGGAATTTGGGATTTGGAGCCCTTCGGCGGTGAGCCGCTCAGGGCGGTCGAACCGCTTGTTTGGAATTTGGGATTTGGGATTTGGGATTTTAGAGGTCCCCAACCGTGTACAAGGTTCTTGTAGCCATCTGCCTGGCAACCACGGCCGCTCTGGTATTGAGCGCAAAATGGTCGGGCAGCCGCGAGGGCCGCAACACGTTTGTTTTCAACAACGGCCTGGAAGTCAACTCGCTCGACCCGCACGTCATCACCTGGAAGCACGACATCCGCATTGCCAACGCCCTGTTCGAGGGCTTGATGGCGTTTAGAGTCGATCCGCCGGCCGAGGGCCAGCGCATGGGGCAGCTTGCCCTGACGAACGGCGTGGCCGAGCGATACGAGATCAGCCCCGACGGCCGCACGTACACGTTCCACCTGCGGGGCGATGCCCGCTGGTCCAACGGCCAGCCGGTGACGGCCGAGCATTTCCGCTGGAGCTGGCAGCGGGTCCTGACGCCCGCCACCGCGGCCGATTACGCCAACTTGATGTTCACCATCGCCGGGGCCCAGGCGTATTACCACGCGCTGGCCGATGGGCGACCCGCCTCGTTTGACGAGGTAGGCGTGACGGCGCTGGATGAGCGCACGCTGGAGGTGCGCCTGGAAAATCCCTGCGCGTATTTCCTGGACCTGACGGCCTTCCCGCCGTTTTTCCCGGTGTACCCGCCGCTATTGGCGGGGCACGTGGAGGATGGGCATCCGGCGTTCTTCAACGGCATCACGACCTACAAGGATGCCTGGACCAATCCCGACCAGATCGTGACCAACGGGCCCTTCCTTTTGAAGGAGCATGGGTACAAGCGGCAGATGGTCTTGGAGAAAAGCCCGCTGTACTGGGACCGCCGGCACGTGGCGCTGGACCGCATCCGTGCCCTGGCGATCGAGGATTTCAAGGCCTCGCTGCACGCGTACGAGTCGGGCAACTGCCAGTACATCGATGCCCTGCCGCTGCCGGCCCTGCGGGCGCTGACCGATGGCACGGCTAGGCGAAAGCGGGCGGATTTTTACCCGGAAAATTCCTTCGGCACGTATTTCTACCGCTTCAACTGCCAGCCGACGGCCGCCGGGCTACCCAATCCGCTGGCGGATGTCCGCCTGCGGCGGGCCCTCGCGCTGGCGGTGGATCGGGCCGACATCGTGGCCGTGGCCGGCGGCCACCAGCAGCCGGCCAGCGTGTTCATTCCGCCGGGCCTGACGGTGCAGGATGCCAACGGCCACCCGGCGCCCTATCCCAGTCCGACCGGGCAGAAATTTGACATCGCCGCCGCACGAAAACTGCTGGTCGAGGCGGGGTACCCCGGGGGGCGGGGGCTGCCGGAACTTCGCCTGATGTACAACACGGGCTACGGCCACGAGGCGGTGGCCCAGCGGCTCCAGGCGATGTGGAAAGAGCAGCTTGGCGTGCAGGTGAGCTTCATTGTCAAGGATGGCGCGGCCTTCGGGGCGGCGCTCAAGAAGAAGGAGCTGAAGGAGTGGCACCTCGGCCGCGGCGGCTGGTTCGGCGATTACCGCGATCCGACCACGTTCCTGGACATGTTCATCAGCGGCAACGGGAACAACGACAGCGGCTACAGCAATCCGAGGTTTGACGACCTGATGCGCCAGGCCGCCGGCGAACTTGACCAGACCCGGCGCATGGACCTGTACCGCCAGGCCGAGCAGCTTGTGATCGAACAGGATGCCGTCATCCTGCCGCTGTACCACTACGTCGAGCACCTGATGATCGCCCCCGAGGTCCAGGGGGCCTGGCCCAACCAGATGGGCTACTTGGTGCTCAAGCAGGTGGCCATCCAGGCGGGAGGGTAGCCGGCGAATGTCGCGACTGATCGCCCGACGTCTGCTGCAGTTTCCCCTGGTGCTGGCCCTGGTGTACGTGGCCACGTTCGCCCTGATGGCCGCCGCACCGGGCGACCCGCTGGTCGGCGATCGCACGAAGGTGCAGCCGGAAGTGCTCGAGCAGATGCGCCAGCGGTACCGGTTGGATAAGCCCTGGCCCGTGCAGATGGCCTATTACGCCAGGGCGGCCGCCGCCGGCGCGATGCAGGGGCGCATCGACCTGGGCAACAGCATCCAGTACAAGGGCAAGCCCGTCGCGGAAATCCTGGGCCTGACCGCCGCCACCTGGCCGGAAGGGGCGCTAAGGGTCTCGCTGACACTGGGCATGCTGGCCCTGACGCTGGCGGTGATGGCGGGCGTGCACCTGGGCATCTGGGCGGCGGTGCGCCAAAACCGCTTGACCGATCACCTGTGCATGGCCGTGTCGGTCGTCGGCGTGTCGCTGCCGACGTTCGTCACCGGGGCCGTGCTCATCATGCTGCTGGCGCTGCTTCTGCCAATCTTTCCCGTCGGCGGCTGGGGCAGCCTGTCGCAGATGATCCTGCCGGCGATCACGCTGAGCCTGCCCTTTGCGGCCACCATCGCCCGGCTGATGCGGGCGGGCATGCTGGATGTGCTGGGCAGCGATTTTATCCGCACGGCCCGCGCCAAAGGCGCCCCCGACCGCGCCATCATCTACCGCCACGCCTTCAAGCTGGCCTTCCTGCCGGTGCTGAGCTTTCTCGGGCCGGCGGCGGCGGCGGTGCTCACGGGCAGCTTCGTGGTGGAGCAGCTTTTCGCCGTGCCGGGCATCGGCCAGCATTTCGTCGCCAGCGTGATGCACCGCGACTACCCGGTCATTCTGGCCACCGTGCTGGTGTACGCGGTGCTGCTGATCGGCTTCAACCTGCTGGTGGACCTGGCGTACTTCTTTATCGACCCGCGAATCAGCCAGGAGGAGCTGCGATGAACAGCGCGGCCCCATCCGCCAAGGCTCCACCGGCTGCGGCTGCGCCGACGCCCGCGGCGGCGCCCGTGGTTTCGCGCAACCGACCATGGCGGCGGTTTCGGCGCAGCCGGCTGGCCGTGGCGGGGGCGGTGCTGATTACCGCGATGACCCTCGCCTGCGTGCTGATGTTGCCCTGGTCGCTGGGCCAGGTTGAGGGGCAGCCGCGCTACAATCGCCAGATGGCCGGCCCGATCCTCGTACCGCCCAGCGCTGTCGCGATGTTGGGAACCGACGAGCTGGGCCGCTCCCTGCTGCCGCGGGTGCTTTTCGGCGGGTCGATCAGCCTGGGCATCGGCCTGGCGGCGGCGTTCATCGCCGTCACCATCGGCGTGGCCTGGGGCGCGGTGGCCGGCTACGTGGGCGGGCGCGTGGATGGGGCGATGATGCGCATCGTCGATGTGCTGTACGGGCTGCCGTACATCCTGCTGGTGATCCTCATCAAGCTGGCGCTGGAGACCCCGCTGGCCGCGCTGCTCCGTGCGGCGGGTGTGGCCAACGCCGGCGGGGCGGCCAACGTGGTGATCCTGTTCGTGGCCATCGGCTCGGTGAGCTGGCTGACGATGGCCCGCGTGGTGCGCGGGCAGGTGCTCAGCCTGAAGGCCCGGCCGTTCGTCGAGGCGGCCCGCGCCTCGGGCGCCGGCGGCGGGCGAATCCTGGTGCGGCACATCCTGCCCAACCTGGTGGGCCCGGTGCTGGTGTACGCCACGCTGATCGTGCCCCAGGCCATCCTCCAGGAGAGTTTTCTCTCGTTCCTGGGCATCGGCATTGCGCCGCCCGTGCCCACGTGGGGCTCGCTGGCGGCCGAGGGCGTGCAATACCTCAACTCCATCCGTATCTACTGGTGGTTAGTACTGTGGCCCTGCGTGGCGCTGGCGCTTACCCTGTTGAGCTTGAATTTCCTGGGCGATGGGCTGCGGGATGCACTGGATCCGACCAGCGGCCAGTAAGGGGTCGATCGGGTCAGGCTGAGAGTCAGGTCAATGGTGCGTTCTTCTTGCACCAGGCCACGGCCTGGGCAATTCCCTGCTCATAGGAAATCGTCGGCTGCCAGCCGAGCTGCTGGCGGGCTTTTTCGCAACTGAAAAAACAGCGGCGGCCCATGAGCCAGACGGCATACCGTGTCACCAGCGGCGGCTGGCGCCGATGCAAGGCGTGGCCGGCGACCTCCATAAGCAGGGCGGCACTCTTGGCCACGCGGTAGGGCACATGGCGCTTTACGCGCGCGGCGCCCAGGGCATCGGCCATGCGGTCGAAGTACTCCTGCTGCGTGATGACGCCGTCGTTAGAGAGGTTGTACGCCTGGCCGACGGCGCCGGCGTGCTCGGCCGCCAGGATGCAGCCCTCGGCTTCGTTGGCGGCGTGCGTGAGGTTCAGGCGGTTGTCGCCGGGGCCGATAATCTTGGCCTTGCCCGTCAGGATCGCCCGCAGCAGCCGCGGCATGCTCGCCCGGTCGCGCGGGCCGTAGAGCCAGCTTGGCCTGCAGACGGTGATGGCCAGGTCGCCTCGCTCGTGCGCGGCCCAGACCAGCTTCTCCGCCTCGACCTTGGCCCGGCTGTAGTAGCTCCAGCGATGCAGGCACTGGCCCAGGGCAGCCGTCTCGTCCAGGACGAGCGACTGGCCGTCGGGATGCCCGTACGCGCTGATCGAGCTGATGTGCAGGAATCGCTGCACGCCGGCCGCACGGGTCGCGCGCAGCATGTTGGCCGTGCCGGTGATCGTGATGGCGACAAACTCAGCCCACGGCCCCCAGTCGCCTACGCGTGCGGCGGCGTGGTAGACGGTCTTGACGGAGGCCATGGCCGCCTGAAGCGAGGCCGGGTCGGTGATGTCGCCAGCGGCAATCTCGACGCCCAGCGACTGAAGAAACGCCGTGTCGGCGCCCCTCCGCGCCAGCGCGCGAACGGGCCGGCCGCGTTTGATGAGCTGTTCGCACAGGTGCGAGCCCAATAACCCCGTTGCGCCCGTTACCAGATTCATGGGCGAAGAGTCTAGGGCTGGCGGCAGGCCGCGTCAAGCCGCACCGGCGCCGTTGCCCATGGCCGCCGCCCCCAAAGCCTGTTGGGCCTGTGCAATCTGCGCGGCCTGCGCAGGCAAAATGCGCAAGTTTCGGCGCGACTGGGTGAATTGCGCTCGGGCGGGGGGTCAATGTGAATATAATGTCTTGTGCTTTCCATACCGCCTGAGGTGCTTCTTCGAGATGAGGACTGAGAGGGCAGGCAAGGTTTTCGCCTTATGTACCCGGCCCGATTGCGTCGAAGAGAATTAAGTCCCGGTCGCTTTTTCCCTGTGGAAGGGATGGTTGTATGTTTCTGTTTCCACGGAAGATCCGGCGTCTCTGGCGGTTGACCAACTGGCGTTTGCGCCTGATCGTCGGGATCGGGCTGCTGGTGCTGATCTGCATCCAGTGCGCCCGGCCCTCCGGCGCCGACATCCAGGATGACGGCTTGGTCCGCAACATCAGCGGCAAGGAGGTCGGCACGCTGTCGGATGCCCAGGCCATGCGGCTGGAGTCGCTGGCCCGCTCCAACCCCGTCGACCTGCTGGACCAGTGCCTCCAGCACACCCGCCACACGGTTCGCGATTTCACCTGCACGTTCATCAAGCAGGAGCGAATCGACGGCGTCCTGGGGCCGGCGCAGGAAGTCGACGTCAAATTCCTGGCACATCCTTACTCCGTGGCAATGCATTGGACCAAGAACGCCCCGATCAGCGACCGGCTGCTGTATGTCGAGGGGGCCAACGACGACAACCTGCTCTTGAGACCCAAGGGCATGCTGAGTTGGATGGGCACCGTGCGTCGCAAGCCGGATTCCCCGCAGGTGATGGCCAACACGCTGCACCCGGTGACCATGTTCAGCTTCGAGCGCGGCCTGGAGAGCATGCTTAAGGTGGACCGTGCGGCCGCCGAGCGGCACGAGTTCAAGAGCGAGTTTCTGGGCTACAAAACCGTCGCCGATCGCCTGACGCTGGTCCTCCAGCGCGACCTGCCGGCCTGCAACAACTATCCCGCCGCCAGGACGCTTATTTACATCGATCCCAAGCTGCTCGTGCCCGTGGCCGTCGAGGCGTGGGACTGGGATGACCAGCTCATCAGCCGCTACGTCTACAAAGATGTCCGCATGAACGTCGGACTGACGGAGGATGACTTCACGCCGCAGGCCAATGGGCTGTGAAGCCCGAAGCGGGAGTGCATCCTTGCTTATTTCTGCACTCATAAGCAGTTAAGCAGTGACTCCTGGGTGCCAAAACAGCCAAAACAAGCGGGTAACGCAGCCAGCACCGATGCTTATGCGCAAGTCCTTATCCCATAAAGGCGCATGCAAAAGTGCATAATGCTTGGAATGCATAATTCCCGCTTTGCGTAGCTTCTCCACTCTCTCAAGCAGCCAGCGTAGGCTCGCATCTGTCGCTATTCACTTGCCAAGTTACACGCAGCCCTCTACGGCCACCAGCGCACAGTTTGGTCTAGTGCGACACCATCTATATGCAAACAGTGTGCCAAAGTCATACACAAAACACATACAAAATGCAGAATATCTATAAGTAATTATATAGTATGATATTACAAAAACATATTCCGAAGAATTCTTTCGCATGGTGTTGACCAGGAGGCGATACTTGGCTGCCA
>PMYD01000137.1:0-16707 GCA_003171335.1 Phycisphaerales bacterium
ATAAATAAAAATCTTATGCGATATAAAAAATCAGAAATTTATTCTGGAGGATCTCTTGGCTTGAACATTCACCTGCCATTTTTGGCAACACATGTAGCTTTTTGGCAACATTCCTGCCAAACCAAGTCCAAACTGGGTGTATCAATTACTTCTCGGGCCTACGGGTGCATCTGTCGTCGTTTGCAAAGCAACAGGAGATCGCAGAATTACTCAAATCCTGCCATGCAAGAACCACTGCATCAGCAAGCTGGCTGCGGCCTCCCGGAGAGACTCTGTACCGGTGCGTGATCCGGCCAGAGCATCAAAGCGATTCCTGGCAAGGCTTAGGCGAGATTCCACGGCCTTGTGCCAATCCAGGCAGCAAGATTCATCAACAGGCAGATCAACGTCGCCGCGGATCTCAAGGTTCGCCAACAACGCCGCCAGGGCCGCCTGGGCCGCCGTGGCGTAGGTCTCGTGGTGGAAGGACTTGCCCAAAGCGTAATCCACGCCGGCGGGGGTGAACATGTGCCCTTTTCCCAGAGCCTTGGCCTTGCCGTCAGGAATGTGGATCGTCTGCCGCCGGCCCTCCAGCGTCTTCAACCAATCGATCAGGGGCTTTCCCTTCTCAGCATCCGCTAATGAATCCCAGATGCTTGCCGCGATGTCCTGGGCTGTCAACCGCCGTTGCCCGCCGGCTCGCTGAACCTGTTTTTGGACCTCCACGATCCGCACATGTCGATAATGCCGGGCCGTTTCCAGATACAGTTCATCCAATATCCGTGCTCGTTCCTGGGAATCTGCGATGCCGATCATTTCCAGCACTGCATCGTCAAGGGCGCGACGATCCGGCTGGCAAAGCTCATCGCTCAAACCCACCGGTCGCTGGGCGAGCATCTTGACGTGCTCCACGGTGTGGCATTGCATGAATTCTGCCTCTACCAGCGGCTGGGTCTGCCTCGACTGCATCTGGCCGAAGGCGCCAAGGATCTTCGCCGCGACACCTTCCGACACGCCGCGAACATCTGGAACTTCCAGCAGATTCACGTCAACCACTTCCGTCTTCAGGTTGCCTTCTGTGCCGGCGTAGCGCCCGTAATAGGTCTTAAAGAGCGCCATGGTTGTGCAATTCAGCACGGCGGGCAGGACACTTGCCTCGCGTGTCGAGAGGCCCGCTGTATCAAGGTAGAAAAGATTGTGGTTGCAGACCAGGTCCTCAACATTAGCGGGAATAACGTGCCGGTACTGTTGGGCCATCGGCCAGAAACACGCGCCTGTCTTGACGCCCGTCAGGTCATACCACAATTGTCGTGATTTGCAGGTTGATCGTTCCGGGACAGGCACGGCCTGTGATTTCTTCGAAGCAAAGGTTTGCTTGGCGCCCCAGCGGATGTACTTGGCGACGTAGGTTCCCGCCAAGTCCTTGAGTCCCTGATTGACCCAGAGGACCAGGCGGTCTGTGTCGCTCGCGCGGACCAACGGGCGATCTACCTGCATGAGGCTGTGAATCTCTGGGCGAAGATATTCCGCCTCGATCGGGTGGAGCGTATTGTCCCCAGCGCGAACGATGCGAACTGTGCCGCTTTCGACCTCATCCCGTTTAGCCGGGGCGAGCAAGCCGACGTTGTTCCAGGGCAGGCCCTTGCGGACCTCCGCCAAAACATCTTGCGTCACATCGCGCGGCATGAAGAACGCGTCGCAGCCGCTCTTGATGCCGAACCGTATGTTCGCAATCTGGCCAAGCTTGACAAACTTGTCGCCGTACTCGCGCAGGATGCGGAAATAAATGTCGGGCGCCCGCAGGAAGCGGCCCCATTTCCCCGCCACGTAGCGGTCGCCGTGGCCGTTCCAATCTCGAACCGCCTGTTCGTCCGGACCTTCGGGGGGCTGTTCGTCGGTCTCCTCATCCGCATCGCCAGATTCTTGGGGGAAAGATAGGCCGCTTTTCGCCATGACCCTGCCGGCATCGACGCCTTCCTGCCACAAGCGGCTTTGAGGCACGGCGATGATTCGAAGACTGTCATCTTCGAAGTCGCCTGATTTTTCGATCAGCCTGCGGAGGCGCTGGGCCGCTTGCTGGCGGGCCGCCTCATCGCCGGGAGCGCGCTCGCCCAGGATTTCGGACAGGGGCTTTTGAAGTCGGACAAAGCGCACCAGATTGGCATCCCTGGCCGCCTTATCCGAACATCGCTGGAGAATGGTCGCGGCCGTCTTGATCCGGGCATCCGCGAACCACGGTTCATCCACGCTTTCCAGCACGGCGATGAGCCTGTAATTCTGGAGAATCCAGCCCTGGAGGGCGAAGCCGTACTCCACATCGAGCCAACTTGAGCTGGTCAGGAAGCCGAAGTATCCGCCTTCCTTGAGGAATCGGGCCGCGACGGGCCAGAAGTAGCAATGAAGATCGGCACGTCCGGACAGCCTAAGCCCGGGCCAGAGTTGGGCCAAAAGCTCCTGAAAGAACTCCTTGGTATTCTTCTTGCGGGACTCGAAGGTTTCCTTGGCCTCATCCCGGCCCTTCTTCAGTTGCGACCGTTTATCGATGAGTTCCTGCCGGACATAAGGCGGATTGCCGACGATGGCATCCAGTTCGGCTAAAGGCACCATGCGGACCGGTCTTTGCTTGCCTGTGCGCGGACCCGGCACGGAGCAGAACTTCTGGGGCTCCTCCGCGACCTCAAAGAAGTTTCCGCGGCGAATGAGCGGAAAATTCTCTTCATCGGAAATCTGTCGCGCCGCCAGGTTCAGCGTGGCCAGATGCGCGGGAAACAAGGCGATGTCGCAGCCGTAGATTTCCCGCAGCAGTTCCTGGTGGATCTTCTCGTGGTCCTGGTGCCGCCGGCCGCCGGCGCCTTGACCGCTGAGCCAGGCCTTGCGGTGGTAGGCGCGAACGAGGAAGGAACCTGAACCGCAGGCTGGGTCGAGCACCACATCTCCGGCGCGGCGGATGCAAAAGGCGTTGATCACGTCCACGATATCCTGGTGCGTGAAGAATTGGCCGAACTTCTGACGCTCTTCCGGCGAGATGAGTTTTTGGAAGATTCCGCCCAGAATGTCCGACGGGACCTTACGGAAATCGTATTCGGAAAGGTTAACGAAGAAGCCTTTCCAGCCAAGACAGGCCCGCGGGCTGGCAAAGACAAGCGAACCGGCCCAGTCGTCGATTTCGGGGTAGAATACGGGCTCGTAGTCGCCGGTGGCCTCGACGGCGGCGGCGAACTGGCGGCGGAAACTGGCATAAATGGCCTGAGCATCCGCGGTGCGGGGAGGCATGGCCAAAGATTTCAGGGTTTCGGCAAAGCGGGTCTGGATGGCCTTGTAGAATATAGCGCGGTTCGTGAAGACGTAGCAAAGCGTGCGAGCGGCGCGTTCCAGGGTTTGGCGCCAGTTCTCCGGATCGGTCGGGTTGAAGGTCCACTGCATCTCGCTGGCCATCCAACCCTGAAGACGGGCCGCGAAGGATTTATCCTGTGCGCATTGCACCGCCATATAGTCGCGCGTGCCGGTGACGGGCCAATCCAAATGGCTTTCCAGAGAGCGCAGGAACAACTCGTCGGGCGCCATGCTCCAGTCGAGCAGTTCACCGGAGACAATCTGGGCAAACTCGCTGAAGAACTGCGGCAGGAACTTGTCGCGAATGACCGCCTGAACCTCCGGCCGGGCGCAATCCCCGGGCTGGGTGAGCCCCAGGCCAAGGTCGTACTCCTTGACCCGCCGGTCAATCATCGGTCGTTTATAGAGGCTGCGGTCAAAGAGGACGAACGTGTTGACGTTCCAGGTAAAGAAATAATCGGCCAGGATGTTGTCGGCCTTGTTGAAGGCGTCCTGCATCAAGGCCGGGTCGTACGGGCTTCGACCTTCTGGCGTTCCGGGCATCTTGACTTCGCCCGACAGAATCGGTGTGCGGTGCTCACGGTCGAGGATGCGAAGATCCTGGCGCTTGTTCGTCCCGGCGCCGTACTTTTCAATGTGTGCGCCGGCAAAAGGCCATTCGGGATGCATGGCGAAAAGTGCATCCGCCCAGGATTTCACCTCGGCACAGAAAGAAACCTCGTGCTCTCGTATGCCGATTGCCATTTACCCTCTCGGCCAGGAAAAATGAGATAGCCGCGCGGGGCATCACGGCCGCCAAGCTCCGCCGCAGGCCCTAACTGCCAAGATTATGCGGCATGGCCGCAACTTTGGCAAGAATTGCGGCAGAACAGTAGCCGGTCGGGGAAGGCAAACAATGCGCCGATCGCCCACGACCGCGCCCATGCCCACCCGCCGCCCAAAGCTGCCGCCTTGGTCAGCGTGAGGGCATGCCACCTCCGGATCCGAATTTGTGGCACTTGTTTTTTTCGTGCGTGCCGCTGCCCGCAGGGTGTCAAAAAGGTTGACGAAACCGGCCGGGCGGGGTATGCTGGAAATCCGACGGGTAGACGCAGCGTGGGTTGGTCGGGTTCGGTCCAGCCTCAGGGCGGATTTCAAAAAAGGGAGCGGCACAATGAACCAGCAACGAGGAAAAGTACGCGCGGCGGCCGGCGTTCTGGCGGAGACCCTGGAGTCGCGGCTCCTGCTGGCGGCGGCGCTTTCGGCCGGCGGGGCGGGCATTTTGGGCGATGTGAACGGCGATGGCAAGGTCGATGCGGCGGATATCGACGCCCTGGCCGCACAGATCCAAAGCCCCACGCCCGACATGGCGTGCGACCTGAATGGCGATGGGAAGGTCGATGCGCAGGACTTCAACCACCTGGTGGTGGACCTGCTGTGCACGCGGCCGGGGGATGCGAACCTCGATGGGCAGGTCAACGGCCACGATTTTCTCACCTGGCAGGTGAACTACCCGATGGCCGGCGGCGCCACGTGGAGCCAGGGCGATTTCAACGGCGATGGCAACGTGGATGGCCAGGATTTCCTGCTCTGGCAGCAGAACTACCGCTTCCAGCGGCCGCCACTGCAGGTGGTCTCGGCCACGCCCTCGGGCTCAGCCGGCAGCCAGTCCATCGACGTCACCTTCAACCAGCCCGTCGATCCCTCGACCTTCACGGCGGGCGATGTGGGGCTGATTCCGGATGAGGGGATGACGGTCATTCAGGGCAAAACCGTCCCAGATAGTGTATCTGGTGTGGGCTGGCCCGTCCTCATGGGCCATTATCTCCTGTTCTCCGACCCCGGTGGCCTGGAGGTCATGGATTATTCAAACCCGGCCGCACCGACGCCGGTGAGCACGTTTGCCCCGCCGGCGGGTATGAGCGTGCGGGATGTCCAGGTTTCCGGGTCCATGGCCTGCATCCTGGTCAGGGGCTACTCAAACGGTGTGCCTTTCGGAATCCTGGAAATGGTGGATCTCTCTTCGCCCCAATCGCCTCAATTGGTTGGGTCCCTGCAACTGAATGATCCGCAGACGGGCCAGGCACTGCGGCCTTATGACCTGGCTGTCGAGGGCCAATACGCCTATTTCATGACGGGTCTTCCGACAGGGGGCGAAGGAGCAAGTGACTTAACTCTTCAAGTCGTGGACATCAGCCAGCCGGCAACCCCTACTCAGGTCGGCTCCGTGATGGTCTCCCCCATCGGCTCTTACCCCGGTCTGAGGATTGCCGGCACGCATGCGTATATCACTGGCCTTACCTACGCAGAGACTCCTACAGTCCAGTATTGCATGAGCATCGTGGACATTTCCGACCCTTCCGCCCCTTCGGTTGTGGGGAGTTACATCACGTCCAGCGACACGTATGATGTGGCCATCGCCGGTTCTTTGGCCTATGTCACCGAGGCGAATTCGAACTGGAATTGGACGTTGTCCATCCTTGATGTATCGGATCCCTCCGCACCCGTTCATATTGGATCCTTGCAGCTACCTTTGCCGCAAACCAGCGCAAACGTTGGGTGCGTAGCGGTCGCGGGGTCAAAGCTTTTTCTTTCGGACGCGTACCCCGGCGACTTGTTCATCGTGGATGTTTCCTCGCCGGCGACTCCGGTCCTGTTGACCCAGGCCCACTTGGGCTTGCCCGTCCTGGCGGTTCTTGGGTCACAACTCTTTGCGGCCAACGGAAACCAATTCGTTGTGATGGATATCACGGGTCCATGGCCGATGAATGTGGGCTCGGTGGGGAGCACGTCCACGACGGATGTGAAAACGGTCGGATCCACGCTTTATATGGCTCAGTCGCCAGGATTGGTCATTGCCAACATTGCCGACCCTTCCGCCCCGCAAGTGATCGGTTCTTTCACCGCGGCCCAAGTCCCCTCCCGTATCGAGGTGCAGGGCCATCTTGCGTATCTTGCGGAAGGTAATGCGGGGTTGGAAATCGTGGATGTCTCCGATCCTTCCTCTCCTCAGCTCGTGGGAGCGATAAAGACCCCTGGGACGGCCGAGGACGTGATTGTTGCCGGCGGTTACGCCTATGTAGCCGATGGCGGCGCCGGTCTGACGATTATCGATGTATCCGTGCCGGGTTCGCCCGAGATTCTCAGCACCAATGACATTGGCGCCGCCGCCACGGACCTGGATGTGGCCGGCTCGCGGGCTTACGTGATTGATACGACGGCCGGCTTGGAGATTATCGACATTTCGAATCCTGCGTCGCCGCAACTTTTGGGTGCGTGCCCCGGGACCGCTCAAGCCAGGGATGTGAAAGTTGTTGGCACGACGGCGTACCTGGCAAATCAGGGCAAGCTGATGGTGATTGACGCGACCCAGCCGCAATCGCCGATTGTACTGGCCAACGTCGCTTGCTTTGCTGGCACAGGGGGCGCCGCTCTTTCCGTGGAGGTGGCGGGTGACATCGCCTACCTGACAGGCGTTTTCAGGCTTTCGAACACTTCGAACGTCCTTTTCACGGCCTGTGCGTTCGATATCACCGATCCCTCTGCGCCAAAGGTGGTCATGCCGATGCAGTTGACGGGGGGACGTATGTTGCCCGTGTGGAATCTGGCATTCAGTGGCGATTTTGTTTACGCAGCCGTGTTTAACGGGTTACAAGCGTTTCAATTGAACAGTTACGTGCAATCCATCACGCAGCTTTCGCCCACGACGTTCCGCATCAATTTGACCTCGGAGATTCCTGCCGGCCAGTATTTCCTCCAGCTTGGCCCGGACATCGCGGCGGTCGGCGGCGGCCTGATGGATACAAACGGCAACTCCACCGGCGGCGAAGGCACGCAGGATGTGTATTCGACGGAGCTGGCTTTGACGTAGCTGGCACATTGCCACGGAGGATTTCGCATGAAGGTCAAGGAGGTGGCCGCAAATGCGGCGGGCGGCGCCTGCGGACAATGCCTTCTTGGGCTTCAACCCCGGAGGGGTTGAAACAGCTCCAGCCCCGGGTTGGCGAAGGCCGCGAAGCGGACGAGCCTACCCGGGGAACCGGACGCAATTATCCCCCTCAACCCCGGAAGGGGTTGAATAGCTGCGTCTGGAACAATTCGGCCCGCCATTGTGTTATTCAACCCCTGCCGGGGTAGGAGCTTGCGCCGGCGTCACCCAGGGTAGCCTCGCCGTGCTCGGCAACCCTGGGCTGGAGCTATTCAACCCCTGCAGGGGTTAAGAAACCAGCAGTTCGGGGCGGTCCGCAGCACATGCCTTCGTGCGAAATCCTCCATGGGATGCGCACAGCCGAAGCCGGCTGTGCCACACCCTTACTTCAGGACGTGCGAAAGCACTAGCCCGATGGCGCAGCCGGCGGCCAGCAGCAACGTCAGCGTGATAAGCCAGGTGAGCCGGCGGCGGGTGCGGCGCAGGGCCAGTTGAATGGCGTTGAGATGGCCGGCCAAACCCTCCAGCCGGCGGGCCAGGGAGGTTTCCTGAGCGCCGAGGCGGTCGTCGATGTGATCCAGCCGCACCTGGATGCTGCGGGTCTGGTCGATGGCATCGCCGATGCGGGTATACAGGGGTTCCAGCCGCCGGGCAAGCTGCTCATCGGAAAGCCCGCGCCGGGCCAGTGACTGCTGCGTCTGGTGAATCGCCAGCGACAGCTCGCCCATGCGCTCCACCTGGGCGCGGAGCAGGTCGGGCAGGTCGGCGGAACTGTCGATGAGCTGCTGGGAACGCTTGATGTGCGCGGAGATCATCTCCTCCGCGCGCTGCAGGGCGGCGACGGCATCGCGCAGCGAGGCATCGCTGGGCGCTGCGCCGGCGGCCAGGCCGTTCAGGTTGGGCAAGCTATCAGCCAGCGGCCGCACGGCCGGCGGGGGCTCGGCGATGGCGGCCGGCTGGGTCTGCACTTCAATCAGCGGCTCCGAGGGGTCGGCCATGGGGGCTAGTCCATCGGTGGGTCGCAGCCCGGATAAGTCGCCGCCGCCGGGCGCGCGCCGACGGTGCCCGGAGGTCGTGCGGCCCCAGGCCACGGCCAGTCGTCGGATCAACCTGCGTTTGGGCATGATCTGCTCCATCCGCCTGGCGGCACGGCTACTGCGGCCACAGGCCCAAAGCCTGTGCCACCTACTTGTGGCCCCAGGCCCAAAGCCCGGGCCAGCATATGCGGCCACAGGCTGAAAGCCTGTGCCACCAGGCTCTGTGCCGCCGAAGTGTTCTATGGTAACCTGATCTGTTCGTTTTCGTCAATTACTGGATTGGGCCATGAGAACACATTGGGCACGCGTGCTGGTCCTGGCGGGCCTGCTGGCGGGCTGTCACCGCTCGGAGGCGCCGAAGGCGGCCAGCCCGCGCCTGATCACGTTTGCCCCGCACGCCACGCAGATCGCGCTGGACCTGGGGCTCACCGACCACATGGTCGGCGTGACCAGCCACTGCCGGCTGCCCGAGGGCCTGTCGGTGGCCGTGCTGGGCGATGGGTTTCGGCTCAACGCCGAGGCGGCGGCGGCCGTGCGGCCGGATATTCTGTTCCATAACACGGATGACACGGAATTCCGCCGCACGTTGGCGGGGGTGAAGATCGTGCGGCTGGAAAATGGCTCGCTGGCCAAGCTGCGCCAGAGCATCCGGCAGATGGGCGAGCTGACCGGCCGCTCGCCGCAGGCGGCAGCGCTGGTGGCGCGGATCGACGCGGAACTGGATGCGGTGCGCCAGTCGGTGGCGAGCCGGCCGCGGCCGCGCGTGCTGTTTCTCATCGGCACGGACAAGCCCATGACCGTCGGGGCCGGCTGGACGCTGTCGGAAATGATTGACATCGCCGGCGGCGCCAACGCGGCGGCGGAAAAAGGGCTGCGAAGCTGGGGCACGATTAACCTGGAAACGATCGAGAGCATTGGGCCCGATGTGCTGATCTGCCAGGTGGATGCCGGCGCGGCCAATGTGGAGGCCGCCCGGAAATACTGGCAACGCCGCAGCGATTTGAAGGCCGTGTGCGAGGGCCGCGTGGTCATCACCGATGATGCCTCGCTGACCATCGAGGACAGCCACGTGAGCCAGATCGCCCGCAAACTGGTGGCGATGATCCATCCGGAGGTCGCGCCGGCGTCGGCGGCTACGGCGGATCTCTCGCCGGCGGCGGCTTCCGCCCCGGCTTCGTCGGCGGAGGCCCAGCCATGACCCTTGCCGAGATACCGCGGCCGATAGCGCCGGCCGGCGAACTGACTGGCCGCTCGATTCTGCGCACGGTCGGCGTTCTGGCCGGCGTGCTGGTGGTGGTGGCGGCGCTGTGCGCCAGCATCGGCCAGCAAGGCTGGATGTGGCCCTGGGCCAGCCCGGCCCGCCTGGCGCGCGTGGCGGCGGCGATGACCGTGGGCGCGGCGTTGGCCGTGGCGGGGGCCACGCTCCAGAGCCTGCTGCGCAACGGCCTGGCCGACCCGTACGTGCTGGGCGTTTCCGGCGGGGCGGGTGTGGGCGTGCTGGCGGGCATCGTGATCTTCGGCGGGGCCACGTGGGCCGGCAGGACCGGCGCGGCGGCCATCGGCGCCGGTGCGACGATGGGTATCGTGTACCTCATCGCCCAGCGCCGCGGCCGGCTGGATGCGTACTCGTTGCTGCTCTCGGGCGTGATCATCAACACGCTGGCGGCGGCTATCATGGCCACGCTGTACCTGTTCGCCCAGCCGGGGGAGCTGAAGCTGTACATCAACTGGTCGCTCGGTTCGATTCCCGATGCGCCGGCGGGGGACCTGCTGGGGGTCTGTGCGGCGGCGACGGGCGCCGGCTGGCTGTGGCTGGCCGCACGCGGGCAGGCGTTTAACGTGCAGAGCCTGGGCGACGATGTGGCCACCTCCAGCGGAATTCATCTGACGAGTCTGCGCCTCCAGACGTTCTGCCTGGCGGGCGTGCTGACGGCGGCGGCGGTGGCCCTGGCCGGGCCGGTGGGATTCGTCGGGCTGATCGTGCCGCACGTCTGCCGGATGATTCTCGGCGCTGACCACCGCCGGCTGATCCTGGCCGCCGGGTTCATCGGGGCGATCTTCCTGGTGGCCGCCGACACGTTCTGCCGCTCGACGGTGCTCCAGTTCGGGCAGGAACTGCCGGTCGGGGTGGTGACCTCGTTCGTCGGGGCGCCCTTCTTCCTCTTCCTGCTGCGACGCCGGCTGCGGGAGGGCTACCTGTGAGCGCGGCGGCTCCCATCCTGGCGGTCGAGGGCCTGCGCTTCGCCTACGCGGGCGGGCCCGAGGTGCTCACCGGCGTGGACCTCACGGCCGCCAGAGGCGAGTTGCTGTGCATTTTGGGTCCAAACGGCAGCGGTAAGAGCACGCTGCTGAAGTGCCTGCTGGGCTTGCTGGAGCCGGCGGCAGGAAAGGTGGAACTGGCGGGCAAGCCCCGCCGGCGATATGGCGCGCTGGCGTTGGCGCGGATCCTCAGCTACGTGCCGCAGTCGACGAGGGTGGCCTTCTCCTTCACCGTCGAGCAGGTGGTGATGATGGGCCGCACGCCGCACATGAACCGCCTGGGGCTCTCCGGCGAGCTGGACCGCCGCGTCGCCGCCGCGGCCATGGAAATGACCGGCGTGACGGGGCTGGCCAGCCGGCCGCTGGAATCGCTTTCGGGGGGCGAGCAGCAGACGGTGATGATCACCCGCGCCCTGGCCCAGCAGCCCCAACTAATGCTGCTGGATGAGCCGACCAGCCACCTGGATGTCCGCCACCAGCTTGACATCTACGCCCTGATGGCCAAGCTGGCCCACGAGTGGGGGATGGCCGTCGTGTGCGTCAGCCATGATGTGAACATGGCCGCGCGCTTCGCGGACCGGCTGGTGCTGCTGTCCAATGGCCGTCCGGCCGCCGCGGGCGCGCCGGCGGAGGTGATCCGGGCAGAAGTGCTGGCCAGCGTGTACCAGGTGGAGGTGCGGCTGGCGGATGTGGGGCTGGGCGTGCCGATGGTCGTGGTGGGCGAGGGGAAGGAAAAACTGGAAAAATAGCAGGGATATGATGCAGGGTTAAACTTGGGAATCGACCATCGGGAATCAGCAATTTTCATTTCGTGTGGTGCACGGCCTGGAGGAACTGCCTCGTTTGCCCGGCGGCTGCGCGGCGACCGTGGGGAATTTCGACGGCGTGCACCTGGGCCACCAGCGAATCCTGGCGCAGGCCCGGGCGGCGTCGCAGCAGCGTAACTTGCCGCTGGCGGCCGTCACCTTCGAGCCGGCACCAGTCCGCCTGCTGGCGCCCCAAAAAGCCCCGGAGCCGCTCATGCACCTGGAACAGCGCACCGGGGCCCTGGGCGCCGCCGGGGCGGACACCGTCGTCGTGCTGCACACGACGCGCGAGCTGCTGAACATGCCGGCCGAAACCTTCATTCGCCAAGTGATCGTGGATCGCCTGGCCGCGGCGGCCGTGGTGGAGGGCGATAATTTTTTCTTCGGGCATAACCGCACCGGCAATGTCCAAATGCTGGCCCAAATGGGCCGAACGTTGGGTTTTGAGGTGCAGGTGGCCGAGCCGGTAATGATCGAACTGGATGGCCGGCCGGTGCGAATCTCCAGTTCGCTGATCCGCCAGCTCATCCGCGAGGGGCGCGTATCCGATGCGGCGAGGGGCCTGGGCCGGCCGTACGCGATGCGCGGCGCCGCCATCCGCGGCCATGGCCGCGGAACGACGCTGGGTTACCCCACGGCCAACCTGGATTGCGGCCAGCAACTCATACCGGCGGATGGCGTGTACGCCGGGCGGGCATTATTAGGTGACACTATATTTCCGGCGGCCGTCAGCGTGGGCACGCGGCCGACATTCGGCCGGCTGTCGCGGGCCGTCGAGGCGTACCTGCTGGACTACGCGGGCGGCCCGCTGTACGGTTCGGTGCTGGAAGTGCAGGTCCTCCAGCGTTTGCGCGGGCAGCAGAAGTACGGCAAGGTCGAAGATTTGCTGGCCCAGATGGAACAGGATGTTCAGCATGTGCGCGACAGCCTCAAACCCTGATGTTCCGGCGGCCCTGGCGGCTCGAATTGCCGCGGCCAAGCGCCTTGTTGTGGCCACGCATGACCGGCCCGACGGCGATGCCATCGGCTCGATGATGGCCTTGGCCCTGGCCGCCCGCGCGGCCGGTAAGAGCGTAGAGACCACGCTGGCCGAGCCGGTGCCGCGGCGGTATGCGTTTCTCACTGCGGGAGAAAAGCTGCTCGATGCGGCCGGCTTTGCCCGCGCGGCCGCCGCCAGCGATTGCATCGCCATCGTCGACACCAGCTCGATGGATCAACTGCGGGCCCTGGCCTCGTCCATTCCCGCCCTGCGCGATCGCCTGGTCATCATCGATCACCACCGCACGCGCGAGGACCTCGCCGCCGTCACCTGGGCCGATCCGGCCGCCGCGGCCACGGGCATCCTGGTGGTCGAACTGCTGGACAAGCTGGATTGGCCGCTCACGCCGGCCGTGGCGCAAGCGGTAATGACCGCCATCGGCGCCGATACCGGCTGGATGCAGTACGCCAACACCGATGGCCGCGCCCTGCGCATCGCCGCCCGCTGCCTGGAGGCCGGCGTGGCGGTGGATGAGCTTTACCGCACGCTCTTCCTGAACGACCGGCCCGAGCGGCTGGCGCTGACGAGCCGCCTGCTTAGCAGTCTGAAACTCCACGCGAATGGCCGGCTGGCGGTGATGACCCTCACCCGCGAAGATTTCAGCGCCACCGGCGCCGGGCCTGATGAGACGGAAAACCTCATCAACGAGGCGCTGCGAATCGGCAGCGTGTCGGTCGCGCTGTTGCTGGTGGAGCAGGGGTCGGAGATCCGCGGCAGCCTGCGCAGCCGCACGCCCGCCGGCGGCGGTGCAGCGCTGGATGTGGCCGCCGTTGCCCAATCCCTGGGCGGCGGGGGCCACGCCCGTGCGGCCGGCTTCCGGCAGGCTACCACGATGGAGCAGGCGCGAGCGGCCGCGCTGGCCGCCGTGGAAAGGGCGTTGCCGTGAGTCCTTCCACCTCTCGCGCCGCCACGGCCGCGGGCCTGGGCGCGGTGGTCATCTGGTCGACCTGGCTGGGCCTGTCCCGGCTGATGTACGAGCAACTGGGGCCGCTGGTCGGCGGCGGCATGGTGAACCTGCTGGCTGGCAGCGTCGGCATGGCGTGGATGTTGCGCACCCGTCCGGCGCGCCAGCGGCTGGCGCAGTTGCCCCGCAAATACCTGCTGGGCTGCGGGGGCTTATTCGTCCTTTACGCCACCTGCCTGCCCTTCGCGCTGGCCCTGGCCTCTGACCGCCAGGCCGTGCTGGTCGTCGGCCTGATCAACTACCTCTGGCCGGCCTTGACGCTCATCGTCTCGGTTCCCATTCAAGGCACGCGGCCGCGGGCCTGGTTTCCGCTGGGCGTGCTGCTGACGGTAGCCGGCCTGGCGGCCCGATGGCCGGCCAGCCGTCCGTTGCAGCGGGGGCGGCCCACCTGAGCCTCCATAGCCTCACCGCCAGTGCGCGCGCCAACGCCTTGCCGTACGCCCTGGCGCTGCTGAATGCCGTGGCCTGGGCCTTCTACTCCAATCTTGCCCGGCGCTGGGGGCCGGCCTCGGGTGGGGGCGGCGTGCCCCTTTTCGTGCTGGCCACCGGGGCGATCATGGCCGCCGGGGCCCTGGCCACGGGCGCCGCGCTGCCCGCGGTTTCGGGAAAGACGATCGGCATCATCTTCTACGTGGCCCTGGTGGTGAACCTGCTGGGCTACGTGCTGTGGGAACGGGCGATGCGCCGCGGCAATCTGCCGCTGGTCTCCAGCGTGGCCAACTTCATTCCGCTGATTGCCGTGTTCATCGCCTGCGTGGTCATGGGCACCTGGCCGGGCGCCATGATCTGGCTGGCCTGCGGCCTCATCATCGCCGGGGCGGCGGTGTGCAAGCTCTCTCTGGCCCAGCGGTAGGAAGTCTGCAACCACGCTGGCTGTGGGTTGCCCTCCGCGTGGTTGCTCCGCTGCGCTTCGCAAGCCACGGCACCCAACCCATTTTTTTCGATCGCGCATTTTCCCGGCTTGACAGTCCATCGTGGTGCGGTTAAGTTTCGTACTGTTGCAGGTGCCCGCAAGGGCCCAACAGGGAAGGCCGTGAAACTCGGCCGCGGACGCGCCGCTGTAACCGGCGACGACCGCCGCACAATGCCACTGCCCGGGTGTGTCACCCGGGCGGGAAGGCGCGGCGGGAGGTCGGATTGCCCCAAGGCAATCCCGAAGCCGGAAGCCAGAAGACCTGCCTGCGATCAACCGGGTCGACCCTTCGCGGGCTGCCCAGCAGCCAGGGCTCTCGATCATCGCTGATCGTTTTGCCTCGGCCGCCGGCGCCCCTCAGGGCACCGGGGCCGTTTTTGTTCGGCCGCGCGCGATTCGCGGCGGGTGTTCGCATCCGCAGGTCTTCGCGGTCCGACCAGAACTCCCCCCTCGGTTGACGGCGCCGCACTTTGCGCAGGGGTGTGGCCGCCGGTCCGAGTTTCAGCGCCCCAAGAAAGGAGCGGGCCATCACGACCCAAACGCAACTGAGGGCATGACGGGAGTTATCCATTTTTCTTCGTGTTGGCGGAGTCGAACCCGGCCGTGCGGCCGGGATTTCAAGGAGAAGGCAAAGATGAGACATGTGCGAATGAGGTGTGTTCTCGGGGCCGTTCTGTTGCTGCTTTCTTCGACAGCGCAGGCGGCATCCTTTGCGCAGTCGGTGGTTTCCTACGATCCGGGCAGCGCGCCGGCGACCCATTGGCCCGACAATACCCCTTACACCAACCCTGCCGCCGCGCTGGGCGCGCCCGAAGGGGTCACCGAGGGCTTTTCCGGCCCGAATATTCTGAGCGTTTTCAACCCCGCTGTTGCCTTGAATGAGATTATTTCCATAGGCCACGGCGGCCATCTGACGTTGCAGTTGGCTAACAAGCTGATCGTCGGCAGCGGGCCTTCTCTGGGAATCTTCTCCACCGCAGCCGTGTCGGAGGCGGATTGGCAAAATCCTTGTGGCACGGCCGGAAATCCGGTGACGATTTTCGGGGGAAGTGTGGTGAACGTGGATGTCAGCGCCGACGGGTCTCAGTGGGTTCTTCTGGGCAGTTTGAACACCAATGCCCCCACGAACTATTATTCTGACGCTTCCAGTCCGTACCTGGCCAGCGGTGAGGGTCTCACGCCCGCCGATTTCTCCAAACCCTTTACGGCGCCCTTGAGCGATCTTGCCGGCAAGAATTGGCCGCAAATCCTGGCCGTGCTGGATGGCTCGGCCGGCGGCACTTGGCTGGACCTGTCGTCGACCGGCCTGGTTGATGTTAGCTACGTTCGTTTTTCCATGCCCAACGACGGCAATTCCTTGTCGCCCCTTTACTTCAACCTGGACGCCGTCTCCATTGCCGCCGGGCACATCGGCGCCCCCGTGCCGGAGCCGGGCGTTCTGCTGTTGTTGGTCTTTTCCGGCGTGATGGGCCTGCGGCCGCGGCGGCGCGGGTAGGAACCGAGGGAATTGCAAATTGCCAATTGCAGATTGCCAATTGAAAGACTCGGACGGAGAAGGCGTTCTTGTCTTTGTCCCTCAATTTGCAATTTGCAATTTGGCAATTTGCAATCCTTAAGAATGGAGTTTCCCATGAATCGACTGACATTCCTGCTCCTCCTGGCCCTTCCCCTGTCGGTGCACGCCTTCGAGATCGTGCCGCGATCGGTGGGCAGCGGGGCGAATCAGGCGTACCTGTACCTCCAGTTCCCCGATGCCGCCGAGTACGTCTTCGATGTGCATTTTGACGCCAACAGCGTGACCACCCAGCAGATGGTGGACACCGTGGCCGCCCAGTTGCCCCTGACGTACACCACGCAATGGGGCGACAGCACGCTCTACGGCGTCACCTACGACGGCCATTCCTACCAGGACTGGACCCACGGCTTCTGGTCCTTGTGGTTTAGTTCCACCGGGGCAGCGCCCTGGACGTACGCCCAGACCGGCTGGACACAGTTGACCGCCAGCAACGGCCAGGCTCAAGGCCTGGGGGCTGACCTCAACCTTGACCCCAACCTTACGTACCGCGCCTCGCCCACCCCCGTCACGCTGGTCTCCAGCACCGGCGACTTCAACGCCGACGGCAAGGTGGATGGCGTGGACTTTCTCATCTGGCAGTCCAACTATCCCAATTCCACCGGCACGGCCACGCAGTGGCATGGCGATGCCAACGGGGATGGAAAAGTGGACGGCGTGGATTTTCTCGCCTGGCAGTCGCATTACCACCTGGGCGGCACAACGCCAACGCCCGAGCCGGTCACGGCATCGCTGCTGGTGTTGGGCGCCCTGGCCCTGGCTCGCGCCCCCAGGCGCGCGTGAGGCACGAATGGCGGTAGCGCTCGGAAATCTCGGCAGGTGGCATGCCCTCACGACGGCCGACGCGCAAGCGGCGGCGGGCGAGTGGGCATGTGCACTCGAGGGGACCTTCCCTTG
>PMYD01000137.1:16774-27487 GCA_003171335.1 Phycisphaerales bacterium
ATCATAGGTGGCATGCCCTCACGCGGCCAGCCGCCAGGCGGCTGGCCGCGGGTGGGCATGGGGCTTCGATTTTGGGGTGCGCCGCCTTCTGTGGTGCCGAACGCCCATGCCCACCCGCCGTGTTCCGCTTCGCGGACCGCGGCGTGAGGGCATGCCACCTGAGATGTGCCTTCACGCTGCTGGAGCTGCTGGTGGTGATCTCCATCATCAGCCTGCTGGTCTCGATTGCGCTACCGAGCCTGAGCATGGCCCGCCGGCGGGCCCAGGCCGCCGGCTGCCTGGCCAACCTGCACCATTTGGGGCTGGCCATGGGCATGTACCACGCCAACAACAACGGCACGTTCTGGCGCTGCACGATGCCCGACTGGCCCAAACCGGGAACAATGACCTATTTCTGGGGCACGAACACCGATCCGGTCGATCCCAACGCCAGTCCGCTGCTGAAGTACACCAACCTGGCGCTGTTCTGGTGCGGCGCCCTGCCCTGGGGCAGCTACGTGCCGCAGGGCAACGTCAGCGAGCCGACCACCACCTACGCCTATAACGCCTGGTACCTCGACCCGGCCTCGTACAAGTGGGATTTCACCCTGCGGCCCAAGACCATTTCCCAGATCCCCGATCCCTCGGCGTTGTTCGTGTTCAACGATGGCGCGCTGCTGGATGTCTGGGCGGCCGGCGGCGTGCTGAAGAATTCCACGCACATGGAGCCGCCGGAGGAGACGTACGTTCAGACGCCGACCACCCATTTCCGCCACCAGGGTCGCTCCAACGCCCTCCTGGCCGATGGCCACGCCGCCGAGTTCGATCTGGAAGGCTCCCCCATGCTGTTGCCGGATTACGACCTGGGTTTTGTAGGCAGGCACAATGCGCCGCATTATCAGCAAGATTGAGAGTCGCCGGGCAAGGCTGCCCCTGCTCCTTGCCCTCGGCCTGATGCTGCTGGTTAGCGCCGGCTGCTCGAAAAAGTACGAGCACAAGCGGCTGGCGGCCGACTCGCCGGAGCAGGCGCGGATCGTGCAACTGCTGGCCGCGGTGAGAGAGGCCCGTGCGGCCGGTCTCGATTCCGTCATCGCGCGCGATGGCGTGGCCGAGCTGAACGCCGCCGACCGGCGGCGCCTGGCCGGCTCGCTGGCGGCACTGGCCCAGGCCGACCGCGTCGAGCTGCTCAAAGCCGACCGCTTCGGCCGCGACATCTGCCGGGCCACGTTCCAGCTCACCAGCGGCACCCGCGTGCGCAGCATCTCGGTGCTTCTCAAAGGCGAGCCGGACCAGTTGCGCTGGCTACAGCCAAACTAGGCCCGGAAACGGTCCGGCCGAATTGCTGTAAGTGCCATTTCTGCACATCGCGCGCCACCCCAGAAATGCCTCGTGTTTTTCCGATTTAGCGCCCGGAGTTTTCCGATTTGTTCCGTCTGTAGGGGCATGTGGAGTGTACTTAGCAGATTTATTTCAGAATTATGAATATTGGGCACGGGTTTCGCGTTAAACACTAGTGGAGAGGCACTCTGCTTCCAGCGAGCACTTACAGCGCGCCGCCTTGAGCCTTTCCCGATTAACCAATTAACCGATTAACCACGAGCGAGCGCAGCGAGCGTACCTCTTCGCGGTTGTGCCCCCCGGCTTTCAATCCTATGATGGTCCGACTGGCGCCGCCCCTGCGGGCGGCGTGGGATGAGGAGATGCAATGCGCGTGGCAATGATCGGGCCGCCCTATAGCGGCAAGACGACGCTGTTTGCGGCCATCGCCGAGGCCGGCGGCTCCAAGGTGGATGTCAGCCGGCCCGACCAGCCGCACCTGGCGGTGGTGAAGGTGCCGGATGAGCGGCTGCGCTGGCTGACCGGCATCTACAAGCCGCAGAAGGAAGTGCCCGCCGAGATCGAGCTATTGGACATGCCGGGCGTGGACCTGGCCGATGCCGTCGCCCGCGAGCATTGGCGGCGGCACTGGGCCCAGGTGCGCGACTGCGGCCTGGTCGTGATGGTCGTGCGCGAGTTTGAGGATGATTCCGTGCCCGCCTACCGCAACCGGATCGATCCGGCCGGCGATGCCGGCGAGCTGCGCGCCGAGATGCTCTTCGCCGACCTGGAGCAGGTGACCAGCCGCATCGAGAAGCTCGAGGCCCAGCTCAAAAAGCCCGCCAACCACGATGCCACGCAGCGCGAGCTGGAGCTGATGGCCCGCCTGCGCGAGGCCCTGGAGCAGGAAAAGCCCATCAACCAGGCCGTGCACAACGAGGCCGAGGGCAAGCTGCTGCGATCCTTCGCGTTTCTGTCGGGCCGCAACCACGTGGTGGTACTCAATTGCGATGAATCCCACGCCGGCCAGGCCCCCCAGCCGGTGGCGGGCCTGGAGGCCATTCGCCTCTCGGCGCGGATCGAGGAGGAGATCGCCCAGCTCGATGTCGCCGACCGCACGGCCTTCCTGGCCGACCTGGGGCTCACCGCGCCCGCGCGCGACCGGTTGCTGCGGGAGTGCTACCACAAGCTGGGGCTGGTGACGATGTTCACCGTCGGCGAGGATGAGTGCCGCGCCTGGACCTTGCCCGCCGGCACCGACGCCGTCAACGCCGCCGGAGCCATCCACAGCGACATCGCCCGCGGATTCATCCGCGCCGAGACCATGACCCACGAGGACCTCCACGCGGCCAAGGGCGACGAGAAGGCCGTCCGCGCCGCCGGCAAGCTGCGCCTGGAAGGCAAGCAGTACATCATCAAGGATGGCGATATCGTGAATTTCCGCTTTAATGTGTGAGAGGCTGGAGGAAAACGTGGCATGGGCGTCTCGCCCATGAGTCCCACGGGCGTCTCGCCCGTGGCGTGCAGCAAGAACACCGGAGCACGGCCAAGATGGCCGCGCGACTCACGGGCGAGACGCCCGTGCCACGATCGTAAGCGGTTTTCATACACGTTCTGAGAGGCTGGAGGGCGGGAGGCCGGAGGGGCATCGTGGGCGGTTTCTTTGCTTTACCGACCCCCGCTTTCATACACTGTTCAGGAATGCGACCTGTGAGCAAGTAGCATGGGCGTCTCGCCCATGAGTCCCACGGGCGTCTCGCCCGTGGCGAACTAGGAAAAACTGTCGGAAACACGGCCAAGATGGCCGTGCGACTCACGGGCGAGACGCCCGTGCTACGAGTTTGAAGCGCCTCCAGCCTGGAATTTGAATGCCGATCTTCTTCAATAGAGCGCGTCTCAAACGCCGCTGGTGGCAGCGGCTGCTCCGCGGTGGAGCGGCCGGCAGCATATTCCTCGCCGTGGCGGCCGTCACGCTGCCCTGGTGGCTGCCGTGCAAGTGGATTGCGCGGCAGGTAGAAACGGACCTTTCCGCCAAGCTGGGCGCGGCCGTGCACGTGGGCGAGCTGGCGTTCCATTGGTCCAGCGGCATCACGGTAACCAACCTGACGGTCGATCAGCCCGCCGGCTTCGGCGCTGAGCCGCTGATGACGGCCGCCCGCGTGCGGATCGGTTTTAGTCCCCTCGGCGTGCTGCTGGATGGCAAGCTCAACTACCTGAGCATCGAGCAGCCGTCCGTGCGCGTGGTGGCCCGCCCCGACGGCCAGGTGAACCTGCTGCAGATCCACCCGCCGACAATGAAGCTCGAGCCCCGCCGCACCAGCCTGCTGGCCGGCACGGTCACGGTCCTGGCCCCCAACGGCCAGACCTTCCGCCTGCAACTGGCCGATGCCCAGATCTTCCCCCAGCGGCTCAACCCGATGGGCCGGCTGAAACTGACCGGCCGGCTGGAGCAGGCCGGCACGGCCGCGCCGTTCTTCGCCGATATCGCCGTGGACGGCGCTGACGCCGACGTGGATGTCGGCTTCTCCGACCTGGACCTGTCCATGCTGGACCTGGCCAGCTTGCCGCACTCGCCGCTGGCGCACCTGCGCGGCACGGCCCGCGGCCGGCTGAGCGTGCCGCTGCACCAGGGCGCCATCCGCGGCGGCAAGCTCGACGTGCAGGTGGCCGGCCTGGATATTCAGCCCGCCTCCGGCATCGCGCTACCCGTGCTGCCGCACGCCCGCCTGGGCATTGAGGGCGATGTCGACCTGGCCGCCCGCACGGCCGACCTGCGGCACGTGACCGTGGCCGCCGCCGGCGTGGAACTCTCCGGCCACGCCGCCTTCAACGGCGCGCTGCTGGAAGGAAGCTGGCTGGGCGTGCACAACCTGCGCCTGGCCGGCCGGGCCGACCCGCAGGCCCTGCTGGCATTGATGGGCCGCGATGAGGCCGCCGGGCCGCTGGGCATGACCGGGCCGGTCGGCGTGGAACTGGCGTATGAGCGCTTCGACCAGGATATCAGCGCCCGCATTATGGTCGATGCCACCGAGGCGGCCGTCACGCTGGGCGGGCGCGTGGCCAAGCCGGCCGGCACGCCCCTGGCCTGCATGCTCAAGGCCTCGTGCAATCCGAAGACCTGGCAATTCAACCTCGACCACACGGAACTGCGCCTGGGCGGCAACCGCTTCGTCGGCCGCGGCGCCATCGCCAATATCCGCCGCCTGGCCACGCAATGGAGCGATCCCGCCCACGCCTGGACGCTGGCGGAACTCTGGGGCGAGGTGGCCCAGCTCGAGTGGTCCGGCCAGGCCGAGCTGACCGAACTGGACTCCGTGCGGGCGCTGCACCCGGCGCTGCGCCGGCTGCTGGAGCGCTGGCGGCTTTCCGGCCAACTGGCCGGCGCCTGGAGCCTCAACCAGGATGGTGCGGGCGACTTCCAGTCGCGCCTGGCGATGGGCCCAGACAGCCAGCTCAACGTGGCCGGCGCGTTTGCCAAGCCGCCGGGCGTGTCGATGGAGCTGCGCATCGGCGCCCTGCTGGACCTGCACGCGCCCTTCGTGCGCGCGGGCCGGGCGGAGCTGTCGTGCGGCCGCGGCCACCTGGAACTCCGCCTGACCGATGTGACGCGGGATGGCAACGACCCGGCCTCCGCGGCCGTGGCGCATGGCAACTTCCGCGGCGACAGCCTGGAGGATTTCGTTCGCTGCCTGATGATCGCTGGGCCGCCGGCCGCCCAGGGCGATGATGCCGACGCGCCGCCGCCCGCGGCCGCCGCCGGGGGTAACGCCGCCGCCCCACAGGCCGCCATCCCGCTGGCCGGGGCCATTACGGGCGAGTTTGTCGCCCACGTGGGCAGCGATCTGGCCTTGCTCCACGCCGATGCCGACGCCACCGAGCTGGCCCTGTGGAATGCCGCCACCGCGCTCAAGGCACCCGGCGAGGGGGCCTGGGCCGCGCTGGATCTGCGCTGGGAGCGGCCAGCCGGCCTGCTCACCGGCCAGGCAAACCTTCGCGCCGAGGCCGCCGAAGCCAAGTTGAACCTTCAGTTCCAGCGCGAGGCCTGGTCGGCCCAACTGGATGCCACGCTGCGCGATGCCGCCTGGCTCTCGCGCCGGCTGCCCCTGGCGGCCGCCGGTCACAAGCTCAACCTGGACGGCACAGGCACGCTTTCGGCCCACGTGGACGGCCGCGATGGGGCGCTCACCGCCACGATTTCGGCCGAGGGCCGGGACCTGGGCATTGCCGTAGACGGCGTGCCGGCCGGCAAGCCGCGCGGCGACCCGCTGAGCTTCTCCGCCACCGGCCGGCTGTTCGAGGATGAAAACGGGCCGGCGTTGCAGTTGACCACGATTGATCTGGCCGCCGGCCCGCTCGCGCTGGAGGGCACCGCCAAGGTCCACCTGGCCGCCGCACCGACGGTGCAGTGTTCCGGCGTGCTCAAGGCCGCTCTCGGCCCCGAGCTGGGCCGGCTCTCGCCGCTCTTGCGGCCGGTTATTTCGCTGCTGGGCCTCTCGGGCGCCATGCAGGCGGGCGTGAACGTGGATTGGGCCGCCGGCCAGGACCTGCGTGCGGCTGTGGAGCTGGATGCGACCGGCCTGGCCGTCGCCCCCGTCGTCGTGCCGATCCGCAAACCCGCCGGTAAGCCCGCCACGCTGAAGGCCGAGGTGCGGTTCCACCCGCAGTTGGCCCAGGTGGATGTGGACAATCTCCAGGGCCAACTGGGCCCGATCCAGGCCCAGGGCAGCTCGACGATCTTCCTGCATCCGCTGCGCTGCCAGGGCCGGCTGTCCGCGCGCATGGATGATGCCGCGCCCCTGGCCGATTTCTCCCCGCTGCTGGCCGACCTTGCACCGGCCGGCGGCTTTGCGTGCAGCAGCGAATTCACCGCCGACGCCAGCACCATCCGCGTGCGGCAGCTTTCGCTCCAGCTCGACAACCTGCGCGGCCGCTGGCAGGGCCAGGAGGTTTCCATTGGCGGTGCGGTCCGCGTGGAAGATGCCGCCCTGGCCCTGCTGCCGCATCCCCAGCCGGCCGTGGGCGCGGTGCGAACCGACAACCTGCACATCCGCGCTGCCGAGCAGGACCTGACGCTGGTGCTGGACCTGCACGATCTGCTTGCAGGCCCCAAGGGCCAGATCACGCTGCTGGCCGACCGGATCGACTCGGCCCGCCTCGATGCCCTCAAGCCGCACCAAAACTTGCCCGCCAAGGTGGATGAAGCCTACCGCCAGCGGCTGATGCGGCAGGTTTCCGCCATCATCGCCCAGGTGGCCGAGCGCCTGCGCGGCTGCGACCTGCATATAAGGGCCGATATCGCCCAGGTGCACGACTGGCTGGACCCGCGCACCGACCACCGCTGCGATGTGCAGGAGCTGTCGGTCCGCGGCTCCATCGTCGATGGCCGCATCGACGCCACCATCGCCTCCGGCGTCAACGGCGGCACGTTCCTGGCCCAGGTGCAGACGGACCTGCGCGAGCCCAGCCCGCAACTGACGTTCACAAATCAGATCCGCGACATGACCTCCACCGACGCCTTAAACGCCCAGGTGGCCGAGCTCTTCCCGGACAACCACGTGCTGGGCACGCTGTGGCGCGAGATGACGCTCCATATGCCGGTGGAGCAGGCGGCGGCCGAGTTGGTGGACCCGCGTGTCAAAAGCCATCCGGTGGGCTCCGGCGTGGCGCACATGAACCGCGGCGTGGTCAGCGGCCGCGCGGCCCCGCGGTTCGTCACGGCGGTCTTTCCGGGTTTGAACCTGGTAGCCTACAGCTACGACCAGATGGTGGCCTTCAGCGACTACCACGCCGACGGCAGTGCGGCCAACGACATGGTCTTCTCCGCACCCGACTACGACATGTACATCGAGGGCCTGACCGGCGCTGACCACATCGGCCATTACGAGATCGGCCTGATCCTCTTAGGCAGCCAGCAGAGCCCCGAGTGGAACCACCGCTTCCGCCAGGGCCGCGTTCCCGTCCTGCGATTTTCCGCCGGCCTGGTGCACGGCCACAAGGTGAACGAGGAAATCTCCTACCTCTGGCCCAACCAGTCCGCCTTCTCCATGTTCCTCAAGAACAACTATTTCTACCGCCTCTGGCTGGAGCGGCAGAAGCGGGGACAGGCTACAAACGGTAAGCCGGAAAGCCGTTAAGCGGACAATTGGTCAACCGGTCAATTCGTCAATTTGTTAATTGGTCAATTGGTCAATCAGAAAAGGTCCGGCGTATGAACCCCTCGCCCTTCTACGGGAGAGCGGCGGGGTTTGCCTTCAAGCTCAGCGCCAGGGGTGCTCTCGGAAGCCCAGGCGGGCTTAGCAGTTCAATCACCTGTTACCTTACCCAACTTGCTGGCGCCGACCACATCTTTGGTGTGCGCCCATCCGTAGACATATCGCAGCACTTGAAAAGTAATTGCGCTCATGCACTTAGCTGCCTCCATTCGCGCCGCATCCGGTATGGAAAAATCCCGCCCAGAAACGCAAATACGCACCTCTCGCTTATTCCTGTCAATGCTGCCATGTGTGGAGAAGATATGCTTTTCCGACAAATGTATGAATCCAGATGTCTCCTCATAGACTCTGCCGACCCACGGCAAATCAACGCTGAGCTTTTTCACTAGATACTGATCAATCATTTTATTGCCTGCCCGATCTTTCTGTTTTCGAATCGGGACCCCAGCAAACGCTCTAAATGCCACTTCATGCGGATCGTGCGCGATGAACAAGGCGTACATTCTCAGCAGGTTGTCGAGTTGCAGGCGCACTAACGGAGCAGCACACAGGTAGTTTTCGCTTCTAACAGAGTCGCAGAAACCGCGTATGAGGCTCATGCTTCGATGCAGTACTGCCAGAGCAAAAGTGTCAATCGGATACATAGTGCCGCCGTCCGCGCGTGCCATGTACAGGCCGATTTCCATGTGACCTGCGTTCATCGCCTCCAACGCTTTCAGTTCCACCTCCACAGAATCGGTAATCGCCAATACAGTCCTCCTGCTACTTCCAATTGGGCGCTCACTTAGTTCGGCGGAGCACGCGATCCCCCCGAATGCCACGACAAAATGGGAAAGCTAAGCTAAGCCTCGAACAATGATGGGCGACGGGTTTTAACAATCATCTCGGCTGTAAGCACCGAATTCTGCAACAAAGTGTGGCCCTCAACTTCATTACCCCACTGCGACCAGCCTCGGCGAGCGTGGCGCGCAAAAAGTTCTAGGTAGGGCCCAGGGCTACAGCTTTCGATGATGTTGTAAAGCTCATCCGGTTTTCGCGAATGCTCGCGCTTTTGGCTGGAGATGATGTTGACCTGTCTTCTTCCTGGTCCTAGTGTGCGCATGGAACCCCTAACACCAAACAAGACAAGTTCAGTAACGTTACGAAAATAGAAGCCGACGCCGCGCCCGTCCGGGCCGCCGTCTTTACGGATCTTATACCAAATTAGGTTCGTCTTGTAGGTGAAGCCCCAGCGGCGCATAACCTCCAAGCCCTCATGAACCAGGGCATTGGGAACCCAAAGGTAGAGGTGGCTCTTTGGCAAGGCCATTTGGGGGATCGGCAACTCCAGAATGTCCTGCAAGGTCATGGTGGAATATCGCGCTAGCCGTCGATGCTCGGGGGCCATCTTGCCTGTCCGGTTGGAAAAGCGCCAAGGGGGGTCGGCAAGGACTGTTCCAAAGCAACCGAGATCGCGCGAAAGCAAATCCTGGGCGGCGGAGATTCTAGCTTGAGGCTCCATAGTCATTCTGTCTCCAGATAAAGCTTTCGCGAGATTCCAAAAACTAGCAGCGGACAGCCACCAGCTCCGCCGCCGGAGATTCGAGGAATCAGTTTTGACATGTGTGTCGTGCTTGCCCCGTAAGACTTTCCTCTGCCAAGCTGATCAAAAATCTGTTGGAGTTCATCGCACCTGGTGATGATTACACCTACGCTAATAGCACGAAGATCGAAGAGGATGCGGAAGTTGTTCAAATCCCTATCAAAGAAGGGATCTTTATTGTTCCATTCAATTTCAACCGCAACTCGATTCTTGTAGCAATCAATCTTGTGGGTCGGATTTGATAATGTCTTCTCATCAATCATCACTTTTGTATCGAAGCCCTTTTCCGCCCATCCCAGTTGTTTGACAAACATTTCGTCAAGTACGCTGGGAACCTGCGATTTGGCGCCACCGGGCGTAACAATATAGCTTTTCCTCAAGCGGAAAGCTGTGAGCGTCTGCGTAATTTCCTGCCATTCCTGCGGGAAATCGTCCTTGAGGATAGCGCAAGCGTGCTTCCACTCGAGAATCTCGTAGTGGTCTCGCAAAAACTCCGGCAGCAATTCACTTCCCATGCAGGCCTCATGCCTAGAGAAATACCAACTGGTAGGAATTACGTAAGAAAACGGGGATTGTCAAGAAAGCATTTCTTGCCCTTTGAAAAGACCCTCCAAGTCAAGAAACACCCAACAGCCTCCCCTGCGCCGGCGGCTAGGCACAGCGGAGGACGGGGCCAGGAATTTGCGAAAAGCCACCATTTTCCCCCTTGCACGTTTCCGGGATGCGCGGTAATATGTCTGGCTAGTATCGGCATAGCAGACTCAGGCCGGTATGGCATGGCGGAAGAATACGCGTGTACTATGCAACGGAGATGGTTCTACGGAAGGTGCCACATCGAATAAAGCCGGTCCGCGGACCACGGAGGGAAAGCCGAGCGGTGCAACATTCGGAGGCGAATGATTTTATGTCTGATCCAAAGATTCAGGAATTAGCTGTCGGCAAGATTCGCATTGACGGTGACACGCAGCCCAGAATTGAGATTCTCGAGGATGTGGTCAATGAGTACCGCCGCGATATGCTGCGCGGGGCGCAGTTCCCGCCGGTCGAGGTGGTGTTTGATGGGACGGATTACTGGCTCTTTGATGGTTTTCACCGCTACAAGGCGGCCCGGCTGGCGCAGCGGAAGAAGATAACCGCCATCGTTTACGAGGGCACCAAGGAGGAGGCCGCCTGGCGGTCGCTGGCGGCCAACGCCGTGCATGGGCTTCGCCGTAGCAGGGAGGATACGGCCTGGGCCATCGATCGCGCTATAAGGTTACATCCCGACAGGAGTAACCGCTTCATCTCCCGCCACGTGGGTGTCGATCACAACACCGTGGCCCGGCGGCGCGGCAAGCTGGAATCAACTGGTGAAATTCACCAGTTGGAGAAGCTCCAGGGCGTCGATGGCCGCTGGCGGCCGGCACATCGATGGGGGAGAGTTTGCTCACCGGCGACATTGGCCCGGTGGGCGGCCCGTGCGGCGGCCCAGAAGGCAACTGGTGAATATCACCAGTCGCGGCGGATGTCGGACTTCTCCTGGCGCTGGCGGGCGCGCATCGGCCCCTTCGAGTCGGCCGTCCTGCCGCCGCCGGAGTATGACTTCGCCGGCCGCCGCATCCCCAAGGGCGTGCAGGACCGGCT
>PMYD01000005.1:0-3482 GCA_003171335.1 Phycisphaerales bacterium
AAGCCTGTGCCACCAACGGCCTTGGGGCCGGCGGCGGCCTTCAGATATTCCGGCAGCGGCCAGCCATCCTTGAGCCCCCCCACCGGCCCGACCAGCACCTGGGCGCCTTCATCCAGGGCGCCCTTGACGACCACGTATTCCGTCAGCCGGTCGCACACCTCCACCGGCCGGAGCTGGGCCTTGCCGCCGGCGGCGACAAATACGCAGCTCTGCCCGGGGCCGCTGGCCAGCGCGCGGGTGGGCACCAGCACGCCGCTGGAGCAGGGGCAGAGTTTCAGTTCCGCCGTCACAAACGCCCCCGGCGGCAGGCCGGCGCCCGCCGGCACGGCCACGCGGGCGCCAAAGGTGCCGGTGGCGGAATCGACGGTGCCCACCACGCGGGACACGGTCGCGCGAAGCTGGGTCTTTAGGAGCGGATTACGCAGCAGCACGGTCGTCTTGCCCGGCTCGACGCCCGCCAGGTACGTCTCCGACAGCCGCAGCTCCACCTCCAGCTTGTCCAGGGCGGTCAGCTCGACGATGTCCGTGGGCGGCTGGCTGGCGGCGTAGTCGCCCACGCTCTTGAAGCGGCGGCTGATCAGGCCGGCGAACGGGGCCTTGATGACCGCATCATCCAGATCCGTCTGGGCCACCCGCAGCGCCGTCTGGGCCTGGTTCACCTGGGCGCGAGCCACGGCGATCTCCGTCGCCGTCGGCCCGTTTTCGGCCTGCTCCAGCCGGGCCTGGGCGCTCTTGCGCTGGGCTGCCAAGGCCGCCACGTCGGTCTGCACATCCTCCAGGCGCTTGATGGGCAGGGTCTTGTCCTGCTCGACCAGCCGGCGGATGCGATCCTCCTCGCGCCGGCGGTCGGCCAGGCGGGCGTCCAGCTCGACAATCGCCTGGTGCAGTTGCTCCATCAGCTCCGGCCGCGTCTTGGCGGTGAGGTTGTCCAGGTTCGCCTGGGCGGTGTTCAGGCTGGCCTGGGCCATGGCCACCGTGTTGCGGAAGGTCTTGTCCTCCAGGCGGACCAGCACATCGCCCGCCTTGACGAGCGAGCCCTCTTCCAACATCGCGCCCGAGGCATCCGTGCCGAAGGCGGCGATGTGGGCGCTGACGCGCGAAGAGATCCGCGCGCACATCACCGCCTGCACGCGGCCGCTGGTCGAGAGGGTCTGGGAGCTGAAGGGCTGCACCTCGCTCAGCGAGAACTCCTGCCGCTCCTGTGCACTGGCGGGAGTGGCCAGAAGCAGGCCGGCGGCCAGGGCCAGAAGAGGGGCTGATCGCTCGATGCGAAATTTCCTATTTGTTCTCATCATTTTCCTGTTCCTGTTGCTGCGGCTGCGAACTGGGGGCAGGCTCCTGGCCCGGTGGTACGAGGGCAGGCAGGCTGGTCGGCCAGGGCAGCGAGAGCCCGCGGCTGGCGGGTGCCGGCTCGGCCGGCTGCGTCGCCGTGCGCGGCGCCAGGGGATACTCCGGCAGCACCGCCGCCTCCAACTCGTGCCAGGTGACCAGGTAGTCGGTCTGGGCCTGATCCAGCGAGGTGGCCTGGATGGTCAGGTCGGCCAGGGATTGGGCGGCCCCGGCCTCATCCTGGAGCCCCTCGCGATACAGGCTGATAATCGAGTCCAGCGCTGAGCGCCGGGCCGCTTCCGCCACGGCCGAGGCCCGCACGGTTTCGTAGTTCTCGCTGATGCGCAGGGCGGCAAAATCGACATCGTACAGCACGCCCAGGGCCACTAAGAGCGAGCGCTGCTTTTCCACATCGCGCTGCCGCTTGGCCGCCTTGTAGCGCCACAGCGTCGCACCACCATCCAGCAGCGAGTTGGTCACCTGGAAGCCGCCGGTGAAGAACGTCGGGTTCACCTGCATCGTGCTGTGCGACCAGTTGAAGCTGCCCGTCAGATCCACCTGCGGGAAGAAGCCCGCGGCCTCGTGGCGGACCGCGTTGGCGGAATTCCGCAGCGCCAGGTCCTGCACGAACAGCTCGGGCCGCATCGCCAGGGCCCGGTCCTCCCACTGGGCGACGGTTTGCTCCGTGGGCGGCGGCGGCAGCGGCGGCAGGGCGGGATCGATGGTGAACACCACTTCGGGGCCCAGCGACATGAACTGCGAGAGCGTCAGGTGCGTCTGGCGCACGTGATTCTTCGCCCGCGCCAGCTCCAGGCGGGCCAGGGCCACGGCCGACTCGACCAGGGCCGTGTCGGCCGGCACCGTCATCTGCTCGCGCTCCAGGCAGCGCGCGGCGTGCAGAACCTGCTCGCCGGCCTGCAGGGCGACCGTGGCCAGCCGCTCCTGGCGAATGGCCCCAGCGTGGCGCGTGTAGGCGATGCGCACATCCCGCCGCAGCGTTTGCTCAGCGCGCTTTAAAAGCAGCAGGTCCTGCGAGCGCCGATTGACCGCGATGCGGTAGGAGTAGTACGTCAGGCCGAAATCCAGCACGGGCGCCACCGCGGCCACCGTGAGGTTGCGCTGCGTGCGGTCGGCCATGACCATCTGGCCAAATCCGGGCACCGAGGCCGCCGCGGAGTTGCTGCGGTACGACTCGTTGTAGTTCAGCGCGGCGTTGGGCAGCCCCGAGGACAGGGCCAGCTTGACATTCTGATCCTGAACCCTCAGCGCCAGCCGCTGCACGGTCAGCTCCAGGCTGTTGGCCAGGGCGACCTCCTCCGCCTGAGTCATGGTCAGCGGCAGTTCCGGATCAATTTTCACCCCGGCGGACTGCCTGGCCAGGTACTGCCGGAAGCGCGTGGTCTCGGCATCGCGCTGGATGGCCTTGTCGCACCCGGCCGCCAGCAGGCAGGCCCAGAGGAGGATGAATGGCGTTGGCGAAAAACGCATCGTTACTGCCCACACTTTTCTTGGCTGCCGGCGGCGGCCGTGCCGGCCGGCGGGCGCTGCAGGCCGCCAATCAGCAGGTCCAGCAGGCGCGGCAACTCGCTCTCGATCTTCTGGCGGCTGTCGATGAGCTGGTACGGCGGGCTGAAGGCCTCCGTCGCCAGTTGCAGCAGCCGTGCGGCCGCCTGGGCATCGTGCTGGGGGGCAAATACGCCCTGCCCCTGGCCCTGGCGGATGATCTCGGTCAGGATGGAATGGCCCCGGGCGTGCGCCGGCATCGTGTACGCGGCGGCCGCCTGGATCAGCTCGGCCCACAGCAGCGGCGCGTGAGGGGCCTGGTGGCAGAAGTCCCAGATATACAGCAGCGCCCCGCGCAGACATTCGTGCAGCTTGGCCAGGACACACAAATCGCTGCCGGCCACACGGGCCATCTCATCCAGCACCACGCCGCACACCCCAGCACTGACGGCGGCGAAGACCGCCTCCTTGCTGGGGTAATGCAGGTAGAAACTGCCCTTGGCGATACCCACGTCGGCGACAATCTGGTCCACAGTCGTATGCTTGTAGCCGTATTGAAGGAACAAGCGCGTCGCGACATCGAGGATCCGGCTGTTCAGCTCCGTGTTCAAGAACCTCTCTGGCCTCGCTTAGAACGTGTATGAAAACCG
>PMYD01000005.1:3512-3687 GCA_003171335.1 Phycisphaerales bacterium
ACGTTTTCATACACGTTCTTAGAGTTGCTACTAGTGTAAGAGGCTCTTGTGAAATGTGTAAAGGGAAAAATGACCAAAAAACCAAATTGGTCATTTGGTCACTCAGCACTATATTCGTGTGATGCAGGTGTTTTTGGATTTTTCAAAAAATGTCCTTGACATTCTGGATTATTAG
>PMYD01000111.1:5000-54011 GCA_003171335.1 Phycisphaerales bacterium
CCTCGCCCTTATCAGGGGCGCGCTCTAACCAACTGAGCTACAAGCCCGCTTGCTTCCTTTCGGGGGCCAGCGTTGCCGGCGGCTAAACGAGTATACACTTTTCAAGAATCTGCCGGCCGCCTCATCGCGGACCGCCGCGTCCCAAACGGCAACGCGGAAAAACGGAGTATCTTAGCCGCACGGGCGGCAAAGTCAATCCCGCCGCGGCGCTTCTTGCCGCCGCCTGGGCACACCGGCTCCGGCGACAACACCGCAATTATTCAGTTTATCGCACCGTCAGGACCGGTCAATAAACAATTTGCCCGGCGGCGGCGGGTGCACGACAAGAAAGTGGCGCCAATAGCCCCAGGTCTGGAGGTGGCATGCCCTCACAACTGGGGCGAAAGCCCCGGTCGGGTGGGCATGGGCGCGGTCGAGTGCGAGCCTCTTCTCGGGCCGCCCATGCCCACCCGCCTCGGCCGCCAAGGCGGCCTTCGTCGTGAGGGCATGACACCTCATGCCTCGGTTTTGGCGTGCACCCGCGGCCGTCTTTCCGCAGGGAACGGCCTTTTCCGCCGGCCGGCATCTTTTATTCTTCGGCTTTTCCTTCGGCTTTTGAAGTTTCATAGATTTACGAAACTCCCCTCCGGATGTAGAATGGATCGTGAGCCGAAGGAGTGCGGATATGGACCAGACGGACACGCATGCGCGCGTCATCGTGCTGGCAAGTCAAGGTTTGGGCGCGGAAGAATTGGCCGCTCGTTGCGCCGGTCCTAACTGGGATGTCGCCGCATATAGCGATGCCTACGCCGCCGCCGCGGACTTGCTGAAGCCCAGGCCCAGCCTGCTGGTGTTCGATCCGGCGGCGATTCGGCCGTGGCAGAAATCGCTGATCGCGATGGCGCGACGGAAGGGCATTTGCGTTCTGGCGTGCGGCGGCGATGGCCTCGCGCCCGCCGAGCGGCAATATGTTCACATCGTGAATCCCGACGACCTGGGCGAATTCATCACGGCCGGCCTGGCCGGAAACCTGGAGGCCCCCGCCCAGCAAGCACCCCCGGCGCCCGCCGCACAGCCGCGGCCTGACCAGAAGAATCGAGTAGCCCAGCCAACGCAGGGGCGTGAGGATTTTTCTGAGCCTGAGGAGCGCGACGAATTTGAGCGCGAGGATCGCGGCGAACCGGTGACTGAGCAGCGCGGCGAATCGGAGCCGGAAAATCGCCGCCAAGCCGAAGACGCCGCTGCGCAAGATGAGATTCGCAGGAAAATCGCGGCCGAGGATTATGAGGAGACCGAGGCCGCCTTCGACACCGGCGCGGAGGAAATGCCCGATGCATCCGCCAGCGCTGCCCCGGCCATTGATGATGCCGCCGCCGCACCAGATGCCGGCTCGAAGGAACGGACCGTGCCGCCGGAAGTTTCCGCCGGCCAGGTGCTTACGCCGGAGGAGATTGCCGCTTTGTTGAAGCCGACCCATGAGTGATCGCCAGCCCATTCTCTTGTTAGCCGACCCTGCCGTCGCCGACAGGCTCTCGGCGGCCGCACCGCCGGGCGCTGTACGCGCGGTGGCGGATGCCTTTGCCGCCCTGGAGGCCCTGGCCGACGGCGACCATGCGGCGGTCGTCGTGGCCATGCCCCAGTGGGACCTGCCGCGCCTGTTAAGTGCCATGCGCAAAACCAAACCCTCCGCCCGGCTCTACGGGCTGTGCACGCCGGCCCAGGAGCACCAGCTCCTGCAAAGCTGCCCGCGCGCTGAGCGGCTCATCGACGATTACTTCATCATGCCCCCCACCTCGGCGGAATGGCGGCGGATCCTGGGCGTCAGCGGCGTCGAGGCGGCCGAGCTGCGGCCAGCGGTGGCCGAACCCGCGCTGTCCGCCAGGGAAATCGCCTCGCTGGTCGAGGCGGCAGTCAGTCCCGAGGATCTGGCGCAGCGCGTGGCCGAGCTGGTTGGGCGCGCCTGCCGCACGGAGGTGCGCTGGTCCACACCCGATAATCCGCGGCCGGGCATACAGCAGCTTGTCGTCATGGGCGAGGCCCCCGCGCGAAAACTCTTCGCGACAGCCCCGCTTGAGGTTGATGCTGCCCGCGAGCAGTGGCTCTCGGCCCTGCGGGCGATTTTGCCGGATCTCTTTACCGTGGCGAGGCGCATGGAACTCTTCCGCCGGCTGGCCATCACGGATGACCTGACCGGCGCCCACAACCGCCGCTATTTCATGCACATGGCGGCCCGGCTGCTGGAGGAGGCCCGCCGCCGGCGGGTGCGCTCCACGCTGCTGCTCTATGACATTGACGACTTCAAGCGCTACAACGACGGTTTTGGCCATGCCGCCGGCGATGAGATCCTGCGCGAGACCGCCGAGCTGATGCAGCAGATCGTTCGCAAGGGCGACCTGGTGGCGCGCGTCGGCGGCGATGAATTCGCCGCGCTTTTCTGCGAATTCGGGCCCGTGCGCCAGGCCGGCAGCCAGCCTATCCAGACGCCCTACCAGCTTGTCGACCGCTTCCGCAAGGCCGTCAACTCGCACGAGTTCAAGAGCCTTGGACCCAGCGCCAGAGGCACGCTGACCATCTCCGGCGGCTTGGCCTGCTTCCCCTGGGATGGGGCGACCGTCGAGCAACTCCTGGCCGCCGCCGACAAGGCCATGCTGGCCGCCAAGGCATCCGGGAAGAACAACATTTATCTGGTCGGCGGCGAAGAACATTAATGCCGTCCAGAGACGGCGAAAGCCCCGCGCCGTCGGGAGACGGCGAAATCCCAAATCCCAAATCCCAAACAAATTCCAAGCACCAAATTCCAAACTTCGGGCGGGAAATTCTCTCCCTCAATATGGAGGTCCATTCGCGCAGTGAGGTCCATGCTCGCGGTTTTGAACCTTGGAGCTTGGAATTTGGTGCTTGTTTGGAATTTGGGATTTGGAATTTGGAGCTTTGGCGCCGCCCCGGCGGCAAGTACCTCTGCAAAGCCAATGGTCACCCTGGCGGACCGTGATTGTTGCCTCTCGCTTGTTCTTCCCGCGCCCGGATCACGAACTCCTCCAGCATGGCCCAGATCACCAGGTCGATGGGCACGGCCAGCACCAGCCCGAGCGGGCCGAACACGTTGCCCCACAGCACCACGGTCAGCAGCGTGACAATCGGCGGCACGTTGACGGTCTTGCGCATCAGCGTTGGCACCAGCACGTACGATTCGGTGGTCTGCACCACGGCGTAGACGATCAGCGCGCCGGCGACCTTTCCCAGGCCGGCCGTCGCGCCCACCAGGGCCGCCACCAGCAGCGTGATCATCGGCCCGAACGTGGGCACAATCTCCGCCAGGGCAGCAAACATCGCCACCGGCAGGGCAAAGGGCAGCCCGACGATCAGGTAGCCGACCGCCGAGACGATGCCCACCATCACCATGCCGGCCGCCTGGCCGATCACGTACCAGCGAAGCTGCGGCTGCAGCCGGAACAGCATGCGATACATCCGCCCCTGCCGCTGCGGCGGCAACAGCTTCAGCGCTGGCCGCATCAGCCGCGGTTCGGCAATGAGGTACATCGCCCCGACCACCACCACCATCAAGCCCAGGATGATCGTGAAGGCGGCATCCAGCACGTGTGTGGCCAGCGTGCCGCCCGATTGACCCGTCAGCAGGCGCGAGGCCTGGTCGAGAAATTCCAGGAACGTGGGCGCTTGCGGAATCGACAGCGCGCCCGAGTATTCCTTCAGGAACCTGTTCATCTGGTCCTGAAGCGCGGGCCACTGCTTGATGTATCCCTGGAGCGGGCTGTACAGCGTCCAGCCCAGCAGGAACAGTACGCCCGCCAGGAAGATGACCAAAATCCCCACCGACAGCAGCGCCTGGGTGTGGGCCGAGCCCGGCAGCCGATCGGCGAGCGGCCGCAGCAGCGCCGCCAAAATGGCCGCCGAGAGAAACACCAGCACGATGAATTGCACCGCCGGCAAATACCGCAGCAGCAACGCTACCACAAGCACCCAGATGAATATGGCAAACAGCGAGCGGAAGCTGGCCGACACGGTGGCCCCGTTGGCCCTCGCGCCGTTGGCCCCGTTGGCGGCCGCACCTGCCGGCGGCGACTGGCCGTTGTCCGCCCCCTTTTTGTCCTCCGGCCGCGGGTTGTGCACGTTGAACTTCTCCTCGGGGAATTATAGGTTTCCCCGAGGGCGGCGCGGCTAGGCAAGGCCAAGGCATCCGTATCGCGCACGGCAATTTCGAAAGCAGGCTATAGGCTGTAGGCTTTAGGCTGTAGCAACGGCGGGAACCCGCGACAAATATCAGCCTGCAGCGCCCCAATTTCAAGCACAAGTGCCCGCTCTTTGCATACCCAAAACACATGGTGGATGCGAATCCCTCCGGGGCCGTCCCTGCCACCTACAGCTTGCAATCTCCGCGCCGAAAACGCGCGGCCGACATGACTCCTGTCCGGCCGTTCCTACAGCCTAAAGCCTATAGCCTATTTGGCCACTGGCTCAGGCGACAGCTCAATCGGCAATTTCGGCCGTGCGGCTTCCCGCCGGCGGCGCTGCACCTGCGTGGCGAACTCGTCGATCTCCCGCCGCCAGTTGCCCATGATCTCGCGCGCCGTCTTGACGCCCCACCACATGTCGCGCAGCTTGTCCACGACCGTCAGCGGCCGAGGGCCCAATTGCGCCCGGATCACGCGCGGGTTCAGGCTGCAGGAGCGGTAGAAGCGCCGATGCGCGCTCAAGACCGCCCGCTGCGTTTCCTCGATCCCCAGCCGGCCGTGGTCGTACACGCAGTGCGCGCCATCAAAAAAGTCCCAGTCGTTGGGAAAATCGGTGAAAAACAAATGGGGACGCATCTGATCGAGCAGCGGCGTGCCCGGCAGCGGCGTCAGGATGGAGATCTGCAACGTCTCCATGCGCACCGACTTGGCGAAATCGATGATATGCTCGGCCGTCTGGGCCGTGTGCTCCGGGCCCAGCACGAACATGCCGTGCAGCCACAGGCCCGCATCGTGCAGAATCCGCGTGTCCTGAACCATGCGCTGCTCCAGGCCGGCCGGCCCGGCGTAGCCCTTGTGCCAGCCCTTGGCGGTGGCCTCATCCAACGTCTCGTAGCCCACGAACAGCAGCCGCGCCCCGCCGCGGCGCAGCGCGCGCAGCATGGCCGTGTCCTGCTGGCGGCGCTGGCGGTCCAGCCAGTGAAAATCGATCCGCGCCTGGGCCTTGAAGTCGATATGCATCGGCCGCGTCCGCTCCATCAGCCTCGTGGTCCACTCGCGGTCGGTCATGAAGTTGTCATCGTAGAAGAAGAACTGCTCGAAGCCCTGGCTGGCGTAGTGCTCCAGATCTCGCATCACCTTTTCCACCGACTGTCGGCGGACCTGGCGGCCGAACATCCGCGTCACCGAGCAGTACGTGCAGGCGTGCGGACAGCCGCGCGAGGTCATCAGCGGCAGCTCGTACAGCGGCCGCTTGCGGTAGCTGGCCAGCAGCTTGTCGAAATCGCGCATGAGGAAATGGTTCAGCGTGGGCAGCGCATCCAGGTCGGCCAGGGGCTCCGCGCGCACGATGCCGTGGGTGATCTGGCCGGCGGCGATGGCCTCGATGACCGTCTCGCCCTCGCCGCAGACCACCACATCGCCGTATTGTGCGGCTTCCTGGGGCATCATGGTGGCATGCACGCCACCCAGGACCACCGTGACCTGGGGCGCCAGCCGCTTGATCCACTGCGCCAGCTCGTAGCCGCGCCGGGCCGTGGCCGTCATGATGCCGATGCCGATCACATCGGCCGACAGCACATCCTGGCGGGCCGGCTCGTTGGCCTCCAGGGGTCCAGAGATGTTCTCGTTATAGACGCCCGCGTCGTAGCCGCGTTCATCCAGCACCGTGGCCAGCGTAATGCCGCCAAGAAGCGGCCAGCGCGTGATCCAGGCGTTAAACGGCCTGCCGGCCCGGCCGCCCGGCTCGATAAACCGCATTTTGCGAACTCGTTTGTTGGCAATAATGGCCGCACTGCCTTTCTTGTCGTGTCAGCCGCGATCTGCTGCGACCCGGGTTTGCCCATTCCGGTAGCCCAAGGCGAATTATAACGAAAATCCCGGCGCATCAACAGGCCGGGGTATTTCGCGCCGGCAAGCCCATGTGGCACGGACATCTCGCCCGTGAGTCGCACGGCCATCTTGGCCGTGTTCCGGCCGTCTCTTCTACGTAGCACGGGCGTCTCGCCCGTGAGTAGCACGGCCATCTTGGCCGTGTTCCGGTCGTTTCTTGCAGCACGCCACGGGCGAGACGCCCGTGGGACTCATGGGCGAGACGCCCATGCTACGTTTTACACCCGTCCTCATGCCACTTCCACCGGCGGCGGCAGCGCGCCTGGGCGCTGGTCGATCTCCTCCAGCCGCTCCTTATTCACCCAGCCGCGCTGATCGCAGATCTCGCAGCCGGCGCCCTGGCACCGCGGGCAGACCGAATGCGGGCAAATCGACCGCAGCCGCATCAGCATCTGCTCCAGCATGTTGTCGCACCACGTCCAATCGAAGCCGGCGAAAATCCGGTTTCGCCGGCTGAAGCCCATCATGAGGTCTTCCTGTAACCGCTGAGCCAGCTTGACCATGCGGTCGAGTTCGGGGCGATAGTCGAACGCATACGCCAGCCGATCCTGCACACCCTTGGGGATGCGGTGGCCGGCGAAGTCATACTCCGGCGGCGGCAAGGCGGCCGACTCGAAGGGACCGATGCGCGCCCGCCAGCGCCAGGAGAAGTCCGACATCCGCCGCGACTGGTGATATTCACCAGTTATCTCATCGGTGATTTCGGCCCTCGCACGAGCCGCCGCCCGGGCCAGCGCTCTCGGCGAGCGAACGGCCCCCCATCGATGGGCCGGCCGCCAGCGCCCATCGACCCCCTGAAGCTTCTCCAACTGGTGAATTTCACCAGTTGATTCCAGCTCTTTGCGCTGGCGGGCCACCGTGTTGTGATCGACCCCAACGTGGCGGGCGATGAAGCGGTTACTCCTGTCGGGATGGAACTTTATCGCGCGCTCGATGGCCCAGGCCGTATCCTCGCGGCTGCGCCTCAGGCCATGCACGGCATTGGCCCCCAGCGACCGCCAGGCGGCCTCCTCCTTGGTGCCCTCATAGATGATGGCGGTCATCTTCTTCCGCTGCGCCAGCCTTGCCGCCTTGTAGCGGTGGAAACCATCGAAAAGCCAATAATCCGTCCCATCAAACACCACCTCGACCGGCGGGAACTGCGCCCCGCGCGCCATATCGCGGCGGTAATCTTCGACGACATCCTCGTAGACCTCCATTCTGGGCTGAGTGTCCCCATCAATGCGAATCTTGCCGACAGGCAATTCCTGAATCTTGGGATCAGACATAAAATCATTCGCCTCGGAATGTTGCACCGTTCGGCTTTCCCTCCATGGTCCGGGGAACGGTATTAGTCGTTATGGCACCTTCCATAGAACCTTGCCTGTACATAGTACACACCGTATCGTCCACCATGCCTACCGAGCCAAATCTGCTCGGCCATTACTAGCCAACTATATTACCGCGCATTCCGGGTACGTGCAAGGGGAAAAATGGCGACTTCATCGAAAATTTCCTGTTGGGTGCCGTGGCTGCGTTTTTCCGCAGCCACGTGTCTGCAACGCCTGTCTCCGTTGCCGCGCGATCTGGTTTCCCGACCGTCCTTCTGGCGTCCCCAAGTCCCCTCCGAAAACGCGTGGCTGCAAAAAGATTCATCCACGGAGGAAAGCGCGCCAGCCCGTCATTTTAGGCGCTAACAGCTTTCTGTAAAGGCAGTTACGCCGGTTTTGTAGTCGCACAAATACATGCATCCTATACGTGAACCAGGGGAAGGCTTCTGTGCCAGTCAAGAAAGGGCAATTTGCGTATTAGGGACATCTGATCTGCGTCCTTCATGCGAAATCCTCCACGGCACCCGGCGCATAATCATCGACGCGGTCAAGGGTTGGTCGCGTGTAACGGCGACCCAGAACTATGATGACCAGCGGGGGCGAAATCATACAAAGCTATCCCTTTAGCCCAATTGCCCCAAACGATCTTCAGAACTTCCAGCACATCCATTTGGGGCTAGAACTCGACGACGTCTATGCAGGTACGAGTGCTTGGGCAGAGATAGGAGAGGCAATGGTTGTGCCTGAACCGGCCAGCCTGACCCTGCTGTTTTTGGCAGGTGCGGCTGTGCTGCGCCGCCGCAGATGATCAAATGACTAGTTTAGTTCCGTAGGATGTGCAGCTCCGCAGATATGTGGCGCAAAACGGTGCCCGAGATGCGAAATTCGTCTTGACGCCCTGCCCGGGCGCGGTAAGCTGGTCTGGGGCTGTAATCCAGCAATACTCGTGCCGGTGAAACTTGCCATTTGTGCGCCCTTGTCAACTTGTGTTTGTTCAGCCGATCAGTCTTTGGGAGAAGGACCTCATGAACAAAAGGCATGTCAATTTCACCCAGCTCCTTGGTGTGGCAATTGCATTGGTGATTTTCGCGGCCATTTGTGGGCCGGCCACGGGTGCTGACCTGCTCATGCACCTGAGGTTCGATGAAGGTTTTGGCACGGTGGCTGCCGATTCCTCTGGCAACGGCCATACCGGTACCTTACATGGCGGGGTCACCTGGGTGCCGGGTAAGGTTGGCAATTATGCCGTCCAGTTCAACCTGAGCAGTGCCTATGTAACCATCCCCAACTTCGTTCCACCCAGCCAGTTCAGCCTGTGCTTCTGGTTCCAGCAGAATAACCATACCGGCACCCAGGCCGAGGCCCTGTTCAGTTGGGGCCAGCCCTACGGGGGCAAGAACGACGTCAACGTCTGGTTGTGGGATGCCAACTCCACCAGCCTCAACGCGCTCCTCAGCGACCTGGAAGACAGCGCCTTTACGGATTGCTCTGCGGACTGGGCGGGCGAATGCATGCTGTGCTACCCCGTCGATTCCACCGGCGGAATCATCCCCGGCGGCGATCCCAACCTGACCAACGGCCTGTGGCACTTCTACTGCATGACCGTCGCAGCCGGTGGTGCGGGCACCACGGTGTATGTTGACGGCGTGCAGCAGGGTGGCTCGACCGCCCTGGGCGGTGCGGCCATTACCCCTAGCACCGATATCTTTATCGGCGCCCGCTACAACCTGGCCGCTAACCGCTTCTTCGGCGGCGCCATCGACGACTTGTGCATATTTGGCCGCCCCCTGTCTGCCAGCGAGGTGAAGAATCTGATGGTCGGCGTGATGCCGACGGTGCAGGTAGTGAATGAATACGTGCCCGTTCAGAATCCGCCGAATCCGCCCATCACGCTGCCGGATCCAAACACCTCTTGGGGCGACGTCAACTTCGCCTTTCCCCTTCGCTGTGACGGTCCAGTAACGCTCAATACCGAGGCGAATACCGGTCTGTCTTGGATTAACGATCCAAACGATCCGCCCCCATACTATGACGATTACCACGCCGGCAACTATTGCCTGGATTTTGATGCGAACGGCCTGCAAGCTGAGGTGATTGCCGCCAAAGCTGGAACCGTGGTAAATGTTATAACGTCCGAGGCAAATCATGGTCCTGTGGTCGACATTTACCACCGGAACGGATATTTTACTGAATATAGAGAATTTCGCCTGCCCAGCCACCTTCCCAGAGTCGGGCAACCTATTAATCAAGGGGACCAGATTGGCTATCTCAAGCCGGGGAATGAAAAAGGCGTTTTGCACTTTCAGGTCAAATACGAGCCCAATTATATTGCGCACTACGAACCCAATTACGATCCAAACTACCCCTTTGTCGTCCAAACAGGCCATAGCAAGGTGTCCGAACAGCACTTAGCCGGATTGACCACGGGAGGCGTTTACTTCCTTCCCACGCTTTCACCAGGTTTTCTGCTGAGCAAAGACGAACTACACCCGACCGAAATCAATGGATTGATCCAACCCACACCTCAAGTGACTTTTGTTAAAGGGCTTGCACGCTCACAAGCGCAAAATACAAAAGTTGCCGTGGGAGACTTTGGCACTCTGCCTGGGTTTACCACAAGCGACACGGGTTTCGTAAACGCGATCGGCGGGTTGTTAACCCTGTTCACGGGGTCGCCCGTGTGGGCTGCGGCACTGGTTACCGTGTCGGACCAGGTCGATTCCGTGTCCTTTGATGTGGATTTCCAAAGCCCGCCAGGTGCCGAAGGTCTGCTCTCTGTTTTCTGGGAAGGCCAACTGATCGGCACGGTGGATGAACGATATGCCAATGAAGGCCTTAGCAATTATGCGTTTAGCCTCGGACGGCAGTTTTCTCCCGGCTTGTACACGCTGGCTTTTCGATTGGACCCCTTCACGTCCACCCAGTCGGTGGCGGCGATCACCAACGTTTCAGTTGTCAAAGTGCCAGAGCCGGTCAACCAGCCTCCGTTGGTTGATGCCGGCGCAGACGCCACGGTGATGATGCCCAACGGCGTGATGTTGGCCGGCGCGGTGAGCGATGACAATCTTCCCAACGGCACGTGCACGGCCGCCTGGAGCATGGTTTCCGGCCCCGGCACCGTCGCTTTCGCCAATCCGGCCGCCGCCAGCACGACGGCCACGTTCTCGACGGCCGGCACGTACATGCTGCAACTGACGGCCAGCGACTCGGTCCTGACGGGCACGAGCAACGTAACGGTGACCGTTTTGGCGCCCGCCGACTTCAACGGCGATGGCAAGGTCGATGGTGTGGACTTCCTGATCTGGCAGAGCCATTACCCCACCGCCAGCGGGGCCACGCCCGATGGCGGCGATGCCAACGGCGATGGGAAGGTCGATGGTGTGGACTTCCTGATCTGGCAGGCGAATTACCACGGGTAGAAACGAAGCGCGTGCAGCGTAGCTGCACTCCACAGAATCCGGCTGGGGCGGCGGCCTGAAAGGGCTACCGCCCCTGTTTCTCTGTCGTCCAGGATTCGCCTTGAGCACCCAAGTTAGGCGTGATACCCTGCCGCCATCATCTGGCCAGAGGCGCACATGAACATGGGCGGACTGTTGGTGTCAATCGCGGTCCTGTCTAGCGCGATAGCGCTACTGGCGACGGCCGGCCCGGCGGGGGCGGTTGGACCCGCCGCGATCGCCATCCCCCGCGTGGAGGGGATCACGATCGACGGGAAGGCGGAGGACTGGGGCGAGGGCGGCTTTCGCATCAACATTCTGGGCCCCGATGTCGAGGGTCCGCCGCCCCAGCGGTTTGACGGGTGCCTGCGCATCGGCTGGGATGACCGCGGGCTGCTCGTGCTGGCGGTCGTGCACGACACCGTGCCTTTCGAGGCCGCCCAGCCCGATCAGATCTGGCGGTACGACCACGTGTACGTGCTGGTGACTGCGCCCAGCGGGGAGATGTACGAGGTGTGTGTCGCGCCGGGACGGTATCCCAAGCCGTCGCCGCCGCGCCTTTACGCCCCCGGCGACCGGCGAAAGCCCGCCGCTGACAATGCGACCGCAAAGGTCACCGCCGAGCGGACGATCGCGCCCGACGGCTACACGATGGAACTGCTGCTGCCGTGGGCGGCCATGAACATCACGCCCGCCATCGGCGCCCGGATGAGCCTGCGGGTGGCTTCCGGCAGCGCGGATGAAGACCGGCGACGGTGAAGTCGGCAGGGTGTGCAGCTCTGCTGCACACGAGACGACATCGCCGGGGCGCCCAGGGGGGGGCGGGTCTAGCGCTAGAGAACAGCTTTCCCGAGCGCCGGGGGCGAGAGACTGCCCATCTGACGCAACGGACATGTTGTAAGCCGACCGTCCTGCCAAATGGTTCCGTGTGCAGCGAAGCTGAACACGCTACCCTCTGGATTTCCGCAAGGGGCAGAAGAAGTGGCCTTTCCCTTTAGCCTGTGTCCCTTTAGCCTGGTCCCTTTGGCCTGATCCCTTTGGATTTATTTAAGATTTCTGTCCCTTTTGGCATCCTCTAAAATGATGACTCCGCGGTTATCGCCACAACGACATCAATGACGCCCTTCTATGAATGCTACCGCCATGCGCATATCGTCTTACAACGCTCATGCCGTCACACCACCGGACAGCACTGGGTCCTGAACCCTCTTGCTCCCAATAAGCGGCCCATCTTGTTTTGCGATTCTCGACCGCTACTATTGTCCTAGTGGGGCATATGGATGCGACGGACAGAGTACTAGTCCAGGGGGCTTTTCTCCCCTAACGCGTGCGGCTGTCGCATCGACGGCCGGACTCCGGCCAGGCAAGCACCTCCGAGATTCACATGAAGACGCAGGGGGAATCGACGCCACTGGTTGCGAAGCGTCCCGCCGGTTCGAGGGGCACGACCCAGACACGCTTGGTCGTGCACGATCAGGGTCGATTGCACCCGCCCCGGTGCGCCGTTGAACCAGGACAATGCACCGCGGATCGCCTGTCCCCCTTCAGGACCCATTACAACATGGTCCGCCCTTTCGACGCCCGGGGGAGAGCCCCCCCCGTGCCTCAGGGACCACTCTTGGAATGGCAAAAGCCGTCCGGCGGTCGGACGGACTTTGGTCAGGTGCTCAGTGGAACCGGGCGCGCGCCCGTTTCACACCCACCTGTTGCAGGGACTTCATGACAACAGAGGAGATTGGAAATGACACGCAAAACACTGATTCTGCTTGCGATCATGGCACTCACCAGTTTTTCACTACAGGCACAGGCCACCATCATACTGGGCACGGCGGGGGACTTTGGGGTCCTGGGCGGCACGACCGTGACCAATACCGGCCTATCCATCATCGACGGAGGAAATGTGGGGGTCAGCCCAGGTTCCGCGATCACGGGCTTCCCGCCCGGGACCGTGGTGGCACCCTTCACGATACACGCGGCGGACGCTGTGGCGCTTCAGGCTCAGAATGATCTCACCACTGCGTACAACGCTGCGGCAGGCTTGGCGCCGACGCAGAACTTAACCGGCCAAGATCTTGGGGGACTCACGCTCCTGCCGGGAGTGTATTTCTTCTCGTCATCGGCTCAACTGACAGGAACGCTCACCCTCAACGCCATGGGCGACCCGAATGCGCAGTTCGTTTTCCAGATCGGGAGTACGCTGACAACCGCGAGTAACTCCTCGGTCGTGATGATCAATGACGGCAACATGCCAGGATGCGACGTGTTCTGGCAGGTTGGGAGCTCCGCGACGCTCGGTACGGGCACTGCGTTCGAAGGACATATTCTGGCGCTCACGAGCATCACCCTGACCACCGGCGCAAGCATTCTGGATGGGAGTGCCTTGGCGCGTAATGGCGCGGTGACACTCGATACCAACACCATCACCAACTGCGTTCCAGAGCCGGTAACAATGACTCTGGTTCTCCTCGGCGGGCTGCTGGGACTGCGCCGGCGCTTGGGCGCCATGAGAGCCTCTCGCCGAGATGCTCGACGCGAGTATGACTGTGCGTTACCGGGTGGGAAAAGCGAGAGGATACATGTGCTGGGCATCCTCTTCGCCTTGGGCTTGGCTTTGTTGGCAACGCCGGCGGCACAAGCCGGAATCATTACCTTCAATACGAGTTGGGAAGACTCCTCTTCTCTGGCAATGGCCGATACCAGCGCAACCTTGGACGATACGACGTCGACTTTAAACGTCGCGGAAGATTACATCGGCCTTGATGGTTCTACCCTCAGTTGCAGCGGAACGACCGATTCGGATCCCTGCATTCACATCACAAAGACCGTGACGAACCATTCGTCCCTTCCATGGACGGGGTATGAAATTGACGTGAGCGGCACGAATGTCTTGGGAATCGCCGACACGGCATGCTGTGATGTGTTCCGCACCATCAGCGAGGATGGGAACCGGATCATTTGCAGCGGCCCCGGCACGGTGGGCATTGGCCAATCAGTTACGTTCGATTTTGACGTAACCATTGGGGAGGGATTGTTCTGCCTGGACATTCATCAGTGCCCTGTTCCCGAGCCGGCCTCCTTGTCGCTGCTGGGGTTGGGGGTCGCGATGCTGCCGCGCCGTCGCCCCTAGCAACACGGTTTCATTGTAATTGAGCGGCCACTTGCGTTTGCGACAAATGGGGAAAAGGAGGGGCAAACAGGGGGCAGGCACATCGTTCCCCACTTGTCTTGGCCACATGCCGTGGCTGCGATCTCCGCAGCCACGGCATTCAGGTCGCCTTACAGCCGGCACACGACACGAATGTCGCAGCCGAGAAAGGGAACTGACGAATGTACCGCAAATGGATCGCGAGCTTTGACAGACTGTTCTTCCTGACGCTGGTCTCGGTGCCCACGGTGCTGCTGCTGCACAAGGTGGGGCTGTGGGTCAACTCCGTGTTCTCCGCCCCGCTTTTCGGCTAGTCCTGGGCCCGGCGGGCTTGTAGCGATGAAGACATGAAAAGGGGATGCAACAGGGTCTGGAGGAACCCTTTCTTGCTCCTGAGTGGGACAAAGGGGACGGACACAGGGGACAGGGCTAACCGGGACATGCTACTTCTCCGTCGAAGAGTGGCTCCCGGGTCCTGCCGGGGATGCCGCATCAGATCACCCAGCGTGGCAACCAGGAATGGCAAGCGTTTAGGGGACCGAGTTGTCGAGTGGCCACGGGCCCCGGCGAGCCCCGAGCGGCCAATTCCCCCGCCTGCTGCAAAATGCTTCCACCTGGCGGCGGCGGGCTTATAATGAGGGCGGTAAAGTTTTCCGCCGTGGGGTTTAGCAGATGCCAGAAGAACGGTCTACGATCTTCCGATGGTGCTTGGCCGAAGGAGGCGCGGTATGAAATCGCGAGTGCGTTGGGTCAGCGCGGTGTGCTTGATTTCCTGCCTGGTCTGGGTTGCCGCTGGCTCGGCGCTGGCGCAGGTGGCCCAAAGCCAACCCGCGCGCCAGGATGCGGCCGCGGCGGTGCTGCCGGCGCCTTCGGCGGTGGACGTGGCCACCAAGGTGCTGCCGACGCTGGCGCTGGAGAACGCGACGCTGGTGCAGGCGCTGGGCGCCATCGCCCAGCAGTCGGGCGCGCGGCTGGCGGTGGATTGGCAGGGCTTGGCGCGCGTGGGGGCGACGGCCGAGTCCAAAGTGACGGCGGCGGGCGAAAAGGTGCCCGTGGCCAGGGCGCTGGACATGGTTCTGGCCGGCGTCAAGGACATCAAGGCCCCGCTGGGCTGGACGATTTATTCCAATGTGTTCCTTATCACCTCACAAATGCAGATCATGAACCTGCGGCGGTTCTCAGACGCCATGCGCACGGTTGGCCACGTGGAGAATGCCGCCGGCTCGCCGCGCCCCGGCGCTGCCAGCGCACCGTCGGCCCAGCAGCAAGCGGCGACGCAGGAAAGAATCACCGGCCACATGGATTTTCAGTACGAGCAGGTGCCGCTGGAGGATGTGATTTCCTCGCTGCGGACGCGCACGGGGCTGAATATTGTGGTCAATTGGCACGCGCTGGAGCGGACGGGCGTGGAGAAGACCAGCCCGGTAACGCTCAATGTTTCCGGCGTGCCGCTGGCGCAGGGGCTGGACCTGATCTTCATGACGTTCAATGGCAACAAGACGCCGCTGGAGCGCGTGTACTGGGAGATGCGCGACAACGTTCTGTCCATCACCACCGGGGCGGTACTTGATACGCAGATGGAGACGCGAATCTACGATGTGGCCGACCTGCTGCTGGTGGTGCCCGATTTCGCGCCCCAGAGCACGCTGGGCAACAACACCGCCGGCGCCAACACGACCGGCAACACCGGCACGACCGGCATCAACACCGGGATGAACGCGAATTCAAGCGGCATGTCCAATTCGCCCGGGCGCAGCGGCGGCTACTCCAGCGGCTCGTACGGCAGCACACCCTCGCAGAGCCCATCGCCCAATTCCGGCCTGGGCACCGGTCAGGGCGGCATGACCAGCCCGACCGCCGGTCCGGAAGATGCACTGGTGACCACGGTGCAGAACATGATCGGGCCGGAGTATTGGCAGCCGGCGGGCAAAGGGACGGTTCGAATCTTCAAAGGCAAGATGATCATCAACCAGAGCCGGCTGGGGTTCATGCTGCTGGACCGGGGACTGTGACAGGAAGGCCTGGAGTCGTGGCACGGGCGTCTCGCCCGGGAGTGGCACGGCCATCTTGGCCGTGCTCCAGCAGTTCTTTCCTGTGCGCCACGGGCGAGACGCCCGTGGGACTCATGGGCGAGACGCCCATGCCACGTTCTCACACACCTTCTTACGCGGAGAAATTGATTTCCTTGCCCGCTATATTTTTCTCGCGAACCAGGTTGTCCAGCATGGCCGCATACGTGTCTTTTTCCTGCGGCTGATCGGCGAGCCCCAGGAGGCCGGCCACGCGGCCGATGGCGTCGGGGGGGCCTTCAATCTCGACGAAAAAGCCCAGGTGCGGCAGCTCATCCAGTTCGACCAGGCAGTCGCCCAGCCGCCAGGTTTCGCGGCGCTTCTCGAAACTGAGCATTGAGACAAACCCCAGCGCCACCAGCAGGTCGCCCGCGGCGTCGGCATCATCGATGGTCAGCTCAATTTCCCGCCGCCGCTTCCACGCATCCTGCCGCCGCGGACCTTTGTAGGTAAGCGTGCTCTTGGTGGGCGTGCCGGCCAGCGGATGGCCCAGGCCGTCGATCGGGCGGGCGATGCGGATGCGCAGACCGCAGTCCGCGGCGCGCAGGGAGCCCTCGGGCCGGTCGAAGAGGCTGTTGCGCTCCAGGACGCGGCCGGCCGGCCGGGCGGCGGCCTGCTGGAGCCGGCGGCGGATGGCCTCCAGGTTCTCCAGGCGGTACTTGGCTTCGGTTTCATCCATGGGCGAACCCTCTTATTCCTCGCGGGCTTTGGCAACCGGCGGGCGCGGGGCGTTCATCGCCGCCTGCACCATCAGCCGGCGGACGGGACGGATGATCATCCGCAGCGGGGCGAAGACCAGCACGGGCACGTTGTGCAGCACGCCCTGGGCCATCTGCCGCGCCACCACGCCCACGGGCTTGGCGCCCGGCTCGGGCATGCCGATCAGCCAGAACAGGCCGCCCAGGCGGAACAGCCCGCTGGCCGCGAACACCAGGTGATAGTTGATGACCTGGAACGAGCCGATGTGGAACGACACGCCCTCAGTCCAGTGCGCCATGGCCCCCGACACCAGCGAGCCCACCACGCCGGCCAGGGCCAAAATCACATTGGTCGAGGCCCCGTACGTGGACCGACCATCCCGGTCGATGAAGCCGAAATCCAGGTTCGTCCGGGCGATGCCGTAGCCGCACCAGGCGATGCCGCCGAAAATGTTCACCATGGCCGCCATGACCTGCCCGTGCGGCGGCATGATCAGCCAGCCCCAGATGTTCATCGCGATGCCGACCGTGGTGATGGCCAGGATGGGCCTTCCGCCCCAGCGGTCGGTGGCCCGACCCCAGAAGGAGCTCGAGACCAGAGAGCCGATGGGACCCCACATCATCAGCACGAGCATGGCCTCGAGGTTGTTGAACCCCAGGTACTTCTGGCAGTGCACGCCGCAGAACGGCATGGACAGCGCCACGCCGAAGGTGACCGTGGCCAGGCTCAGCACGTACTGGCGGAAGCGCCGCTCACGCAGCGGGCCCAGTACGATTTCCCACGGGGCAATGCGGGCCCGCGGCGAGCGCAGGAAGATTTCCCGCACCCGGCGAAACAGCGCAATATCCATCGTGCCCATGATGCCGGCCACGATGAATATGCCCAGCAGCGTCCAGACCAGCCAGCGCACTTCCGGGTCGCCGGCGTGCTTGACGCCGTTCTGAATCTGCTCGCGCAGCAGCGGCGGGCAGACGCGGTCCAAAAGCAGCCCCAGCGCCACGGTGGCCGTCAACTGCACGCTGAGCGAGTACACGTTGCGCCGGGCGAAGAACCGGCCGCGGATGCGCGCGGGGATCAGGTCGGCCATCCAGGTGTTCCAGGAGGGCGTGGCCAACTGGCCCAGGGCGTTGGCGCCCAGCACCACGGCGAGGGCCATCCACGCCACCATCAAACGGGCAGCGGCGGTGTTGGGCAGCACCATCAGCCCCACCGCCAGCACGCCCAGCACGGGCCACATCAGCCGGCCGGAAATATTGGCCACCATGAACAGGCGCTTGCGGTGCCCGGTGCGTTCGATGTGGTAGCTGGCCGGCAATTGCGCCAGCGTGGAGGCAAAGCCCATGGCCGCCCACACGCCCCAGTGAAAATCGGTGAAGCCGGCCAGGTAGCCCAGGTTCAACACCGCCGTGCCGCCGGCGCACACCATCCACACCGTGCCGAACATCCAGGCCATGGTGACGACGCGCATCGCGCCGCGCAGCTCGCGCCCCCGGATGCATAACGCCGGCAACTCTTCGTATGTGACCGATGCGTCGCGTGCCACTGACCTATCCGTTATCGGCGGCGAGCATGCCTATGGAAGCCGCGCCGGCCGCAAAAAGCTAAATGGAAGGAACTCAAACTGACCGCTTTCTTAGACCCGAAGGGTCGACACGTATCTCTAGCCGGGGGCGTAAGCCCCCGGAAAAGGGGCTCTCATCTTCCCAAGCCCCGGAGGGACGAAAGAGCGCATCGCCTCCTCCAATGAGAAACCTCTTTCGCCCTTTCAGGGCTTGGTTCGTTCTTGCCAGGTTTCCGGGGGCTTACGCCCCCGGCTACGAAGACCTTCCGGCCCTGCGGGCCTAAGACAAAACAGTCACTTTGAGTCAGGAAGAATCGGCCACAGGCTAAAAGCCCGTGCCACGCTCAACTCTCCAGAAGCACTACATCTTGGGAGGCAAAATCCGCCTCCACCTGCGCACCGGCCCCGAACTGGGCGGCGGCCATTGGCCCGCTGACCAAGGCCCGCAGCACCTGGCCGCTATCCAGCGTCAAGCCATACCGCGTGGCCGCGCCCAAATACGTGGCGTCCTGGCACCGGGCGACAACACGATTATAGCCGCCCGCGCGCAAAACCATCTCGCCCGGCGCGGCCAGGGTCACCGACTCGGGCCGGATGCAGCACGTCACCGCCTGCCCGGCCGGCAAAATCCGCCCGCTGGCCGCCCGCAGGCGGCCGACGGGGGTGTCCACGATAACATCGGCGCCCTCCTGGCCGATCACCTTACCGGAAAAAAAGTTCGCCTCCCCCAGGAAGTCGGCGACGAACCGGCTGGCCGGCCGGCGATACAGCTCCGGCGGCGTGCCCACCTGGACGATCCGCCCCGCATCCATCACCGCGATGCGGTCGGCCATGGACAGCGCCTCCTCCTGATCGTGCGTCACGTACACGGCGGTGGCCCCCGCCTGGCGCACCAGGCGACGGATCTCCCCGCGCATCCGCTCGCGCAGGCGGGCATCCAGGTTGCTCAGCGGCTCATCCAGCAGCAGACCCCTGGGCGAAACCGCCAAGGCCCGCGCCAGCGCCACGCGCTGCTGCTGGCCGCCGGAAAGCTGCGGCGGCTTGTGCCGCCGGCGGTCCAGCATGCCCACGATACCCAGCATCTCCTGGACAATCCGCTTCTGCTCCGCGCGGGTGCGTTTTTGCGTGCGCGGCCCGAAGCGCACGTTGGCCGCGACGGTCATGTGCGGCCACAGGGCGTAATTCTGGAACACCATCGCCAGTTGCCGCCGCTCCGGCGGTGCGTTTGTGACGTCGACGCCGTCAAACAGCACCCTCCCCTCGCTGGGCTGCACAAAGCCCGCGAGCATCCGCAGCAGCGTCGTCTTGCCGCAGCCGGAGGGTCCAAGCAGGAAGAAAATCTCGCCGCGGGCGATGGTGCAACTGACCCGGTCGACCGCGCGCACGGGCACATCGCCGCGGCCGGCGGGCGGAAAAACCTTGCTCACGTTTTCGATGGCGATTTCAAGCACGGTAAGAGACTAGAAGCGGCCATAGGCAAAGTCAACGAGGCCGCCCGTTGCCAGCGGAGGGAGCAGATTTTCTCGCATCGTCTTTTTGTTGGCTCTTGTCGTGTAACAGGCTAATTACCCTTGACAGGCGCCAGTGGTGCACTAGAATGGGTGTCACTAGCAACTGGCGCCCCGCAGGGGCGATGGACAGGTCTCAGGACGGCATTTATTGGGCATTCGGCAAGGGAGAGAAATGTGATAATCCATGCTTCTTCTCTTACGGGGAATAGTCGCAGGCACTGCCAACGGACCGCTTGGGCATCAGTTGTCGCTTTGCTGTCGATCATTCTGCTGCCCAGCCTGGCCCAGGCCGAAGCGCCTTACCCGCTGGCATCATCATTCCAGGTCGGTACGCAGTTGGATGACTATCTCTATGCTTCAGCCCTCAGTGCATCCGGCGGGCTCTACCTCTGCGGCGCATGCGGGCCGGCGATGCAATTCGATGTGGTGCCTTCCGTCCAAACGGGGTGGATAGAAAAATATGATGCGAACGGCAACCGGCTTTGGCGAAGTGAGTATTCTGGTCATCTAGGCACCGCCGGATATGAGCATGACTTATTCCAGTCCGAGGCTGTGGACGCGGCAGACAACGTGTACATCGGGTGCTCCGCCAGATATGCCACCGGCCAAATGAACCCGCATTGGAATTCCGGAATCTATTTCCTCAAATACGATGCAACGGGCAAACTCCTTTGGTCGACGAACGACCAGATCCCGATCGGTCAATCTGCGCAAACCGCGTTTGTCGCGTTTGATGGAGTCTCCGGGGTGTACGGTGCCGCGAGCGGCGGGAATTATTTCGTTACCCTTGAGAGATACGATGCGAACGGCAACTGGATTTGGGGCGGTGGTGAGTATCCGAACGTGTTTGAAGCTATGACATCCGACAGGGCTGGGAATGTATGGCTGACGGAGAGTGCCCCGTTCTTCGGTGTGGTGGAATATGACAGGTCGGGAAAGAGGCTTGTTTCACGTGTATGTTCTATTGCTTCTTCCACGGTTAATTCCATGGCGGCAGATCGGTTTGGAAACGTCTACCTTTGCGGCAACACATCCGCAAGCCTGGACGGCAATAACGCCGGCGGGCAGGACATCTTCTTGGCCAAGCTGGATGCGAACGGCACTATGCTCTGGATTCGCCAGTTCGGCTCCGCTGGTGATGACTACGGTGACTCCGTCGTTGTTGACAACGCCGGTAACATCCTTGTCGCGGCCGAGACGACCGGGGATCTTGCGGCCCCAAACCAGGGCGGCACCGATGCGGTCCTGATCAAATATGATGCCCAGGGCAACCGCCTCTGGGCCTACCAGTTTGGGACGCCTGGGGCGGAGTCCAACTGCCATCTGGCCATTGATCCTGCCGGAAAACTCTACTTTTGCGGCACGACCACCGGCAGTCTGGCAGGACCCAATGCGGGCGGCCTGGATGTGTTTGTTTATACATTTACATTTGTTCCCCCTAACCAAGCTCCTGTCGTCAGCATATCTGGCCAGACAAAGGTCCCACCTCAGTCCACGGCGGATCTCGCCGGCGTTGTCAGCGACGACGGCCTGCCCGCCCCCGCTTCACTGAGCTACGCGTGGACACAAATATCCGGCCCGGCCAGCATCACATTCTCCGCCCCCGCCACTTCCAGCACGACCCTTGCGTTTAGCACGAGCGGCACCTATACGGTGCGATTGACCGTCAATGATGGCGAATTGTCCGGCCAGGCGGATTCGACCATCGTGGTATATGCCAACAGCGCCCCCATAGTTAACGTGGGTCCTGACCGGACGGTGTACCTGCCTAATTCTGCAGCGTTAGCCGGCGTGGTGAGTGATGATGGCTATCCCACCCCCGCCACGCTCACCTGCGCCTGGACCCAGGTCTCCGGACCCGCGCCCGTCTCGTTTTCATCCACGGCTGCCGCAAACACGACGGCAACCTTTAGCTCAATGGGAACCTATGTTTTGCGCCTGACGGTGAGCGATTCAGCCTTGGCAACCTTCGATGAGGTTACCATCGTTGTCCTGAGCCCATACGCTCAAGGCGACTTCAACGGTGATGGCAAAGTCGATGGGGTGGACTTCCTGGCCTGGCAATCCCACTTCGGCCGCGGCCTGACTAACGCCACCGGCAGCCAAGGCGATGCCAACGGCGACGGGATGGTTGACGGCAAGGACTTTCTTATCTGGCAACAGAACTATCATTAATAGTTCTTTAGCCGTTGGGGAGCCAAGCGCCATATCTGTCAAAATGGGTTTTGCTTTGCGTGAGAAGAAGAACGCCAGTCCACATGAAGCCAGTGGACCTTCCCTCCGCCCGGCCAGTGTGAGCGCACGGCTGCAGGCTACGTCAGTTCTAACCGCGGGGATTTCCCTTTAGGGGCTCCGCCGAGGGCTAAAGCCAAACATTCAAGCCTGCCCAAAGCAGGCTGCGGATTCTGACTGCCTCTTGTCTACCCCCGCTGAAGCGGGGGCCTGTTACACAACATCGGAAACAGCATCATCCTATGGATGCGAGAGAAAACAGTCACACCCGTTGCCAGCGACGGTCACCTGGCGTTATCGTCGCTCCTATGAGCGACTCTCTGGCGGCGGGTCTGGACATTTTCCGCACCTCCTTGCCCATGCGCACCTTCGAGCACGCCACCGCGCGGCGCGAGGTGGCCGAGGCCATCCTCGTGCACCTGCGCCTGCGCGAAGGCGCCGCCGGCTGGGGCGAGGCGCTGCCGCGGCCGTATGTCACGGGCGAGACGATGGAGTCGGTCATCGAGGATATCGAGCGGATCTTCTGGCCGCTGCTGGCGCCCTGCCGCACGAGGGAGCAGTTCCATCAGGCGGTGCTGGATTTGCCCTGCCGGCACGAGAACCGCATCATTACCGCCGCCCGCTGCGCGGTGGAACTGGCCGCGGCCGGTGCGCTGGGGCTGGAGTGGGGCGCAAGCGGCCAAGCCGCGGCGATGGGCCAGGGCCGTGGCCAGATGGGGGCGATCCCCCACGCTCGCGCCAAGACCGCCATGGCCGTGCGCGTCAGCGGCGTGATCGGGTCATCCGATGCGCGAAAGACGGCCCGGCAGCTTCGCCTCATGCGGCTGTACGGGCTGCGCAGTTTCAAGCTCAAGCTGGGCTTTGATGAGCAAATCGACCGCGCGAACCTGGAGGTCGTGACGCGCCGGCTCAAGCGCGGCCTGGCGGCCGGCAAAGTGGGCCTGCGCGTGGATGTCAACGGCGCGTGGTCGTACGGACAAGTCGTAGAGCGCGTGGCCGAATTGAAGAAGCTCGGCGTCTTGGCGGTGGAACAGCCGTGCAAGGCCTCGGCCGGCCGGCTGGTCGAGCTGGCCATGCGCTGCGAGCTGCCGCTGATCGCCGATGAGTCCTGCCTGACCGAGGCGGATGCCGAGGTCCTGCTCGGGGCCGAAGGGCGGGTGTGGATGAATCTCCGCCTGGGCAAGAATGGCGGCCTGGGCCCGACCCTGCGGCTGGCCCGCCTGGCCGCACGCGAAGAGATTCCCTATGTGCTGGGCTGCATGGTGGGCGAAAGCGGCCTGCTGGCGACGGCCCAGCGGGTCTTCCTTCGCGCGGCCCCCCCGCCGGTGCTGCTGGAAGGCAACTACGGCCGCTTTCTCCTGCGCGATGACCTGACCGACCCCTCGCCCCGCTTCGGCTACGCCGGCAAGCTCATGCTGCCGGCCCAGGCCATCTTCCACCCCAACGTGCGGCCCGAGCAGGTCTCGCGATATGGGCAGATCATCAAGAGCCTGTGACACCTCAGCAACCGACCGCGCCTTCCCGGCGCCGATAAACAAAAAATCTCGAAAAATCCCCCTTGCCGAAAACCCGGATGTCGGCTATGATGCGTAGCCATATGCTAACCGGGATCAACTACACGTTCGCGCAACAAACGGCTTGTATGCTCCTCCTGACTTCGGTCTGGAAGTGTTTTTCTGAGCTGCGCATCAAAACTAACGATAATGTACGGTCGCTTCATGTTAAAATAGGCAACCTGAGTTGAATCAGAATCAGTGAATAAGTGACTATTCCTTTAATTACAATGACTTATGGTGATTCAGCGTGAATCAAGTGACTATTCCATATATAACAGGTACTTATGGTGAATTAAGCCATGAATGCGTGAATCAAGTATGACTTATTCGGCCTCTTCGACCGTGAAGACCCACCATCTGGCCTTGGGATGTTTGCGGTCGCGGGCCTGGCGGTCACAATAGATGGTCATGACGGCCGCCGGACGGGTGAGAACCTTGTACCAGTGTTTGCGAAGGTAGACTTCATCCGCCCCCGACCGGCAGGGGCCGGTGGATTTCCATTTTTCCAGCACGCCGAGCACTTCGTACGTGCGGCCGTGCACGCTGAAGAGGCGCGGCAGGCCGGGCTCGCCGTGCGACATGGCGGCGGCATCGCCGGTGCCGAAGGCCGGCAACAGCCGCTCACCGACGAACTGGCGTGAGGGATGGACATCGCGAACCATTCTGAAATCCTTTCTGCCGATTGGCAGCCGGGCCGGCCCGGGCCCATGGTCCTAACAATAACCTAATTCCTCTTGCCCGGGCAAGCGTTCTTCGCCATCATGATTCGTATGGACGCGCGTGGTTTCATCCATGATCTGGCCAACGACCCCAAATATGAGGGACAGATCGTGCACGTCCGCGCCCTGGAGCCGCGCGAGGCGAAATACGCCGAGGTGGCCAAACCCATTCCCGAGGCCCTCTGGTCGCTGCTGAACCGCCAGAACATCCACCGCCTGTACAGCCACCAGGCCTCCGCCCTGGATGAGATCGCCGCCGGCGAGGATGTGGTGATCGTCACCTCCACCGCCTCGGGCAAGACCCTGTGCTACAACCTGGCGGTGGCGCGGTCGCTGCTGGCCGATCCGGCCACGCGGGCGCTCTACATCTTCCCCACCAAGGCGCTGGCGCAGGACCAGCTTGGCACGCTTCAAACGTGGGCGGCCGCAGGCGAACTGGCGGGCCGGCTCACCTGCGGCACGTACGACGGCGACACGCCCGCGCACGCCCGCGCCAACATCCGCAACAAGGCCTCGGTCATCCTCACCAATCCCGACATGCTGCACGTGGGCATCCTGCCCTACCACGGCAAATGGCACGATTTCCTGAGGAATTTGCGGTATATCGTCATCGATGAGCTGCACACCTATCGCGGCATCTTCGGCAGCCACGTGGCCCTGGTCATCCGCCGGCTGCTGCGGCTGTGCGAGCATTACGGCAGCCACCCGGTGGTCATCTGCTGCTCGGCCACCATCGCCAACCCCACCGAACTGGCCGAGCGGCTGACCGGCCGCACGATGACGCTCATCGCCAACGATGGCGCGCCGCGCGGCCGCAAATACTTCGTGCTGTGGAACCCCCCTTTCCTGGATGTCGGCGACATCACCCGCCGCTCGGCCAACGTCGAGGCGGTCAAGCTGCTCACCGAGCTGGTGCGCCGCCGCGCGCAGACCATCGTCTTCGCCAAGGCCCGCATCGTGGCCGAGCTGGTGTACCGCTACGCCGTGCAGCAACTGGCCGATGATGCCGACCTGGCGCAGCGCATCCGGCCCTACCGCGGCGGCTACCTGCCCTCGGAGCGGCGGCAGATCGAGCAGGAACTGTTCACGGGCAAGCTGCTGGCCGTCTCGGCCACCAACGCCCTGGAGCTGGGCATCGACGTGGGCAGCCTGGATGCGGCCATCCTGATCGGCTTTCCTGGTACCATCTGCTCCACCTGGCAGCAGGCCGGCCGGGCCGGCCGCACAGCGCAGGACAGCCTGGTCGTGCTGGTGGGCTACAACGACCCGGTCGATCAATACCTCATGCGGCACCCGGAGTTTCTCTTTGGGGCCTCGATGGAGCACGGGGTGGTCGATCCTTATAACCCGCACATCCTGGCCAGCCAGATGAGCTGCGCGTGCTTCGAAAAACCGCTCACCAGCGATGATGTGAAGTACTTCGGCCCGCTCATGGCCGATGTGGCCTCCATCCTGGCCGAGGAGGGCGAGGTGCGGGCGATTGATGGCCGGCAGTACTGGTCCAGCGCAGCCTTCCCGGCCAAATCGGTGAACCTGCGGACGATCAGCCCCGACTCCTACGCCATCGTCGACAGCTCCGCCGGCGACAAGGTGATCGGCCAGGTCGACAGCATCTCGGCGCCCGAGCTGGTCTACCCCAACGCGGTGTACCTGCACGAGGGCCGCAGCTACCTCGTGCGCAAGCTCGACGACCAGGCGAAGATCGCCCACGTCGAGCCCAGCGAGGTGGACTACTACACGCAGCCCGTGCTGGCCAATTCCTGCCGCTTTGGTAAGCCGCTGGATGAGCGGCCGTACGCCGCCGGCAGGCTGCTTTTCACCGAGGCGGATGTCACCTGGCAGACCACCGCCTTTCGCAAGGTGAAGTACTACACCATGGAGATGGTCGGCCAGAGCGAGCTGGACCTGCCCGCCCAGATGTTATCGACGGTGGCCCTGGCCTGGCCCGTGACCGAGAAGCTGCGGGCGGCCGTGAAGAAGGCCGGCTATAACCCCATCGAGGCCCTGATGGGCCTGCGGAACCTGATGCTGGCGGCCCTGCCCTCTTTGGCCATGTGCGACCGGCGGGACATCTCCGGCATGGTCGATTCTTCCAACTTGGGCGAGCCGACGATCATCCTGTACGACCGCTACCCCGGCGGGCTGGGCTTTGCCCGCCTGGGCTACGAGCAGCTCGACACGCTGCTGGACATGGCCCGCGCCATCGTCACCGAGTGCCCCTGCGTCGACGGCTGCCCCGCCTGCGTGGGCCTGGCCAACCTCCGCCCGCCCCTGCACCAGGACCCCGACCTGGGCTCTGGATATCCAGTCCCTAATAAACAGGCCACGGCGATGTTGCTGGAAGGGCTGCGGAAGATCTGATTTGCGATTTGCGGTTTGCGATTTGGTTTTTTAGGCCCGAAGGGCCGGAAGGTCTTCGTAGCCGGGGGCGTGAGCCCCCGGAGGCATGCTCGCTGGGTACAAGCCCCGAAGGGGCGGAAGAACCGAGTCCAGCAGAGCAACTCAGCGCAAATAGATCTTTCGCCCCTACGGGGCTCACGCGTGATTGGCTGTTTTCCGGGGGCTTACGCCCCCGGCTACAAGGACTTTCGGCCCTCCGGGCCTGGGAACACGGCTCAATCTGAGCTTCATACGAAAATCCCAAATTCGGCAAGCGCGCGTTTGCCTAGAATAGAGCCATGGACATTCCCGAGTCACGCCGTCGCAAGCTCGACCTGCTGCTGCGCAAGCGGCCGGCTGGCGAAATCGTCACCGGGCGCGAGCTGCTGGAGCGATTCGGTCACGGCGGCGTGAACCGCGCGCCGGAGTGTGGCACAGCCGCCCCCGGCGGTGCCGACTCCGAAACCGGCAACCCGCTACCAAACGGCACAGCCGAGGGCGGCTGTGCCACACCAGAGGCCGCGGCGATTGCGCCTCGCATCCAGATCGCCCTGCCGCGCCCCGCGGCGGTCATGCCCGGCATGTTGCCGATCCTGCCGGCGCTGATGGGTGAGCCCTTGCCCATCGCCGAGGCGTGCGGCGGCGCTGAGCGCGCGGACGGCGCGGGCAGGCGCTGCTGGCTTATTAGCAAGCCGCTGGCGGCCGAGGCCGAGGCCCTGGCCATCGCCCGCGATTACGCCGCCGTCCTGGCCGGCGCCCGCCACAATTTTGACGAGCTGGCGGCCTCGACGGAGCTGTGCCACGTGGCCAACGCCAACCCGCCGGACCTGCTGTTCATGGACACCGAGACCTGCGGCCTGGCCGGCACGATGATCTTCCTGGTCGGCCTGATGAAATGGCAGGACGGCCAGCTCATCGCCGAGCAGTTTTTGGCCCGCGACTACAGCGAGGAGGCGGCCATCCTCGATATTTTCAACCGCCAGTACGAGCAGGCTGGCGTGCTGGTGACGTTCAACGGCAAATCCTTCGACCTGACGCAGATCCGCGAGCGCTCGGCCTTTTACGGCCTGCAAAGCCCGTGGGCCCAGCCGCCGCACCTGGACCTGCTGCACGAGGCCCGCCGCCGCTGGAAGGGCCAGCTTCGCCGCTTCTCGCTCCAGCACCTGGAGCGGCGGCTCCTGGGCCGCCACCGCGCCGGCGACATTCCCGGGGCGGCCATCCCCGACGCCTATCACGATTTCGTGCGCAGCGGCGATGCCCGCCGCATCCGCGACATCCTCCACCACAATCTGCTGGACCTCTTAACCATGGCCCAGCTTGTCACCGTTTTATTGACCGGCTGCGACCCCACGCCCGACTGGCAGCCCCGGCCGCAGGCGGAAATACCGCCGGAACAGACCTAGAACGTGTGTGAGAACGGCCGGCGCGGGGTTCATCCCCGAAAAGCGGATATGATTTTCTGCCTATCCACAAGGTGGGTCACGGGTCGTTCTAGAAGGCTGTCGCGGCGGAGTCGCTTTGTGATCGGGCTGCCGGCAGCTACGATGGACGCATGAACTACGAGCGGGCAATGAACCAGAGCCGATGCAATCGATGGTGCCGAACCGTGTGCCGGCCGGCGTGCAGCGCGTGGGTGCAGGCCCTCGCCGTTGCCGCGCTGCTGCTCGCCGTGGCCGGCTGCGGCATCCCGCGTGCCAACGGGCCGGCCGACACGTACGGCCTGGATTTCCGCATGCCGCCGGGGGCCAAGGTGCACGGGGCCATCGTGTTTCTCGTGGATGGCGTGAGCGCGCAGGTTTTCAACGAGATGCTCGAGGCGGGCGAGCTGCCGGCCATCAAGAAGTACTTCGTCGATCGTGGGCTGTATGCCCCGCGGGCCATCGCCAGCACGCCCACCGTCACGCTGGCCAATCTGACCAGCGTGGTCACCGGGCAGTTCCCCGGCCACCACAACATCACGGGCATCAACTGGTTCGACCGCAACACGCTCATCTGGCGCGACTACGGCACCGTGGCCCAGAAGAACAAGCTGGATGATGACTACAACGTTCCCAACATTTACGAGCAGTTCCCCGAGGAGATGACCTGGTCGCTGTTCTTTCAGCCGCACCGCGGCTGCACCAAGTTCGTCGAGGATGCCATCACCGGCGTCGGGCCGTACCTGTTCGACTGGTTCGAGCTGCTGGACCGGCTGACGCTGTCGCGGTTTGACCGTCTGGCGGATATCTCGCGCCAGGTCGGGCGGTTCCCGGCCATCACGACCGTGTACCTGCTGGCGCCGGATTTCAACGCATATGAACACGGCGCCTCCTCGCCGCACTACCGCGCCGCGCTGGCGCACACCGACCGACAGATCGGCCGCGTGCTGGGCGATCTCCAGCGCGCCGGGCTGCTCGATAAGCTCTATATCGCCCTGGTCAGCGACCACGGACACCTGGATGTCAACCGCCACATGCCGCTGGAGCGGTTCCTCGAGCAGAAGGTCGGTCTGGACCTGGACCGCGCCCATTGGTGGGAGCGGCTGCCCTTCGAGACGCGCTTGAAAAGATACGACAGCGAATTTGCCGTGCCCTATGGCAGCGGCGACCGCTACTTCGCCGTCTGCCTGCGGGCGCCGCGGGGCGATGGTCCCCCCCAGCAATGGTTGCCGTGGCTGGAGCGCCCGACGGTGGAGGATCTGCATCACTACCCCACGTTCCTGCACCGCGACCCGTTCCGCAAGGGTCAGCCCAAGCGGACGGTGGACCTGCTCGACACGCTGGTGAAGCTGGACGCGGTCGATGCCGTGGCCTACCGCCGCGGTGCCGACGCCGTGCGCATCCTGCGCGAAAACGGCGAGGTGGAATTCACCCAGGAAGGCGGCCGCGAGGCGGCGATCACGTACCACCTCATTCGCGGCGAGGACCCCTTGGGCTGGAAAGGCAAGGTGGATGCGGCCGTGCTGGACGGCAGTAAACCCATGACCAGCCGCCAGTGGCTCAATGCCACCCTCCCCACGGACTACCCGGACCTGCCGGCGCAGATTTTAGCGTACTTCCGGTCGCGGCGGGCGGGCGATATCGTGATCTTCGCCCAGCCCGGCTGGGACTTTGACACCTTTCGGCGCTCCGGCCACGGCGGCATTCGCCCGGACGACATGCAGGTGCCCATGGCCATCGCCGGCCCCGGCGTGCCGCACCGGCGGCTGGATGTGGCGCGGACCGTGGACCTTGCACCGACGATTCTGACGCTGATGGGCAAGCAGCCGCCAGCCCCGATGGACGGCGAATCGCTGGTGCGGCCGGAGCGCTAAGCGCCGGACTCTGGCAGGATTCGCGCCGCGGCGCCGGTCTACTTCGGCGTCAACCATACCACCGCGTTTTCCAGCAATCCCAACTGCTCGCTGAGCCCCCCCGCGGTGATGGCCACGGGCACGCCGCGAAGCACATCACGGGCCAGCAGGTTTGTCGATTGACCCAGCGCCGCCAGGTTGAATTTCACGCTGGCCGCGGCGGGCGTGCGGCCGGCGTTGACGATCACCGCGATGAAGCCTCGACCCGGGCGGTTGTAAATCGAGACTTTGATTCCTTCCGGCGAGGCCGCGACGTAGCTGCCATTGGCCCAGTACGGCAGCCATTGCGCCTCGTGGCGGCCGAACAGGTCGAACGCTTTCCATAGCCGGGCGGATTCCAGCAGGTCCGCATCGGTTGTCGGCCGCAGCGGCACATCGTGCAGCAGCGACAGCGACAGGCCTTCGTAATGCCGGATGGCGGTTGGGTTGTACAGAAGGAACTCGGCCGGCACGCCCCAGTTGCGGCCCATGAACTCGGCCTGGTAGGCAGCCAGCGACAGCAGGTCCAGGGCCGAGGGCGGACGCGTGGCCGACTGCAGGTTCTCGCCGTCCCAGTAGCTGGTGGCAAACGCCAGCGTGGGGATCGACATGCAGGAGGACTGGTGCACGTTCACCTGGCCCTTGGGGTCATGGTGTTTGACCACAGTGTAGATCCGCTTCATCGTGTCCCGCACGGCGAAAATGGGGTACGCAATGCCCACCGAGCCGTCCGGCCGCACGTACCCGCAGCCGTGCAGCTGGTTGCAGCAGGCCTGGGGAACGGAGGTTCCATCCAGGTACACGCCATCGGCGCCGTAGCTGTCCAGGGCCTGCTGGATGCCCTGCACGAGAAAATCCTGCCAGTCGCTGCGATAGCAAACCCCCCAGCAGGTTTGGGCAGGCTCCCGCGTGTAGGGGCCGACCCTGGGCACGGTCAGGCAGCGCTGACTGCACGTCGACCACTGGGGGGCCAGCGTGCTCATCTCGTAGCCGAAGTACAGCAGCAGTTGCATCCGCCGGCGGTGGCAGCGCGAGATGAAACTCTCCAGATCCGTGGCGCGCGTGGTGATGGGGTAATTCTGGATGTCCGTCCATTGTTCATGGAAAACCACGGTCCGCACGCGGCAGGCGGCCATGTGGTTCAGCTCATCCTCGGACAGGGTGTAGCTGCCATTGTGGACGGTCCGATAGTCCCAGGCATCCGGCGCCAGGGGTTTGACCGGCGTGGCCTGGAAGCCGAAGGTGTATTGCAGGGGTGCGCGGATCGTCTGCGGCACGCCCACCAGGTGCACGCGCAGCATGACCACGTTGGCTTCGCGCTGGATGTCCAGCGCGGTCAGCGGCAGCGGCAGAAAGAAATTCTGGTCCGACTCGCAGAACCAGCACAGCCCGCGATCCTGGTCTCCCAGCCAGACCACCGGTTTAAACCCCCCGTGATAGCCGCCCGGCGGCAGGGCCAGCGAATTGGCGGCGCTGCCGCGCGCGCCCGGCCAGGTGTGCAGGAACAGGGCACGCTCGGGCACGAGGGGAATCTCCAGGTCCAACCGCTGAATGACCGCCTGGCCCGCCTTGGGGGCGATGGAAAGGTCGCAGCGGATCATGCCGTCGTACTCAACGCTCACCTGGCCGCTGCATCGCAGCGTGTCGGATTCCGCCGACAGCGCCATCCGGACCACGCTGGGGATTGCGCTGATGACCTGCCCACTCGTGGCCGTCCACGTCAACAGCGCGCCATCGGCCACGCCGGCCAATGTCACCGGGCCGGCCAGCATCTCCGCGCCGCGCGTCAGCGCCGAGGCCGGCAGCGGCAAGGGGCCGAATTGGTGCGCCCGGCCCCATACCCCCACATCCAGCCCCGACACGTTCACCGGCGACCACGGCGGCAGCACCTCATCGCTGACGCCCACCCGATTGCCCACCCACGGCGGAGCCGCAGATTGACCTTCTGCCCGCACCGCCACCACCGCCACAAGGACGCCTATAAACAAAAAAAACGTTTTGCATCGCATGACACACCTATTGATCTTGCCTGTTGATCTCAGGCGTTCCCACCAGTGTAGCGGCCGGATGTCGCCTTCTCCCAAGGCGGCCATCGGCGTCGCCGGCCTGCAAGGGACCGCGCGCTGGCAGCGATTATCGGATGGTACTCGACGCGTTCTTGAAAATGGGAAGTGTTTATCAGCCTTGAGCCAAGAATCCGCGCACCGGCCGGGTAGAATACACGCTTCGTTGAGCGATATGTACGGATTGAATAGTCCTTTTTGAAAGCAGCTTCATGAGATGCCCCTATGCCCGCTGGTTTCTCCTTTCCCTCCTGCCTCTGGCCCTGTGCGGCTGCGGCCAAGTCCTGTCCTTCCCCGCGCAGCCCGTGGCCGCCGCCGCGGGCCCTTCCGTGCGGGCGTATGACACGCAGGGCGCCGGCCGGGCGGATTTCTTCCTCTTCGCCGATACCGATGGGCGGATCAGCCGCATCGGCTTTGACCGCTCCGGCCGCGGCAGTGCCGATGATATCGTCGACCTCGACGCGATTCCCTTCCAGCGCTGCCGGCACCTGGTGATTATCCTGGACGGCTTCGGCTATGACGTGGTCAAGGCCTACTACGACGCCGGCGGCCTGCGGATGTTCCACGCCCCCTCGCGGGTCATCGCGCCTTACCCCACGCTGACGGACACGAGCTTGGAGGATGTCTTCAATTACATTCCTTGCGCCGGCTATGAGGCCCAGTATTTCGACCGCCAGGCGAACCAGGTCGTCGGCGGCGCCGGCAGCTACCTCACCGGCGCCGATGAGCCGTACGCCCGTTTCTTTCGCTATCGCGCCAGTATCCTGTGGGACGCCATCAGCTACGTGCAGCCTTGGGCCGTCTTCCGGAAGGAGATCAACGACGCCCTCAAGGGCTTCGAGCGCGGCGGCTGCCAGGAATTCATCGCCTACTTCGTCAGTTCCGCCGGCGTGGGCACGCAGGATGGCGCTGTCGGCCAGAAGCGCTGCCTGGAGCGGACCGAGCGGATGATCAACCAGGTGCTCTGGCGGACACACGGCATGGTCAAGATCACGCTCACCGCCGATCACGGCCACTCCTACACGCCCAGCACGCTGGCGCCCATGGCGAAGTACCTGGAGAAGAAAGGCTGGCGGCTGCGTGATCATTTGAACGGCGAGCGCGATGTCGTGTGGATCCGCTTTGGCCTGGTCACCTACGCCAGCCTCGACACCCGCCGGCCCGCGGCCCTGGCCGCCGACCTGGCCGGCTGTCCGGGCGTGGACCTGGTGAGCTTCACCGACGGTGCGGCCGTGACCGTGCTGGATAGCGCCGGCGGCCGGGCCACCATCCGCCGAAAAGGTGACGCTTACAGCTACGAGCTCGCCGCCGGCGATCCGCTCACACTTCGCCCCATTCTCTCGGCGCTCAAGGCCGATGCGGAGGGCTACTACGATGCCAACGCGGTCTTTACCGCCACGGCCGACCACGAGTACCCCGCCCCGCTGGAGCGGCTGTGGCGCGGCCACTTCGGCCTGGTGCAGCACCCCACCAGCGTGCTGGCGTCGCTGAAGGACAACTACTACTCCGGCTCGAGCAGTTTCGCCGGCGCCGTCCACGTGGCCTCGACGCACGGCAGCCTCAACCGCAAGAACAGCACCACGTTCATCATGTCCACCGCCGGCGAGCTGCCGCCGCTGCTGCGCTCGGGCGAGGTGCACACGGCGATGAGCAAACTCGTGGGCGGCCCCTGGCCGATGGAACGCTAGGGCGAGCCGCGCCGGTGTGCAAACTCGGCGCGGCAGTCAATTCTGGCGCTTGGGCTGATCTTCCAGATGCAGCCGGTGCAGCACACAAGCTGGGTGCCGTGGCTGCATCCTTTCGCGAGGGTGTCCGACAATTCGGCGGATGCTGGAACGGGCCGAGTAACCGGCCCCCGGTTTACCAGCCACCGACCCAACATGTTGGTGCCACGGCTGCGTTGTTTGCAGCCGTGCGCCGGGCCAGGGCGAAGATGAGAGGTTCGGTGGGACCGGCTGCGGCTTCGATTGACCTCGTGGTGACTATTGCCTGTTTCCATGGTGACGTTGCGTTTTGTCCTGGCTTGCGGCGCACGGCTGCAAACGACGCCGCCGTGGCACCCGGCCTTGAATTCCATGGGCTTGCGCCCGTGTCTATTCTGAGGGAAGAGTCCCGACGAATTATCGGACACCCTCGCAGAAAAAAGCAGCCACGGCACCCAGCGATGACCCCAGGCGACTGGGGACGATCCCCAGTTCAAGGTTTCGCCGGCGCCGGCGGGCATACCGGCAGGGCCGCCATTCGCGGTGCCTTGACGGCGCGGAGGGTGATGCTGGCGGGCCGCAGGCCTTGTGAACGGGCGGTCAGCGTGATCGGTCCGGCGGCGGTGGAGGACTGGAGGATCGCCAGGCACAGCCCGTTGAAGGCCCGTCGCCGGTCGGCCTTGTCCGGCTCGTGGCTGGCGGGGTCGCCGTTGCCCACGCCCAGGATGGCCGCTCCGGCGTCGGCCGCAAAGACGATCTCGTGGTCGGCGGTGGGCACGAGGCGGCCCTGGTCATCCACGACGGCCGCGGTGATGGCGCTGACGTCCTGGCCATCGGCCGCCAGCGTTGGCCGGCTGGAAGCAAGCGCAATCGCCGCCGCCGGCCCGGTCGTCTCGACCTTCGCCGCCGCCACTTCTTTGCCACCGCGATAGCCGCGGGCCTCGAGCCGCCCCGGCTCGTACTTCACCTTCCAGGCGGCGTGGGAACTTGGCGCAACATCCTGCCGGCCTTCGGAGCGGCCGTTGACAAACAACTCCACGCTGTCGCAATTGGTGTGGCACCAGACGTCGATCTCCCGGCCCTCGCGGCCGGCCCAGTTCCAGTGCGGCAGGATGTGCAGCACGGGGGCATCGACCCACTGGGCCTTGTAGTACCAGGCGTTGTCCTTGGCGAAGCCGCAGGTGTCGAGCATGCCGAAGGCGGAGTTGATGCACGGCCAGCGGTACGGCGTGGGCTCGCCGCGGTAGTCAAAGCCGCTCCAGACGAAGGCCCCGGCGACGAACGGGTGCTCGGCCACGGCGCTCCAGGCGGCCTGGGCCGGCGCCGCCCAGACCGGGGCGTTCACGTCGTACGCGCTGACGTGCCCCGCCGCCGGATCGTTGGCGTAAATGCCGCGCGTGGAGACCGAGGCGGCGATCTCCGTGGCCACGATCGGATGCGTGGGAAACGCCCAGTGATACTCCTCGTAGTGCGGGTGTTTGTAATTATGTCCCCCAATATCAAACACGCGGCAGAACGGGTGGTCCCAGTCGCTGTTGATGGCCGAGATCGTCGGCCGCGTGGGGTCCAGCGTATGCGCCAGGCGGACCATCTTCTCGGCCACGCGCATGCCCACATCGCTGTTCTGCATGAAGATCTCTTCGTTCAGCAGCGACCAGGCGATGATGCTGGGGTGATTGCGATCGCGGCGGATCATGCTGGTGAGCTCTTCCAGCACCTCGGCACGCGTGCCGAAGCGGCGGTTCTCATCGATCATCAGCATGCCCAGGCGGTCGGCGGCATCCAGCAGCTCCGGGGCCGGCGGGTTGTGGGCGCAGCGCCAGGCGTTGCAGCCGAAGGCCTTGAGCCGCTCGATGCGGTAGTCGTTCAGCCGGTCGGGAATGGCGACGCCCACGCCGGCGAAATCCTGGTGGTTGCACGTGCCGTTGAGCCGTACGTGCTTGCCGTTGAGCAGGAAGCCCTTTTCGCCGTCGAACTTGATGGTACGGATGCCGAAGGGGATTTCCTGCGCATCCACTTCGCGGCGGCCGCTTTTGAGCGCGGCCTCCAGCCGGTACAAATGTGGCGATTCGAGCGACCACAGCTTGGGATTGCGGACGACCGCCTTGGCCGCCACGGTCTTCTCGCCGTGGGCGCCGATTTTAGTCGCCGCGGCGGCGATCCGCCCCACCGTGCGGCCGGCACCATCGACGATGCGGCCGGCAAGCTGCACCGCGGCCGGTCCATCCTGCTCGTTGGCGATCTCGGCGCGAACGGTCACGGTGACGGCGTTCTTGCTGATGCGCGAGGTGATGCCGATCCCCCAGGGCGCAAAGTGCACCGCGTCGGTCTTCACCAGGCGGACATGGCGATAGATGCCGCCGCCCTCGTACCACCAGCCTTCAAATTCGCTGGCGTCAACGCGCACGGCCAGCACGTTGGCCGCGCCGTAGTTGGCCAGCTCGGTGATGTCGTACCGGAAGCTGGTGTACCCGCTACTGTGGTGGCCGAGCCGATGGCCGTTGAGCCACGCGGTGCTTTCGCGGAACACGCCGTCAAATTCCAGGAGGAGGCGCTTGCCCTCATCGGCCGCCGCGATGGGGAAGCTTCGCCGATACCACGCGATGCCCGTGTGCTTGTAGCCGTGGTCCATGTCGGCGGCAGGGTCGCACGGCCCTTCGACGACCCAGTCGTGCGGCACGCTTACCACGCGCCAGCCCGAGTCGTCAAACTCCGGCGCCGCCGCCCCGCGGGCCTTGTTGGCCTTGACGGCGTAGTAGGTCTGGGTCGGACCCAGCACCGGCGGCACAATGTCGCCCAGATGAAACCGCCAGCCCTCATCGAGAGAAAACCGCTCGCGCGCCATGGTTTGCCTTCCCGTCTATACCGTGTGGGTGGCACAGGCTTTCAGCCTGTGGCCTTATGCTCACCCGGGCAATCCGGCAGATGAGAATACGGCCGGCGCACGCGCTTCTCAAGATCGTTTTCGATCCCACGGGCGAGCAGGGCAATAGCCGCCCTGCTCGCGCGGGAAGAGAAGTAGGGATCAACTCTCGCCTCTCGACCGCCGCCAAAGCGCCAGCGCGGCCAGGCGCTACACGCTCCGCGCTTCTACCCCTGGTAATGCGACTGCCAGATCAGGAAGTCCACACCATCAACCTTGCCATCGCCGTTGAAGTCGCCCGGGGCCAAAGCAGTTACGGTTGCTCTTGAGGGCAGGTCGTTTCGATTTCGTTCCGTGTGCAGCAAAGCTGCACACCCTGCACACTGCGTAGCTTCAGCGAAGCAGGGTGAGGGTGCTCCTCCGGCAGGACAGGGCCAGGATTGCGCGAGCACAGTTCGGGTAGGGTGTGCAACTTCGCCGCACACGGGACACAATGGCGGGCGCACACAAATGGACCGCACGATTCGGCCCCTTATGTGCAAGCCTTGCACTCAACGTCCCGGTGCTCTTGAGAGCCGGTCGTTTCGATTTCGTTCCGTGTGCAGCAAAGCTGCATACCCTACACACTATTTACTGCCGGCGTGCTTGCTGGCGGGTCAACGAAGAGCCAGCACCGTAACGGATGCCGCCACGCCTGCCAGCGCCTCGGCGTGCGGGGCGGTAGCAGGATCCCCGCAGGCATTGCTAGCCGCGTACTTGCAGTCGCCTAAGAGTTCGACGTTTTCGAATCCCGCATCGCGGATGGCTTGCAGGTACTCCTCACGCAGCAGCGCTCCAGCGATGCAGCTGGCGTAGAGGTCGGCGTCGTTCTTGGCCGTTTGCGGTAAGGGCCGGTTCAGCACGATGTCGCTGACAATCATCCTGCCGCCGGGCCTGAGGACGCGATGGACCTCCCGGAAGACCTGCGGCTTGTCCGTCGAGAGGTTGATCACGCAGTTGGAGATCACAACGTCCACGCTGGCATCCTCCAGTGGCAACTGCTCGATGTGCCCCTCGCGGAATTCGACGTTAGCAAGCCCAGTCGTCTCGAAGAACTTCACCGCGTTCTTACGGGCCAGGGCGAGCATTTCGGGCGTCATGTCCACGCCAATGACCCGGCCTGCGTCGCCAACCTTCTGTGCCGCCAGAAACACATCCTTGCCGGCGCCGCTGCCGAGGTCCAAGACCACGTCTCCGTTATTGATGTATCCGAACGCCAGCGGGTTTCCGCAGGATAGGCCAAGCTCAGCTTCGGGAACCGGATGGTCCTGGACGACGAACGCCTTGTCATCGCCGCAGCAGGAGATTGTGGAGTTGGACGAGCCACAGCAGCTCGATTGCCTGCGGGCAACCTCGCCGTACGCCTTCTTCACGAGTTCATGAGTCTGATCGGACGGTTTCATGATTCATTCCTCTGCAAAAGCGTCGTATCAACAGTCGTTCATCGTGTGCGCCGCCGCACGGGCGGTGCGACATCACTTGCCTCAGCCAAAGCCCGTGCCGGCTGATGTGAATTTAATCGTGCGTGCCGCCAGGCCCATGGATGTCTCGATAGCTGCCCGTCGCGCAGCCGCCAGCCGCCTGCAACTCGGCAGGATCGCCTGCAAACCACTTGCGCTTGAGCCACAAACTCACGTTCACCAGGCTGATCAGCACCGGCACTTCTACCAGCGGGCCGATGACGGCCGCGAAGGCCGCGCCATGGTGGATGCCGAAGACGCCTACCGCGACGGCGATGGCCAGCTCAAAGTTGTTGCTGGCGGCCGTGAAGGACAGCGTGGCGCTCTTGGCGTAGCCCGCGCCGATCTTGCGGCCCATCCAGAAGCTGACCATGAACATCACCACGAAGTAGATCAGCAGCGGCACGGCGATCCTCAGCACATCCAGGGGCTTGGAGAGGATCTTCCGGCCCTGCATCGAGAACATCAAGACGATCGTGAACAGCAGCGCAATCAGCGTCATCGGGCTGATCTTCGGAATGAAGCGGCCGTGGTACCATTCCTTGCCCTTGGCCTTGACCAGCACCCCCCGCGTGAGCATGCCCGCCAGGAACGGGATGCCCAGGTAGATGAACACGCTCTGGGCAATCTGGCCCATGGTGATGGCCGAGGTGTCCGCGCCCTGGAAGCCCAGCAGCGGCGGCAGCACCTTGATGAACAGCCAGGCGTACACGCTGTAGAAGAGCACCTGGAAGATCGAATTGAAGGCGACCAGCCCGGCCGCGTACTCGGTGTCGCCGCGGGCCAGGTCGTTCCACACGATGACCATCGCGATGCAGCGGGCCAGGCCGATNNAGGCCGATCATGATCAGGCCGACCATGAACTCCGGCCGGCCGCTCAGGAAGACAAGCGCCAGGGCGAACATGAGGACCGGGCCGATGATCCAGTTCTGCACCAGCGAGAGGCCCAGCACCTTGAAGTTGCCAAAGACATCGCCCAGCTCCTCGTACTTCACCTTCGCCAGCGGCGGGTACATCATCAGGATCAGCCCGATGGCGATGGGAATGCTCGTCTGGCTGCCCCGGGGTTTCAGCGACCCGATCCAATCGCCGACCACCGGCGCGGCGTAGCCCAGCAGCACGCCGATGGCCATCGCCAGGAAGATCCACAGCGTCAGGAGCCGGTCAAGGAACGAAAGTCTCTTGGCAATCCCTTCTGCCATTTCCAGTTACTCCTTCTTCCGTCCAGCCACCAACGCCTCGGGCAGGCGCTCGACAAACGTGCGAATCTCATCCCGCACCCGCCGGTAATGAGACAACGCCTCTTCCGGACTCTTGGCGCCCTGTGCCAGCCTGGGCGGATCGTCGAACCCGACGTGAACCACCTTGGCCTTGCCGGGGAACCTGGGGCACGCTTCGTTGGCGCTGGAGCACACGGTGACAACGTAATCGAACGGCACATTCATCAGGGTCGAAACGTTCTTGCAGCAGTGCTTCGAGATGTCCACGCCAGCCTCGGCCATAGCCTTGACGGCCAGCGGGTTGAGCCCGTGCGTTTCCACGCCGGCAGAGTACGCCTCGATCACGTCGCCCTTGAGATGCCGCGCCCAGCCCTCGGCCATCTGGCTGCGGCAGGAGTTGCCGGTACACAGGAACAGGATTTTCAGTTTTTCACTCATCGTTCATTTTGTCCCGCTCGTGTAACGACAGCAAAGCTGCTCTTTATCCATCTTCAACACGACCTTCCGATGCCTGGCATCCGCCACGATCCGCGGCTCGCGCGACAGGGATGAATCGAGCCACTCAATCGCCTTGGCGGCGGCGGGCGATGGCTTATCCGGCAGTCGGTAGTACACCCACCGGCCGACCTTCCGCGACTCGATCAGTCCGGCCTGATGCAGGATGTCCAGGTGCTTGGACACCGTCGAGGGCGCCAGCCCCAGCATCTCCACGACCTGGCAGACGCACATTTCTCCCCCGCGCAGGAATAACAGCATCCGCGTCCGGTTCTCATCCGCCAGGGCCTTCGTGATCGCCATGAACTCACGCATCGGACGCTCCTAGAGCCGGGAGTCCACGACATGGGTGAACAGCAGTTTCGCCATGCTCAAGTCGTAGCAATCGCGGTATCGCTCGCAGGCCACGCACATCTTCCACCGGTCAGAGTTGACCGTGATCGCGCGGCCCGATACGCCAATACCCTTGCTCTCGACCAGCACGGTAAAAGCCTGGCCCTGAAGGGGGCAGTTGTTCTCCAGCCGATCCACGTCGGGGAACATGTCGCCATAACAGCTCTTGGGCTCACCCATGATGACCTCGGTTTCTCGCTGCGATACTTCGCCAGATAACGAAGTATATCCCGCCGCCGGTTTGGAAACAAGAGGATTCTGATTTCTTTACATGATCAGATTGAACAGGTAGCCCACGATCAGGATTCCGAAGGCCACCACGCCGAAGAAGGCCAGGATCAGCTTGATGGTGAGCACCTTGCGGAGAATGATCGCCTCAGGCAGCGACAGGCCGATCACCGACATCATGAACGCCAGCACGGTGCCCAATGCCGCGCCCTTGCCCAAGAGGGCCTGCACGACGGGAATGATGCCGGCGGCGTTGGAGTACATCGGTACGCCCAGCAACACCGCCACGGGTACCGCCCACCAGGCCTCTTTGCCCATGATCGACGCCAGGAAGTTCTCCGGCACGTAGCCGTGAATGCCGGCGCCCACCGCGATCCCCAGGACGACAAATAGCCACACTTTGCCGACTATCTCCCGCACGGCCGTCTGGCCCAGGCCAAGGCGCTGGGTCCAGGAAAGCTTCTCCTCCTGGCTGGCTGTGTTCACCTGCATCTGGTGCACCCACGGCTCGACCCACTTCTCCAGCCTCAGGCGGCCGATGATCCAACCGGCGACAATGGCGACAGCCAGGCCCGTCCCCATGTATAAGGCCGCGACTTTCCAGCCGAACAGGCCGAACAGCAGCACCAGCGCCACCTCGTTGATCATCGGCGCGGCAACGAGGAACGAGAAGGTCACGCCCAGCGGCACGCCGGTCGTCACAAAGCCGATGAACAGCGGCACCGCAGAGCATGAGCAGAAGGGAGTCACGACCCCAAGCAGCGACGCCAGGATGTTCCCGACCAACTCGCGACGGCCAGACAGGATTCGCCGCGTTCGCTGGGGAGTGAAGAACGAGCGGATGATGCCCACGCCGAACACCACCAGTATCAGCAGCATCAATACCTTGGGCGTCTCGAAAATGAAGAACTCTACGGCCGAGCTTAAGTGCTTGCCCTGCTCCAGGTGCAGCAGTGAGTACGTGAGCCACTTGGCCGCCCGTGCAAGGTTGACGTAGATGGCATACCACGCCACGGCCGACAGAATCCCCAGCAACCAGCACCTGCCGCGATGGGGCGCGCGGCACCTGCAGGCGTTGCCGGCTTGCTCCTCAGTGGCCGCGCTGCCGCTGCAGTTGCATTTGTCAATTTCACCCATGGTTATTTCGCCACATAGATCAGGTACACGCCGCCGGCCAGTACCAGCAAGCCGCAGACCTTCTTCAGGATCACCGCGCCCTTGGACTTTTCATTCCAGTTCAGATACTTCTGCACCAGCCCCGTGCTTGTCCCGGCCACCACGATGACCGAACAATGCCCCACGCCGTAGACCGCCAGCATCAAACCCCCATACGCCACGCTGGTAGAGGCCAGCTTGAATGTGACACCTAGCATCGGCGCCATGTACGCGAAGGTGCACGGCCCCAGGGCAATGCCGAACACCAGACCCAGGATGAATGCCGCCAGCAGGCCCTTGCGCTTCATGCCCACCTGGCCGGGCCCTGACCACGGCAGCGGGATCACGTCCAGGAGCACCAGGCCAACGACAAAGAAAAGGATGGCGATGACGTAATTACCGTATCGGCCCACATCGCCCATCATTCGCCCGGCCGCGGCCGTGATCGCCCCGATAGCGGCGATCGTGATGAGAATGCCGATGGCGAACAGGCCGGATATGCCAAACGCCCTGCGCGGCGAGACCCGCCCTTGCTGGTCGATGAACCCAACGATCAGCGGGATGCTGGACAAGTGACAGGGGCTCAGCACAACGCTCAAGATGCCCCAGAGGAAGGCCGCACCCAGGGCGATGGCGGGCGTGCCCTCCACGGCCCGCGTCAGGGCGGTGAATAGGCCTTCCATCTACTTCACTCCCAGCTTGGCCATCTGCTTCTCGATTTCCGCCTGCGGCCAGAAGCCCGTGTGGCGGAGGACCTCGCGGCCGTCCTTGTCGAAGAAGACCTGCACCGGGATCGATTCGATGCCGTAGCGGGCGGCGAGAATCTGTTCCTGTGTGACCGAAACGAACAGGACGTTGGCCCGGCCCTCATATTTCTTCTTGAGCGTCTCCAGGATCGGGGCGAGCATTTCGCACGGCCGGCAGCCTTTCGAGCCGAAATCTACGACCGAAGGCTTGCCGCTGAGCCGGGCGCGATCCACCACGTTATCCTGAGCCAGAATCACCTGGTCGCGTGTCCATGGATCCGAGACCTCGACGATCATCTGCTTACCCAGCGTCGCGATCTGCTTCGACGTGAGCTCCTGCTGCCTCTGCTGCACAAGGTAAGGTTCAATCTGGGCACGAACCTGCTCCAGCTTGGCGCCGCCGCAGACGTCCTGGTTGTTCTGATAGAACTCGGCGACCTCCCGATCCGTGACCTTCACCTCGCCAACCCTGCCGGCCATGTAGCTCTTGATCAATTCCTGGTCTGATTTTCCTGAAATGTCTTTGCCGGCCTTGGCCGCCTCCGCCTTGGCCGCTAGGAGGAGAAGCTTGCCTGTGGCCATATTCTCCAGCACAAAGAACTTGTTCTTCTTGAGCTGGCCCTGCACTTCCGGGGAGCCTTTTGCGATCTCCTGGGAAAGGTCCTTCTCCGTCAGGCAAAGCTCTCCGCAGCGCAAAAGAACTCCTTCTGGAAGGTCGACCGGTTTGGCATGAGTCAATGCTCCTGAGACAGAACCCGGGTACAGAATGATCGCCGGCTTTGTGCTCGCCCCCGGCTGCGTGCTGGCCGGGGCCGAGGTGCTGATGGCTCGCCCATCGGCCGCCCAGGCACTTAAGGCCGCTCCTAAGATGACGACCGCGATAATCGAAACCGTGATTCTCATCATGATCTCCGGCTTTTTCGCCAGTGGATGTCTCGACAAACTAAACCGCCTCTGACAACGGCCGCCCTGGCCGTTTATCATTTCGCCCCTCAGGTACTGCCGCTCTTGGCGGGAATGGAGGTGGAGGCCGGTTGGCTTGTCGCCGGCGAGGCCGGAAGATCCACGCCGAGTTCCTTCCACTTGGCCAGAATGTCCTCTTTGGAGATAAAGCCCTCGTGCCGCCAGAGCTCCTTGCCTGAGGCATCAAGAAACACCTGCGTGGGGATCAGCTTGATGCCAAAGGGCTTGGCCGCATCCGGGTTCTGATTCACGTCGATGAAATCAACCTGCAGCCGTCCGGCGCACTCTTTTCCCAGCTCTTCCAGGATAGGGGCCAGCATCTTGCAGGGAATGCAGGTGGTTGAGCCTAGATCAACCAGTCGCGGCAGACCGCCGGCTGCTGGAACTTTGCCCGGCGGGGATGAAGCTGAAGTGGCGGCCTTCTTGGTTGCGATCACGGTCACAACCGCAGCGGCCAGCACGACAACGATGGCAACTTTTCCTATCTTGGCCATGCTAATAACGATCCTTAACAGGGGAGGCGCTGGGTTGAGACTCCGGCGGTGTGACCGGGGCGCATAGATCGAAGCCCAATTCTTTCCACTTAGCCAGGATGTCTTCCTTGGGGTAGACGCCGACATGTCGGAATAACTCTTTCCCCGACGGCGCGATGAAGATCTGGGTGGCGCAGAAGGGAGCGTTGTACTTGATCTTTGCGCCAGGATTGGCGAGAACATCGATCGACTCGACCTCAAGCCTCCCGGCATATTCCGTCTTCAGCTCTTTGAGCACCGGCGCCATCAACGCACACGGGATGCAGATGGCGGTGCCCAATTCCACAAGACGCGGCGTGGCGGCGGGCTGGTAGACGGCATTAGTCCTTTGCGCCTGGCACCCTGCGGCCAGGAATAGAGCCAAGCTTGCCATGACGATGAACTTGCCCCCACAGACATTTCGGCTCAGTCTGATTCTCATCTAGCGATTCCTTTCCATCCACGCTGGTGATCGAAACACTTGATCGCGAGTCATCGAAGGAATGTTTTGATGGCCTCGGGATCGGGCACCTTGCCGACCACCTTGACCTGGCCATCCACAGCCAGTGCCGGGGTCATCATCACGCCGAACTGCATTATGGCGCTGAGGTCCGTGACCTTCTCCAGTGTGTACTCGATCCCCAGCGCCTTAGCGGCCGCCTCGGTGTTCTCAGCCAGCTTCTTGCACTTCGGGCAGCCGGTGCCCAGAATCTGCAACTTCATCGTTTTCTCCTGTCAGTCCTGTATGTCTCGCTTCATTCGGTCAAATTCGTCCTTGTTGATCTCTCCCTTGGCGTATCGCTCCTTGAGAATATCCAGCGGAGTGCGATGCCCAGCATGGCCCCACGGCCCGCAACACATCCCGCCGCGACGACAGAAGATGATGGCCAGGAGCAGCATGAATACGAGCATGCCCAGCGGCCAAAGCACGAACCAAGGGGACCATCCGCCGCCAAACCATGGACATTGACTCAACATGGCCTCTCCCATTCCGGGGGCCGCCGCACACGAGGGCTACTTCTGTGCTGCCAGCACCTCTCGGCACTTGGCAACGACCCTATCCACCTGTTCCTGCGTGCACGGGACGCCCTTTTTCTTCTCGATGCCCAGGTCCGTCACCTTGACGTAAGCAAAGCTCGTCACGCCCGCCTTCTCGAAGACCTTCCTGGCGCAGTCCATCGGGCAACCATCAATCACCAAATTCACATCCGCATCCTTGCTCGTCTGGATCATGCCGGGGATGCCTGCCCCCAGCCCGGCCAGGCAGAACATCGTGCCGGCGCCGCTGCGCATCAGTTCCCGGGCGGCCCTGTCTGAGATCTCCGCCACATTCGCTCCACCGGAACAGGCGTAGATCAGCACGGTCTTGTTCTTGTCGCTCCCACAGCACGAGGCATTCTTCGCCGGGGCACTGTTGCCTCCACAGCAGCCAGCCATGCTTGTACTCCTTTCGTATTTACGCAGTCCGATGGCTATCGAACGTCACGCCACAGTTGATCGCGTCCCCGTTACATTATTGCGTTACGTTATACTCACACAGATGGAACAAGAAAAAAGCCCTGCCCTGGCTACAACGCCTGAAGTACTTTGGTCGCTTCCTTGGCGTTTTCCCGCAATACACCGCAGACACACTTCATGAAGTCCAGGACGCACGGTGTCCGCAAGGTGTACATCATCTTGAGGCCATCCTTGCGCTGGCTGATGATGCCGGCATTGAGAAGGACGCCCAGGTGCCGCGAGACGTTGGATCGCTTGGCCCCGACATAGTCGGCGATGTCACAGACGCACTGCTCGCCGTCCTTGAGAAAATCGATAATCGCAAGCCGGATCGGGTGGCCGGCAGCGGCGATCACATCGGCTTTCAGTTTGTACAGCTTCTTTGCTTCTCGTTCCATTTCCGCACCTCAGTATTTGACACTATAACGCGTTATTGTAACAAAGCACCAAAGAAATATCGCCCACGTCTGTCTCGCACTTCGAACATGTGTTGCTGCGAAGTACGAGCCGTTCGGGGTCGTCTGGACCCTTCGATTGGCCAAAAGGCCGTCGCCGCCATGTCTTACTTGAATTCCCTAAGAAGGCTGGCTTTCTTATCGCCGCACGCTAAGAAAGGAAACGGCCATTTCCTTTCTTAGCGTAAATGTGAAGAAACACTTCTTTTGCGCCAATGTTTCAAAACTGCCGCCTCGGCGGTCTTTTGGGGATGGGAGGCGGCCAGCCAGAACTCCGATTCGGTCTCGGCCAGCGTGTACGACTCCATCGGAAACGGGTTGCCCTGGGCATCAGCGCCCACGAGTACGAAATCGCGAAAGTTGGTGACAAGCACCAGGCCGTAACGGGCGGAATATTTCTTCACCTGCGAACTGCGGGCGATCTTGCAGACATCCTCCGCCAAGCCTTTGGCTTCCACGGCCCCGCGCTCGGGAAGCTGGCCCTGCATCGGGTTAGCAACATCCTTCTTGAGCTGGTTGGCGTTGAAAAGCCCCCCATCCGGCAAACCCGCCCCGCGGTTGGCGATAGTCATCACGCACCGCACCTTGGGCTTGAGCGCTTTGCCGATTTCGTTCAACAGGCCGGACAACGGGGGATAAAACGAGGTCTCCGCCACAGCCGCCCCGGTCGATCGAATATCCCGCATTTCCTTTAGATATGTCTCTAAGGGATTCATCGGCCCATGTTGTACAGCCGCCGGCCGGCCCTGGCAAGGATTCAACATTCGCTCCGTGACCGGGAAGAGAAGAAATTTCAGGAAAAAAATGCTTGACGCTCCATGCGGAGCGCGGTATATTCCTTGATTATCCGACAGAGTGGTCGGAGACAGTCCAATGAGACGGGTGGACCGAATCGGAATGCCAAGCCCACATCACAAAGCTTCGCACCGGGGAACCTTGCCGGGTATGGTTGCAGGGGCTAGAGTTAAAATGCACAAGCCAGGCAAACAGAGGGATATGCAGCTTAGTCGCTTATGCACTATTGCATGCGGCCTTGTGGGATATGGACTTATGTATAACCATTTGTGCTAAAAAGAGTTGAATGCTAAAAAGCCATTAAAAAGCGATCGAAAATGAACGTAAGGCATTTACAAATAAGCTTTAAGCATGAAACTCCAAAACCTGCTGTCACAGCCGGCCAACTGAGGAAATTCCTCAGTTGCGTGGGTGCAGGGCGAGCGATGGTTAGAAGTTCAACTGAGGAAATTCCTCAGTTGCAGGTGCTGTCGATGACCGATGCCGGCGAGTCTGGAACCTGTTCGAGGGGACACAGGCTAGAAAGCCTGTGCCACCGCAGCTATTTGAAGCCCTCGACGCCGCGGATGGTGTATTTCTCGATGGCCCGCGTGAGATCGACGTTATTGATGTTCGCCAGCGTACACAGCCAGGCGAAGACATCGGCGAACTCCTCTTCTTTGTTCTTGTGGTCATCGCCGGCCAGGGCGCTGGATAGCTCCCCCACCTCCTCGATGAACCACATGAAGGTGTGCGGCGTGCCCCGCTCGTGGTCGCGCTGGCCGTACTTGGCGAGGATGAAGTCCTGGAATTCCTTGATGGTCATGATGGCACCAATTAGGCTGTAGGCTTTAGGCTGTAGGCTGTAGGCTGTAGGCTACAGTTCATTAGCACAAACGAATAGCCAGCCGGCAGCAGAATACCAAGGCGCGGCCGGCGGTCAAAGCGCGTGGAGAAGATGAAAGAAAACGGAATGGCAAATATCTGGATAACGAGTCGAGGCATTCGCGCGTTCGAGGGTTCTTCCGTGGCCGCGCCTACAGCCTACAGCACTTCGGCTTCGCTCAGTGCCCTCAGCCCGTCGAAGGGACTTGCCCTGAGCCTGTCGAAGGGCCTAAAGCCTAAAGCCTGATCCCCATGCACCGCTACTTCATGGGAATCGACCTGGGCGGCACGCTGATCAAGCTGGCGGCGATCGATGTGTCGACCGACCCGCCGGCTCTGGGCGAGGTGCTGCGCGCTTCGACGCCGGCCGGCAACGCCGAAGGGATTGTCGCGACGATGATCAAGGCCGGCCGCGATGTGCTGGACCGCCTGGGGGCTACTAAGCCCGAAGAGCTGGCCGGCGTGGGCATTGGCGCGCCCGGGCCGCTGGACCGCCACGCGGGGGTGATTGTCAACGCGCCTAACCTGCCCGAGCTGTCGGGCATGCCCCTGCGCGACCGCATCGGCCAGGGCCTGCACCTGCCGGCCGTGCTGGAAAATGATGCCAACGCCGCCGCCTGGGGCGAACATTTGTTCGGCGCGGGGCGGGGGGTCAAATCGGTTGTGCTCCTGACGCTGGGAACCGGCGTGGGCGGCGGTATCGTGGCCGATGGACGGCTGGTGCACGGAACACACGGTTTTGCGGGGGAATTGGGGCATATGATTATCCACCCCGGCGGCCTGCCGTGCACGTGCGGCCAGGCGGGGTGCCTGGAACAATACGCCTCGGCGGCGAATATCGCCCGGCGTGCGGCGGCGGCTATTCACCAGGGCCGCAAAAGCGTGCTGAGTACGCTACTGGAGGAGCGCGGCGGGCTGTCGGCGGCGGATGTGAACGATGCGCGCGGGCGAGGCGATGCGCTGGCCGGGGAAATCTGGGATGATGCCACCTACAGCCTGGCCGTGGCCTGCGTGAATCTGCAGCGGCTGCTCGACTGCCAGATGATCATCCTGGCCGGCGGGCTGACCCGCGCGGGGGAGGATTTGCTCGGGCCCATCCGCCGCCATTACGCCGAACTGAACTGGCGAATGACCGATGTGCCGGCCCAGATCGTTCTGGCCGCACTCGAGGATGATACGGGCGTCTACGGCGCCGCCGGCGTGGCCTGGAAGGAGATTGATCGCGAGCATGGAGAGAGATAGAGCGCGGGCCTGGAGAGAGATTGAGCCCGGGCGTGATCAATAGAAACCGGGCTCGCCACATTTTCCGCGACAGCCACTTGACTCGGCCGGCCCTGGTCGTTAGCGTACTTGTGAGAATAACACTGCGGGGTAGAGCAGCCTGGTAGCTCGTCGGGCTCATAACCCGGAGGTCGCAGGTTCAAATCCTGCCCCCGCTAGTTCGTAAGGTTGGCTGACGACGCGAGTTGCGTTGACCGTCGTGAAGATGACGGAGCGGCCGTAACCCGGTGAAAGCGAGTAGGTACTCGCCAAAACGGAGTACGGCAATGACAAAAATCGCGACGCGGCAACC
>PMYD01000042.1 GCA_003171335.1 Phycisphaerales bacterium
TAATACGTCATCGTATTTAGGCCCTACAGTACTAAGTCGGAAGTGAACCTGCCGGCGGCGCGCTGCCGTACAGGGGCGGCAGTTCAAGTCTTGCTTTGGCAGCGCGGGGTTGTCAAACTGAACCCGGCTTGTGATTCATCGCATCGAGCAGAGTGCTTTGCTGGCCCAGGCGGCCGGCCGATTGGCGCCGGGGAGGGTGGTAACGCTTTCCGGCGTGTGGGGGTCCGCCGCGCCATTATTGGCCGCGGCGCTGGCGCGGCTGACGGGGCGAAACCTCCTTTACATTTCCAGCCATCTCGACGATGCCGACGACGCCGGCGAGGACATGGAGGCCCTGGCCGAGGTGCAGACGATGCTGTTTCCGGCGTGGGAGGTGGATGTCCGCCCGGACCACATCAGCGATGAGGTGGCGGCCCAGCGGCTGAGTATTTGCTCCACGCTGGATACGCTGGGTGCGGGCAAGGGGGCGATTCTGCTGGCCCCGGTGGTGGCGCTGCTTCAGCCGGTGCCCAATCGCGAGTCGCTTCGTGCGGCCCGGCTGATGTTGACGGCTGGGGCGGGCCTGGGGCTGGAGGAACTGGTCGCGTGGCTCGAGAAGTCCGGCTATGAGCCGGTCGAGGTGGTCGAGCAGGCCGGCGAGTTCGCCCATCGCGGCGGCATTCTGGATATCCTGCCGCCGGCGGCGCCGGCCGGCATTCGCGTGGAGTTCTTCGGGGACCAGGTCGATTCGATCCGCCGGTTCGACCTCGATACGCAGCGTTCCACCGAGCCGGTCCGCCAGGCGGAACTGCCGGGCATATCCGCCGGGCGCGAGTTTGACCCGGCGCGCACCACGCACCTGCTCGATTACCTGCCGGCCGACACCATCATTTATCTCTCCGACGCCCCCGAGATCGTCAGCCTGGCCGACACGTATTTCCGCCGGCTCAATGATCCGGTCGGCATGCTCCGGCCCGAGACCGTCTTCGCCCAGTTTCGGCGATTTGCCTCGGTCGAGGCGTATCCCTTCGGCGCCGGCACGGCGGAGGCCATCGACATTGGCACGCAGTCCCTGCAGCGGCTGACGGGCGCCCCGGAAGAGGCGCTCGATGAGCTTAACCGCCTCAGCCAGCAGGCCGAGGTAACGGTCTTCTGCGGCAACGAGGCCGAGCGGCACCGCTTCGGCGAGCTGATGGACAGCCGCGAGGCGACGATGCGCCAGCGCGTGCACACGGAGCTGGGTTTCGTGCACCACGGCTTCCACTGGCCGGCCGAAAAGCTCGTGCTGGTGGGGCACCACGAGGTGTTTCATCGCTACGCGCGCCGCCGCCGGCTGCGGCGGATCCGCGCGGGCAGGCCCATCGACAGCCTCATCGACCTCCAGGTGGGCGACTATGTCGTGCACGTGGCGCACGGCATTGCCCGTTTCGAGGGCCTGCGCAGCCTCGAAAGGGAGGGCAAGAAGGATGAATTCCTGCTGCTGCGCTTCGCCGATGACGCCCTGCTGTACGTGCCGGCCAGCCAGGTTTCGCTGGTGCAGAAGTACATCGGCTCGACCCGCCAGCGGCCCAAGCTCTCCAAGCTCGGGGGCGTGGCGTGGAAGAACCAGAAGGCCAAGGTCGCTGAGGCCGTGCGCGACATGGCGGCCGAGCTCTTGCGCATCCAGGCGGTGCGCGACAGCTCGCCCGGCCTGGCCTACCCCGCCGACACCGACTGGCAGAAGCAGTTCGAGGAGGAGTTTCCGTACACGGAGACGGAGGACCAGCTCTCCACGCTTTCGGAGATCAAGGGCGACCTGGGCCGGCCGCGGCCGATGGACCGGCTGCTGTGCGGCGATGTGGGCTTCGGCAAGACCGAGCTGGCCATCCGCGCCGCCTTTAAAGTGGTGGAGGCGGGCAAGCAGGTCGCCGTCCTTGTACCAACGACCGTGCTGGCGGCGCAGCACCTGCGAACCTTCTCCGAGCGTTTTGCCGACTATCCTTTCCGCGTGGACGTCATCAGCCGCTTCCGCTCCAAGGGCGAGCAGCAGCAACTGGCCAAGCGGGCGCTGCTGGGGCAAGTGGATATTCTGATCGGCACGCACCGGCTGCTGAGCGAGGACATCCACTTCGCCGACCTGGGGCTGGTGGTGATCGACGAGGAGCAGCGCTTCGGCGTGGCGCACAAGGAGCGCTTCAAGTCGATGCGGGCGACCGTGGATGTGCTGACGATGACCGCCACGCCCATTCCGCGGACATTGCACATGGCTCTCCTGGGCCTGCGCGACATTTCCAACCTGGCCACGCCGCCCATGGACCGCCGCGCGATTCACACGGAAGTGACGCGGTTTGACGAGGGGATGATCCGCCAGGCCATCCTGCGCGAGCTGAACCGCCAGGGGCAGGTGTTCTTCCTGCACAACCGCGTGCAGACCATCAATCGCATGGCCCAGCGGATCACCGAGCTGGTGCCCGAGGCCCGCATCGCCGTCGGCCACGGGCAGATGGCCGCCGGGCAGCTTGAGCGGATCATGCTCGATTTCGTGGCCGGGGCGTATGACATCCTGGTGTGCACCACGATTATCGAGAGCGGCCTGGACATTCCCACGGCCAACACCATGTTCATCGCCAACGCCGACCGCTTCGGCCTGGCGGAACTGCACCAGCTTCGCGGCCGCGTGGGGCGCTACAAGCACCGGGCGTATTGCTACCTGCTGTTGCCGGAGACGCGCAGCATCTCGCCCATCGCCGCCAAGCGGCTCAAGGCCGTGGAGGAGTTCAGCGACCTGGGCGCGGGTTTTCAAATCGCCATGCGCGACCTGGAGATCCGCGGGGCGGGCAACATTTTGGGCGCCGAGCAGAGCGGGCACATTGCCCAGGTGGGCTACGAGTTGTACTGCCAGCTCCTGGAGGAGGCCGTGCGCGAGCTGCGCGGGGAAAAACCGCCGCCGCGCAAGGATGTGAATGTGGACTTGGGCATCAGCGCGTACATTCCGCGGAACTACATTCCCGCCGACCGCCAGCGGATGGAGGTGTACCGGCGGATCGTGCGGTGCTCGACGCTGGACGAACTGGGCCAGCTTCGCGAGGACCTGGTCGATGCGTACGGCAAGATTCCCGACGCCGTGGAAACCCTGCTGGACCAGGCCCAGATCCGCGTGCTGGCCGGCGGGTACGGCGTCGAGAGCATCATCCTGATGGCGCCGGATCTCATCTTCAGCATCCGCGACTGGTCGATGGCCAAGCCGGCGTTCGCAGGCGCCGCCGGCAGCGTGCGCCGCCCGGATGAGAAAACCGTGTACTGGCGGCCGCCCGAGCGGTACCTGGAGCCGCAGACGTTGCTGCGCGTGCTGGCAAATCAGTTGAAGAAGAGCGCCCGTCGCGTACCATAGGCGGCACAGGCTTTTAGCCTGTGGGCATTTGAGCCTGTGAGCATTCTGATTAACGTCATAGGCCAAGAGCCTGGGCCGCCTGGAGGACAACAGGAGTATGAGCACAAGACATCGCAAGCATCTTCGATATGCGCCGGCCGCGGCGGCCGCGCTGGTGCTCCTGTTGGCGGGCTGCGGCAAGGCGGCCAACACGCCGGCGAGCGCACCGGCCTCTGTCGTCACGGGGCCATCGGCCCCCACGCATCCGGCGGCGCCTACGCCCGCGGCGGGGGAAAGAGTCGTGCCGGCCTCGGCTCCGGCCGATGCCACAGCGCGAATCTCGACCACCGGCCAGGATCGCCTGATTGCCGCCTTGGCGCTGCATGTCAACACCCGCACGATTACCGTCGACGACATCCTGCACCGGCTGGCCCGCCCTCTGAGCGAGGCCGGCAAGACGGGCGATGCGGATGCCTTCCGCGTCAAGGCCGCCGAATTGATACGCATAGAGACGGAACGGCAGATCGTCGAGGCGATGATGCTGTTCGAAGCGGGCAGGAACCTCGACGACAAGGACACCGAGCAGGTCAACAAGCTGGTCGCCGACCGCATGCGTGAATTGGTGACGCAACATGGCGGGGCCAAGGCCGCCCTGGACGCCAAGCTGCGCGAGGAGGGCTCCACGCTGGAGGAGACGAAGGCCTCGCTCGAGCATCAGTACACGGCCCGCTACTTCTTCGAAAAAAAGTTCCTCTCCACGCTGACCGTCACGCACAAGGAATTGTGGGTGCACTACCAGTCGCATCCGGCGGAATTCTCCACGCCACGGATGGCTCGCATGCAGGTGGCGGCGTTCCTGGATGAGGCATTTTCCGACACGGCCGTGCGGCCGGCCGGGCCGCAGCGGGAGGCCCGGGCCAAGGCGCTGGCCGCCGCACGGGAGGCCCTGGCCCGCATTCGCGCCGGCGAGGATTTCGCGCAGGTCGTGCGCGAGCAGCCTTCGGGCAGGGCCGCCTACCGCGCGGACCAGGGCGGGCTCCTGGACCCGATGCCCGCCGGCAGCTTTCGCGAAAGCAAAGTCGAGGCGCAGGCGTTCGCCCAGGCGGCCGGGCAGGTGAGTGAGGTGATCGAAGGCCAAAGCGGCGCGTTTATCGTCAAGACGGTTGAGATCAAGGCGGCCACGAACACCGCCTTCGAGGCCGCGCAGGACAAGATCGAGCAGAAGATCCGCGAGAAGAAATACGAGCAGATGCAGCAGGATTATTTCAAGATACTGCGCGAGAAGGCGCACGTTGTATCTTCCGACAACTTCGTGCGCGATGTGCTGGACCTGGCGGTGCAGCAATATTATCGAGGGGGAGATTCGGTGCTGGCGCCCGCGCGCCAGTAGGCCGGATCAATGAGTCGCACGGGTTCCTGCCCATACATGGGGGGTCCACGTGCCCCCACTCTCATGGTCATTATCCCGGGTTTCCCGGGTTTCAGGCGCGACCAGCCTCGGCGAGCGTGGCATCTATTTCGCGCGTGCCTTCAGAATCACAAAGACGTTGAACTGCTTGGGCGTGTGCACGGGATCGGCCGTTACCTTGCCGACCGGCGCGGCCACTTCGGTCAGATTCATGGGCAGCGTGAGTTCCTTCTGAAACCCGCCGGTGAAGGCCGGCTTGCCGAAATAGTTCTGCACATCGCGGATCTCGACTTTCGTTCCCGGCTTGAATCCGGATTTCGACAGATCGACCTTTACGCTATCCAGCCCCGCCCAATTGTAAACCACGACGTTGGCGCGTTCGCCCGGCTCGTACTTGTTCGCGCGAACGAACACGACGGCGTCCTTGGGCGGGTTTTCCATGACCACGTTCTTCCATTCGGGGTCCAGCGTCGGGCCGCTGAACTTCCCGATGAACGTGTTGCCCTGGATGGCGCCCTTGCCCCAGTTATTGATGTTGATGCCGTCGCCGCCAATATAGTTCCCTTGGATATCGACGCCGTTGGCCTTGGAAATCTGGCAGGAATCACCGGGTTTGGAATGAAAGGTGCAGTTGTCGATGACTTTGATGTTGGTCGGCTTGGTCGCCCCGCCCGTGACCAGGAGGTTCTGGCTGGGCCGGCCGGCCAGCGCGCCGTTGTCGAACGATATGTTGTTGAGGATGTCGATGTTCTCCATGTGCGCGTTGCTCGTACCGTACAGGTGGATGCCCCAGCCGAATTGTTTGAAGAAAATGCAGTCGCTGATGGTCTTCCGCTTGCTCTGGTTCTGCATGTAGATGCCGTGGCCGTGGCCGCGGTCGGTGCTCTGCCAGCCGTTGTAATAGACGATGCAGCCGTAGAATTCCTGGTCGAACGAGTTGTCCCAGTTGGCGTCGTCAAGGCCGTTGCGGTTGCCGTCGTGGACGATCAGGTTGATGAATTTGTGACCCTTGCCGAAGGACGTCACGGCGTCATGGACGCCGCCAGGGAACGATCCTTCCTGCTCGGTCTTGCGCATGATGTCGGAACTGGTTACTTCCAATCCCCAGAACCACACATAGGCGCTTTTCCCATCCACTTCCAGCGTGCCCCGGTTCTTTGCATTCGCTCCGCAATCAAGCGTTGCACGCTCGCCCGGTACGGCGCGGATTTTTATCGGCGCCTCCGCGGCGCCGACCAGCGTGCAGTTGAACTGGCCGACATAGGTCCCGCCCGCAACCCACACGGTGTCGCCGGGTTTGACCTTGCCCGCGGCGATCGCCGAGGCGAAATCCCAGGGATGGGCCTTGCTGCCGTCGTTGGCGGCTTTGCCGTCAGTCGCCACATAGTATTCCGCGCCGTATGCCAGAGCGCTTCCGAAAACGACAACCGCCGCAAAACATGCAATCCTTGCCCGTACTCGTGCGCCCATCGTGAGTCTCCTTGATCTAAGAGGTTGCCAACAGCCCCGGCCCCACGCGGCCATCGGGCCGGCCGTCCCACTGGTGCGTCTTGATGGCCTCGGTGATGCGCTGGGCCAGGCTCAGGGCCGCCAGGCCGTCCTCGGCCGACACTTCGGGGCGGGCGTTTTCGCGGATGGCGCGGATGAAGGCCTCGGCCTGCCGGCGCAGCGGCTCGGCCGTGTCGTCCACTTCCAGTTGCTCGATATTGACCAGGCTCTTGTAGTCCACCTTCTGGGCCAGGTCCGCCAGGTCCTGCACGCCGACCTTCCGCGCCATCTGGATGAGGTCGAGGTTGGCGCTCTTCTGCACCACCAGTCCCTTGCGGGCCTGGAAATCGACGGACAGGTACGCGTGCTCGCTGAAGACGCGGATCTTCCGCTCGGTCTTGATGGCGACCCGGCTGGCGGTGATGTCGGCCACGCAGCCGTCGCTAAAGCGGATGCGGGCGTTGGCGATATCTTCCGTGGAGCCGATGACGTTGACGCCCACGGCGTCGACGTGCGCCACCTCGGCCCGGCCGGCCAGCATGAGCACGATGTCGAGGTCGTGGATCATCATGTCCAGCACCACGCCCACATCCGTGGAGCGGAACGTGTACGGGCTGATGCGGTGCGACTCGATGAACTTGGGCTCGATGGCGTATTTCCGCATCGCCACGGCGGCGGGGTTGAATCGCTCGGTGTGGCCCACCTGCACGATCGAGCCATGCTTGTGCGCCAGCTCGATGAGCGCGCGGCCCGCGGCCAGGTCGTCCGAGAGCGGCTTTTCGATGAGCACGGGCTTGCCCGCCAGCAGGAACGGGCGGGCCACGGCGGCATGATGCACCGTGGGCACGGCGATGATGGCCGCATCCACGTCCTTCACCACGGCGGCCACATCCGATAAGAACCGGCAGCGGCGCTGAACCGCCAGGGCCTCGGCGGCGGCGGCGTTGACGTCGACGATCGCGACCAGCTCTACACCCTGCATCTCCGACAGCACGCGGGCGTGCAGCTTGCCCATGCGACCGGCCCCGACGACGGCGAACTTCAGCGACATGGCGTTTCCTTCCGCACTTGCTCCAGCAGCCAGGGCGGCAGGAATTCCCGCGCCTCCGGCGGAACCTGGTTACGGAACTGCTCGCGGTACCGACCGTACAGGCCCGAGAGACTCTGGCGGCACATCGCGCACAACTGGGCGGTGGCCTCGTACAGGGGGCTGAGCCGCTCGACGCGGTCGAGCATCACCGCCAGAGCCGACTCGCTGTCGAACAACTCGCCGATGGCCCAGCGAAGCTGCGCCGCCTCCGCGGCCGGCAGTTTGGCCGCGGCGATGCCGGCGTCGTGAATGCCGCGGACCATGGGCGGGTCCCAGTAGTAGTCTTCGCTGTAGTAGTGGACGAAGGGCGGCACATCGCGCGTCACCGGCGTGCGCGGCCCGATGTGCGCCCCGCGGCCGATCTGCGTGAAATGATGAATGCCCGTCATGTCCTCGATCACGGCCCCGGTGCGCAGCACGATATGCCCGGCCAGCAGCACTTTTCGGCCCATGCGGATGTGGTCTGCCAGGTAACAATCATGGGCCACGTGCGAGCCATCGCCGATCTCATTGTCCGAGCCGATATGCGTCACGCGGCCGCCCGGCTCGGTGCCCACGTGCACCGTGACGTTGACGCCCAGGCGGTTGCGGTCGCCGATGAGCAGCCAGGCCAGGCCGCCGCGATACTTCAGGTCCTGCGGGTCCGCGCCCACCACGCTGCCCTCGCCGATCACGTTGTCGCGGCCGATCACGGTATGCCCGGTGAGGGTCACCCGGCGGGCCAATTGCGTGCCGGGGCCGATGCACACGTGCGGGCCCACGACGCACCAGCGGTCAATCCTGGCGGAGGGATCCACCTGCGCTTCGGGGGCCACTTCGCACAGCACGGTTACGCTGGACATGGGTCAAGCCCCCCGATCCGCGCCGTCGTAGCCCGCGCGACGGAGGAAATCCACCAGGTAACGCTGGTTCTCGTCGAGGTCGACGCGGCTGGACCACTCGCCCAGCCGGCCGGGCACCACCCCGTGCTCCGCGCCGTTAAAGAGCGAGCGGAAGATGTCCTTCAGGGCCTCGATCGACTCGTCCGAGAAGCCGCATCGCTTCAGGTTGTGCGTGTTGACGCCGCGGATGCGGAAGGGAAAACCCTGGAGCATGGCGTAGGGCGGGGCGTCGTGGTCGATGCCCGCGTAGCCGCTGGTGAAGCTGTAGCGGCCGATGGTCACATCGCGCTCCGTGCCCGTGAAGGCCGAGGCCCACACGTGCTCTTCCAGGTGCGTGTTCTCCGCCAACTGGCTGTACGTGCCCAGGACGACCCGCTCGTCGACCCGGCTGCCGGCCCCGACGTAGCAACCGGTCGAGAGCAGCGTGAAGTCGCCGATCCGCGTGGGCTCGCCCGGCGGCGGGGCGGCGGCCACCACCACATGCTCGCGAATCTGGCTGCCACGACCGATGCAAACCCGCCCGCTCGCGCCGTCGGCGCCGATCAGGGCGAAGGGGTAGATGTGGTTGTCCGGCCCGATGTCCGCATCGCCGTCGATCACCACGTTATTGTCAATGCGCGTGTTGGGCCCGACGCGGACCTTGGGGCCAATAAACGTGAAGGCCCCGACGGTGACGCCTTTGGCCAGATTGGCCGGGCAGGCGACCACGGCATGTGGCGAAATATCCGTCATCAGCCCGCGTACTCCTTCAAGCGGCTAGGCCTCATCTTCATCCACCAGCATGAACACGATCTCCGCGGTGGCGGCAACATGCTCGCCAATCATCGCGCGGCAGCGGCAGTGGCCCGTGCGGCTGCGGACGTGCAGGGCCTCGGCCTCGATAATGAGCTGATCCCCGGGCAGCGCCGCCCGGCGGATCCGCACCTTGTCCATGCTCACCAGCATGGCGACCTTGCCCGTGTTGTCCAGCCGGCGGCTCAACAGCACGCCTGACAACTGGGCCATCGCCTCCAGCACCAGCACGCCCGGCATGATCGGATGCCCGGGGTAGTGGCCCTGGAAAAAGGGTTCGTTCATCGTCACGTTCTTGACGGCCACCGCCCGCCGGTCGCCGTCCACCTCGATGACCCGATCGATCATCAGGAACGGGTAGCGGTGCGGCAGGATCCGCTGGATGGCGCGAATGTCCAGCAGCGGCGGGCCCATCGCCTGGGCGCGCCGCTGGCTGGCGAGCACCTGGTCGGCCAGGCGCTGCACGAGTTGATGGTTGAGCGTGTGGCCCGACCGGCAGGCGACGATCCGGCCGGAGAGCCGCCTGCCCAAGAGCGCCAGGTCGCCGATCAAGTCGCACACCTTGTGGCGGACGTGCTCGTCGGGGAAGCGAAGCTGGTTGTTCACCGGCCCGGCGGCATCCATCACCAGCACGTCTTTTTCCGTCAGGTGCGGTCCCAGCCCCTGCGCGCGCAGCTTCTGAGCCTCCTCGGCCAGCAGGAAGGTGCGCGCGGGGGCGAGCTGTTTGAGGTAGTCATCCTGGCCCAGGCGGAAGGCGAAAATCTGCCTTCCCACGCTGGGGCAGATGGAGTAGTCCAGTTCGTACATCATTTCCAGGCCGTCGATCGAGCCGGGCAGCGCCGCCAGCATGGCGTCGCCCTGGCTGACGGTCACCGGCTCGCGCACGATGTGGACGTGCGCATCGGCCTCTTGCGTCTTGAGGCCGGCCGCCAGCAGCGCATCGGCGAATTGCTGCGGCGAGCCGTCGTAGTTGGGAATCTCCGGCCCGGCCACCTCGACCAGCAGGTTATCCACGCCCAGGCCGTTGGCCGCCGAGAGCAGATGCTCGACCGTCTCGATCGTGGCCGTGCCGTTGCGCAGCGTGGTGCGCCGCGCCCGCGGCGCCAGGTTGGCCACGGAGGCCCCGATGCGGATGGGCTCGCCCAGGTCGGTGCGCGCAAAGACGATGCCCGTGTCCGGTTCCGAGGGCCGCAGGCGCAGATGGCAGGCCTGGCCGCTGAACATGCCAGCGCCCGCCAGCTCGGCGTTACCGCCGATCGTCGTTTGTTGCCGATTCCAGGGCATTGACTCGTGCCTGTAGGTCCTTTAGGGCCTGCCGCATATCCGGCAGGCGGGTCCACGTCTGAACAATGCGGCGCCACAATTCGATCGGGACGGCCGGTATGCCGCCGTACACGCCATCGGCGGGCAGATCGCCCAGGGCGACGGAATGCGCGGCTACAACGGTCCGGTCCCCGATGCAGACATTATCCCGGGCGCCCGCCATTCCGCCCAGGGCCACGTAGTCGCCCAGCTTGGCACTGCCCGCCAGGCCCACCAGGGCCGCCAGCAGCGCGCCACGCCCAAGCTGCACATTATGCGCCAATTGCACCAGATTGTCGATCTTGCTGCCCGCGCCAATCCGCGTGGCGCCGAACTTGGCCCGGTCCACGCACGCGCAGGCGCCGATCTCGACGTCATCGCCGATCTCCACGATGCCCACATGCGGCACCTTGTGATGCACGCCGTCGCGGTGGTAATAGCCAAAACCGTCCGTGCCGATGACCGCATTGGAATGAATCCGGCAGCGCCGGCCGATGCGGCAGCGCTCGCGCACCACCACGCCGGGCATCAGCACCGTCTTTTCGCCGACCTCGACGCCTTGGGCCAAACATACATGGGCCGAAAGCACCACGCCATCGCCCAGCACCACATCCTTGCCGACGATCGCGCAGGGCCCGATCGCCACATCCCTGCCAAGGCGGGCGGAACCATCCACCACGGCCGTGGGATGCACGCCGGGGGCCGGCAAATCCTCCGGCGGGGCAAACAGGCCCAGCACCGCCGCCACGGAGGCCTCCACATCCTTGACGCGGAGCACCGCCAAGTGCGCGGGCGCCGCCACACCCGGGCCGGCCAGCACGCCGGCAGCCCGGCAATCGGCCAAGCCGGCGGCGCGGCGGGCATCGACGACGAACGTCAGCTCATCCTCCCGCGCCGATTCGATGGCGGCAAAACCGCGCACCGGCCGCCGGCCATCGCCTTCCAACTCAGCGCCGATGGCCTGGGCAATGCCGCCGATCGTCCAGCTTTGTTCGACCATCACATTATGCATCCGTGCCGGCCCGGCGGCCGGCTACTTGGCCTGGGCGGCGTAAAGCGCGTTCATGCGGTCCAGCACGGGCTGGGTGATATCGAGCGAGTCGTCGTTATACAGCACGCGCTGCCCGCGCACCACGGCCTGCATTTCGTCGGGTTTGAGGCCCTCCAGGCCCATCTCACTGTGATTGAGCACCACGTGGAAGCCCTGCTCGCGGGCCACCTCTTTGACCGCCTGCTCCAGGACCTGGTGGCCCTTCTCGATGGCGTCAGCCGCGCGGCGCATCCGCTGCATCAATTGGGCCTCTTCCCACGACTTGGCTTCACTCTTCTTCTGGTCGATCTGGTTCTGCTTGGCCTGGTAGGCCTGGCTGCCGGCACTCAAGGACTTGAGTTCCTCAGTGAGCTTTTCGACCTCATCGACGCGATGCTTGACCTCGGCGCTCAGGGTCTCCTGCTCGCGATCCAAAGACTGGCGCATGGCAATGATGCCATTGTACTGCTTCATGATCTGGTACGCGTTGCACACGGCCGTGCGAATGTTTTGCGGGGCCGGCGCGCTGGCCGGGGCGGAATCCTGCGCCCGTACGGTATGCAGCACCAGCGTTACGGCCGCTGCGGCGGCGGCCGCGGCGATAGTCCAAGTCCAGCGCGATCTCATCTTCATGGCTGCTCCTTGCAGAGAACTCCTGTTTCTTTCGCGGCCGGTTGCCGGCCGGGGGGCACTGTATCTGCCGCGGGGGCATATCGCAAGTGCGGCGCAGACCCGGGCCAATGAAACTTTACACATTTCTGGAAGCCGTCAGTCCAAGGGGGCTCTTTGGCGGCTGCGGAAAGCCGTTTCCGGGATGTTGCGACCGACAATGTCGGGGTCAACTGAGGAATTTCCTCAGTTGAGTTTCGCTAGTCCTGGGTCTCGACTCCGACATTTTCGGAGTCGATTGTGCGGGGTGTGGCGAGAAACCACTACATATTGTGGCTCCAAAGCCTTCTTGGCAAAGAACAGACGACTTCTAAGCGTATGGCATATCCCATACACTTATTCTCGCAGGCTTTCTTGTTAAAGAATATAGTGTTTTCCTCTGCCCGGGCACACATGACTTCCAACCTAGTTGGAAGTGCCCCCCGGCAGTTCATGACCGTCATGAAGTGATTGCATCGCACGGTCACTTCATCTCCGAGATGAAGTGGTTGGCGGCAGGGTCACTTCATTCCCGGAATGAAGTGACAGGGTGCCTCCGCTCCGGGTGGACGACTTCTCTATAAGCGTATGGCATGTCCCATACACTTATTCTCGCAGCTTTCTTGCCAAAGAACAGATGGCACTTCTCTATAAGTGTATGGCATATCCCATACACTTATTCTGACCTTTGCCGTAAACGCGATGCGACCTAGAACACCCAGCCAAAGGCAAAGCTGATGAGTTGCGTCTGGTCATGCTTCTCCCTGATGAGGGGGATGCCGAAATCGAGGCTCATCGGCACATCCTGGAAGAACGGGATGGACAGCCGGATGCCAAAGCCGGTGCTGGCCCGCCAGGTGGTCAGGCCCCAGGTTTCTTCCACGGTGCCCGAGTCGACGAACCAGGCCCCGCGCAGCACATCGCCGGCGATGGGGAAGGTGTACTCCGTGCCGGCAAAGCCCAGCACGTTGCCGCCGATGGCCTGATCGCGGCCCACACCGTTGGGGAAGCCCATTGAGCGCGGGCTGATGCCGCGGAAGCGGAAGCCGCGGATATTGCCCAGGCCGCCGCCGTAAAACTGCTCGTACACGGGGGCCAGGGCATCTTCGCCCCAGATGCTGCCCACCTCGCCGCGGGCCGCCAGGATCTGCTTGCGGTCCAGGGCGTCGGTGTACAACGTCCAGTACCGGCTGTAATCGGCCACGCTCTTAGCGAAGGTGTAATCGCCCACGTACTGGCGGTAGCTCAGCGACAGCCGGTCGCCACGGCTGGGCAGCCAGCGGCTGTCGGTGCGATCGCGCACCAGCGTGCCGTTAAAGCTGGTCAGGAAGGCCTGGGGGGCATCGCGGTGCACCTCGGGCGGGCAATCCGCCAGCAGGCTGTTCAGCCAGACCAGTTCGGGCTGCACGCTTAACTCGCCATACCAGCGATTGGGGAACATGTGCCCCAGGCTGGCGTTGACGCCGGTGTGGTTTTCCACGTAATTGTCGCGCTGGAGCTCGGTGAGGAACGCCCCGGCCCCCAGCGACAGGTTCTGGTCGAACAGGTACGGCTCGCGCCAGCTGATTCCGATGTTGGCCACGTCGGGCCCGCCCTCCAGGTTCACGCGGAATAACTGGCCATCGCCCTTGAAACTCCTGCCCGTAAAGAACTCGCCCAGCGATTCGGGCGGGTTGGACCAACTGAAGTTCTGCTGCGTGAATTCGACCGTGCCCACCAGGCCTTCATTCGTGCTGACGCCAAAGCCGATGGCGAAGCGGGCCGTATCGGCCTCGTCCACCGAGACCAGGGCATCTCGGTAGATCGGGTCTTCGCCGACGGGCGTGATCTTCACATCCTTGAAAAGGCTCGTCTCCTTCAGCCGGGTTTTGCTTTCGTCGACGGCGACCGTGTCGAACAGCTCCTCCGGGAAGATGCGGACCTGCCGCCGGATGACCCGCTCCTTGGTCTGGTCGTTGCCGCGGATGGTGATTTGCCCGACCTGGTAGGGCTTGTCCTCAACGATCCGGTACCGCAGGTTCACCAGCGCCGGCGGTCCGAAGACCGTGGGCTTGGCCCAGGGGGGCGCCGTCGTGCCGGGGGAGAGGTAGATCAAATCGCTCGTCACGGCGGCATTGACGTGGCCGATTTCGCCGTACGCGTTCTTCACCGCCTCGGTATCTCGCCGCAGTTGCAGCGCCTCGTACGGCTTGCCCTCGACCATCTTGATGCGGCCCAGCAGCTCCGCGTCGGAGTAGATGGTGTTGCCTTCGAAGATCACCTTGGCGACGTAGTAGCGTGGGCCTTCGCGGACCATGAACTGCACGCGGGAGGTAAGTTTGTCCTCGCTGAAGCGCAGCTCCGGCGTGGCCTCCACGTCGAGGTAGCCGTGATCGCGGTACCAGGCTTTCAGGTCGATCGCATCGCGCGAAAGCTGGCCCTCCTCCAGTTTGCCGCGGGAGAGGATCCAGATGGCTTGGCGCGACTTGATCTGCTGGCGCAGGCGGAAACTGCTGTAGGACTGCGGGCCGTCGAAGACGAAGCTGATGTGCTTGACGCGAATCCGCGGGCCTTCGGTCACCTCGAAAACCAGCCAGTGCAGCGCGGCTTCGATCTGCCACGCCACCGACACGAAGTAGTACGAGTCGCCGCGGTACTTGTCGATCATGGCCTGGCGGGCGGCCTCGATGCGGTTGCGGTCGACCGGGCCGGGGATGTTCAGGTTGATCGTCGGCCGCAGCTTGCGCGTGCTGAAATGCTCGTTGCCGCGGACCACCAGCTTGCTGACCCACTCGTTCTCAGTGACCCGGATCGTGACGAGGATGCCCTTGTCCGTGCGCGAGCTGGAGATCTGCACATCGGAGTATTTGCCGGTATCGAGCAGCCGCCGCTGGTCTTCGACCGCCACCCGCTGGATGAACGGCTCGCCCACCCGCGTGTGCACATCGGCCAAAACGGCGTTGACGCTCAGCCGCTGATTGCCGACCACCCGGACTTCGATCACGTTCTCGCTTTCGCCCTGGGCCCGGCTCGCCGGCGCGGGGACCGCCGGGAACGTGGCCGGCGGCGGCAGCAGCGGCCGCACAGCGCGAGAGGCGGGTGCTGAAGTCGCGCTCGGCACGGTGGCGGGCGCTGATGTGACGGCCGGTGCACTGGCGGGAGCCATCGCCGGTTCAGTCGCGGCGGCTGTCGCTGCTTCACTTGCGGGCGCTGTGGCCGCAGGCGGCGCCGGTTGCGTTGCCGCCGCAGTACTTTCGGATGAGAGCTCAGTCGTCGGTGCGATGGGCGCTGCCGCTGGCTCTGTCGCCGGCGCGGAGGTTGATTCAGCCGCAGCCTCTGTGGCGGACGCCCAAGCCGGCTGGGACGATGGCGCACTGGTCGCCGGCGCCGGTCCGCTGGTTGCTTCTGGTTGATCGGACGATGTCGTTGCGGCGGTGGGCGCGGCTTGGTCGGAAGCGGCAGCGGTGGCGGGGGGCGCCGAGCCGCCGGCTGTCTGCGCCCAAGCCGGCAGCAGGCCGATCAGCAACAGACACGCCAGCGCGGCCGCCGCACTGGGCCATACGAGTCGTCGCAAGGCTGACAAGGATTCTCCCGTACCGCCGAGGGTGCCGGGGCCCAGAAAAGCCCCCGGTCCGCTAAACATCCCGAGGCCGGTCGACACGGCCAGCCGCTGGCCCACGAGCTTCGACCTTCGAAGGCACGATCATACGGCCGGCGGGGGGGATGTCAAGTGAGCGGCCCGGATGCCCACGCACGGGAGAAAAACCTGATGAAAATGAGATCGTGGCCGCCGCTTGGCGTGTAAAGGGCCACGTCTTCAGTTTGAGACACGAGGTCTAACTCGCGCCGCCCAAACCGCTTACTTGCGTCGGTTCCACGGGAAATCCGGTTTCCGCACCAATTTGCCCGAAAAACCCCAGGAAAAAGCCCAATTGACCGACAAACTCGTTGACGGGTCGAGGCGATTTTTATTTTTGGAATCCGCGTTGTAACGATCCTTCCCAGGCCGTCCATCGTATGTTCCTTAGATGCCCAAACCACCTCCGGCAGCGGTTGCCGGTAAGGAGACGAAGTTCTTTTTCAAAGTGAGATGCATATGTCCGACACACCGCATCCCTTCATGGAACCCCTCGAGGATCGGGCTCTGCTTTCCGCTTCGATCATCGCCAACCCTGCCCCCGTGCTGACGCCCGCCGCACCGGCCACGGTCGTGCCGGCTACGCCCAGCACGCCTCAGCACGCCCGCGAGTTTGAGGCTCTTGCATTTGAACATGGCCGCGGCGTGGTGGTGATGATCGTCAGCGTCGATCCCACCGCCAACACGATCACCGTCTCCAGGACGCGGCGCCACCAGACCACGCAGGCGACCTTCAATGTTTCGCCCACCGCCACCATTACGGTGGACGGCACGGCCACCACGCTGGCCCAGCTTCCCACCAACGTGCCCGTCACGCTGACGACCGACCCGACCAACGCCACCACGGTCACCGCCGTCGCGGCCGTCGGCCAGGATGTCAAGGGCTCGGTCACGGCGGTCGACACGACCAACAACACCCTCACCGTCGCCGGTCAGGGCGGCGCGCCGGCGGCGACGTACAACGTCGGCCCGACGGTGACCATCACCGTGAACGGCCAGACGGGCGCCCTGGCGGGCATTCCCGTCGGCTCGATGGTCGATATCCGCCTGTCGGCCCTGGATGCCACGGCGGCCGTTTCCATCACCGATGTGCACGGCGACGTTAAAGGCTCGGTGGTCAGCGCGGATGCGACGGCCGGCACGATCACCATCTCGACGACCCGCCACGGCGTGACCTCGCAGACCACGTACCACCTCTCCGCCACCGCCGCCATCAGCATCGACGGCGCTGCCGCCACGCTGGATCAGTTCACCGCCGGCGTCGAGGTGACCCTGAAGAGCGACCCGACCGACGCCTCGCTCATCTCGTCCATTACGGCGGTCGGCAAGGAAGTGGAAGGGCGCGTGATGGCCGTGGACACGACCAACGGCACGGTCACCCTGGCCGCCCGCCATGGCCAGACCGCCACGTACACCGTGGGAAGCGGAGCCATCATCACCGTCAACGGCGCCACCGGCACGCTGGCGGGCGTATCGGTGGGCACCTTTGCCCGGCTGAAGCTCTCGGCCCTGGATGGCACCAAGGTGATCTCGCTGGATGTCTACAACGCCCGCACCGGCGGCGACCAGGGCGAGCAGCGCCAGGTGGCCCGCAGCCAGTTCGCCTCCGTGGTGAGCGTCGACACGACGGCCAACACGATCACCGTGACCTCGCCGTTCGGCGGCCAGTCCACGCAGACGACCTACAACGTGGCCCCGACGGCCCCCATCACCATCGACGGCGCCGCCGGCACGCTGGGCCAGCTCGCCGCCAACGTGCCCGTGGTCCTGCGGCTGGACACGACCACCAGCCCCGCCACGGTCACTTCCATCACGGCCATCGGCCGCGATGTGGAAGGCCGCGTCAGCGCCGTCGACACCACCGCCGGCACGATCAGCCTCACCGGCCGCGACGGTGCGGCGGATACGACGTACACCATCGGATCTGCCCCAATTACCGTTAACGGCGCGCCCGGTACGCTCGCCCAGATCACCGCCGGGGCGACGGCCGAGCTGAAGCTGTCGGCCCTGAACAGCGCCAATGTGGTTTCGGTGCACGCCACCACGGCCAATGATGACGGCTGGGGCTGGTTCTTCGGCCATCACAGAGGCTGGTAACGACTCCTCGACGAGGAGCCTTCGACTGCGGGCGGCACGGCTGCATTGGCTGGGCCGCTCGCTGTGCTTTGTTCGGGCCTGTCGCCGGCAGGGCTGCACACGCGCCCGCCGCCGGGTAGAATCAGGATCAGAGACCTCCGAAAAAGTGGCATGGGCGTCTCGCCCATGAGTCCCACGGGCGTCCCGCCCGTGGCGAAACGGAGAAAACTGCCGGAAACACGGCCAAGATGGCCGTGCTACTCACGGGCGAGACGCCCGTGCCACGGCTCTTTCAGAGGTCAAAGAAAGGAGCAACCTCATGAACTGGTGGAAACTTTCCCTGATTCTCGCCCTCGTCGCGGCGGCTGCGGTGATTCTGGCCGCCGGCATCTCAACCGCCCAGCAGCCGGCCAGCGCGCCGGCGATGGCGGCGGCCTCGGCCCCGGCCAAGGTGATCAATCTGCCCAAGCCGCACATGGAGGGCGGCATGCCGCTGATGGAGGCGCTCAAAAACCGGCAGTCAGCGCGGGCCTACTCCGACAAGCCCATCAGCGACCAGGTGCTCTCCGACCTGCTCTGGGCGGCCTTCGGCATCAACCGCCCCGACGGCAAGCGGACGGCCCCATCGGCCATGAACTGGCAGGAATTCGACATTTACGTCTTCCGGCCCGACGGCACGTACCTGTACGACGCCAAGGCCAACACCCTGAAGGAAGTCGTGGCCAAGGACCTGCGCAGCCAGACGGGCGGCCAGCGGTTCGTCGGCACGGCCCCGCTGAACCTGGTCTTCGTGGCCGACCTGTCGCGCATCCGCCAGGGCGGCTCGGAGGAGGGCAACCTGGCCATGGTCAACGCCGATGCGGGCTTCATCTCCCAGAACGTGTACCTGTTCTGCGCCAGCGAGCACCTGGCGACCGTGGTCCGTGCCATGGTGCCGAAAAAGCCCCTGGGCGAGGCGCTCTCGCTGGGCGAGAAGCAGCGGATCATCCTGGCCCAGACCATCGGCTACCCCGGCTCCGCCCCGGCGGCCACACGGCCCGGCGGCTGACAGGCTGTAGGCTGTAGGCTATAGGCTGTAGGCACGGCGGGAGAAACTGACAGACCGGGTGCCGTGGTTGCATCTTTTCGCAGCCACGCGTGATCAGATGGATCCTGCGCTGACGCATGGCTGAAAAAGAACTCAGCCACCGAGGATTTCGCACGAAGGCACGTGCCGACCGTCCCGGGCCGATCGCTCAGGACTGCTGGTTTCTTAACCCCGGCAGGGGTTGTATAGCTCCAGCCCAGGGTTGCCGAGCGCGGCGAGGCTACCCTGGGTGGCGTCAGCGCAAGTTTCTACCCCGGCAGGGGTTGAATAGCGCAACGACGGGCAGAATTGCGTCGAAACGCGTGTATTCAACCCCTTCCGGGGTTGATGGGGATATTTGCGTCCGCTACCCCCGGGTAGGCTCATCCGCTTCGCGGTCTTCGCCAACCCGGGGCTGGAGCTGTTTCAACCCCACCGGGGTTGAAGACCAACAAGGCATTGTCCGCGGGCGCCGGCCGTCCGCGGGCGCCGTCACACCATTTGCGGTCCGCCTCCTTGACCTTCATGCGAAATCCTCCGTGGCTGCATCTTTTCGCAGCCACGCGTCATCAGACGGATCCTGCCGCTGACGCGTGGCTGAAAAAGAACTCAGCCACGGCACCCATTCTCTTTTCTCTTCCGGCCGTCCCTCCAGCCTCCCTGCTTCGCCGCCACGGCTTCGCAGGGCAAGCCAGCCTCCCTGGGGCCTGCGTAGCCTCCGGCGTAGCAGGCCAGCCTTTCACTTGATCGCCCCATGTCCAAACCGGCGTCGCATCTCCTGCACCGCACCGAACAGGTGATGGTCCTTCTTGAGGTGCGCGATGAGATTGGAGGTGGTTATCCCGAGATACGCCGCTGCCTCCGAGAGCCGGGCCTCGTACGTCGCCACGACATCCAGCACAAACTGGCTGACCGGCCAGAACCGCTCATCTTTATGGCCGACGTTCAGCCGCGCTGAGGGTTTCCCTCGTCCGTGAATGCACCCGGCCACGGCCTCCGGCAGCGGGCTGGCCACCTGGACCGGCCGGCGAACCTGTAGCGCGATGTTCATCCGCAGCCGCCGCAGCGCATCGCGCTTGTTCTCATGCTGCGACCGGCTGTCCTCGCCCTGGGCGCTGATGCCCGTGGGCTTATGGTGCAGCCGCACCGCCGATGAGGTCTTGTTGCGATGCTGCCCGCCCGGCCCCGACGCGCGGTACGTGTGCACCTCGCACTGGGCCAGGAGGGCCGCATCGTCGAGGGCGAGCCAGTCGGCTATGCGCCCCGGGCCGATTGATTCATTGCTGTTGCTCAAGAAACCTCTGCTCAAATGTAGGTTGGGCGCAGTGCCACCACGAGAAAGGCGATCAGCAAGAGGGCGATTACCAGCGCCGTCCAGGCAAGGCTATTACGGCCGTGTGAACGGACAATCCCCAGCGCAGCCAGGATCAGTGCCGCCCCTGAGATAGGCAGCACCAGCGCGAGACCGACCAGGGGAGGCCAAACCTGCAGGATTGTGATTATCAAAAGCAAAGGTGCGGAGAACGCGCACGCAATCGAGGCTAACGAGGCTCGCGGCGCAGGATAGGATGGATGCTTGCGAAATGACCTTGGGTCTGCTGGATCGAACACATTCCCGCACTCCGGGCAGCGGTTCTCTGGCAGGCCATCGAGAACATAGAGGCACTGCCGGCAGTACATCGTCGGCTGCGTCGGCGGCGGCGGTATTGGGGTTGGGCTCACATGTGCCTCATGGGCTATATGGGATGCAACAAGAACCACGCCAGGAAAACGAAAAACGCCGCCAGTGGGGCGGCCACCGCTAGCGCTATCCAGCCTCGCCGGCGGCGATAGAGCCCGGGGCGGGTGATGCCCACGATTCCCAAAACGAGGGTCAGCAGGGTTAGGATAGCCAAAAGGGGCAGCGTCGCGAGAAAGGCATAGCCGAGCCAGATCTGACTCTTGGGAGGATGGACGCATGTCGTCGCAGCACCGATGAAAGCGACCAGAGATACCGGCACGAAAAGCACAATCGCCAACGCCCCCCGCAAGGCCCACGTGCACTGCCATGGCGTCGGCGGGATGGGAGCAAGGAGAAACGTCGCCGCATCGCCGGGATCGAAGCTGCCGCCGCACTCGGGGCAGCGGGCGGAGGGCAGGCCATCCAGCGGATAGAGGCACCGCCGGCAGAACTTCGTCGGCTGCATCGGGCCCGGCGGCGGCGGTGTCTGGGTCATGGGCGCGGCCTCTGGTGCGGCAAGTTATCGGACAAACAGGATGAAAGACAGACACAGCATCACCAGGAGCAGTGGACCCAGGGCCAGCGCCAGGGCGATCCACCCTCTGCGCCGGCGATACAGCCCCCGCCTCGTGATGCCCACAAGGGCAAAACCAATGGCCACGGCCGCCAGCGGCGGCCAGAGGAAAGGCAGCACCAAAAGCGACAGCAGCGAGTAATAACCCGTTTGCAGCGCAACGTTGCACTGCCACGGCACCGGCGGCCGGGGCTCTTTGAAGTACGTCGCCTCATTCCCCGGGTCAAACGCCCCGCCGCACTCCGGGCAGCGCGCGCTTGGCAGGCCATCCAGCGCATAGAAGCACTGCCGGCAGAACATCGTCGGCTGCGTCGGCGGGGGAGGCGATGGAGGCGGCGTCAGCGGGGTCGGTGATGGAGGCGGCGTCGGCAGGAGATGTGGCGTGGGCTGTATCGGCGGCGAAGGCGAGGTCGGCGGCGTCGGGGGAGGTGTTAGCGGCGATGTTCGTAAATCGGCCATCACCGTTTGCTCCCAAGCCCGCAGGGCGCATGACCATTAGCCACGGGCGCAAGCCCGTGGACCTGAGCCGCCCTTCGCGCAGGAGCCCGGAGGGCGATTGAAGGCTTCCGATCCTTGCGTGCCTCGTGGGCGAACGTACAAATATGGCCCCATCGATAATCCTGGCGTTCAATCGCCCTGAAGGGCTCCAGGGGTAATGGGGCCATCTTCTCCACGGGCTCGCGCCCGTGGCTAATGGTCAATCGCCCTTTGGGCTCCCAATGCGGCCCGGGCGTCTGCCCATCCAGCGGATGGAGGCACTGCCGGCAAAAACTCGTCGGCTGCGTTGGCGGCGGAGGTTGTGGGCTCGCCTGCATCACTCTCAAGGCTAGTACCTGTGCCAGAGAATCACAACGTGGTGTAAGAGAAGTAGCAGACCGGCAAATAATATGGACGCGACCGCCAGGGCAATGCAGCCTGGCCTTCTGCGGACGGTTCGCGCGCGGTTGGAGCCCGCGATGTAAAAGACCACGGCCAAAATAATCAGGCAGGCGGCAAAAAACAGTTCCAGCAAGCCGATGAGCTCAGGCCTCAATAGATTCGGGCAATCCTCCCACACGAATTGGCCCAGTAGGCAGAATGGCACGGCTACGACGGCCAGCGCGATCCAACCCCTCCTCTTGCGGAGTGTCCTCCGGCGCGTGATGCCTGCCACGGCGAAGATCACGGCCAGGACAGTCGATCCGGCCCAAAAAGCAAACAGGAAATAATCAGATATGGCTTGGTGATTATGAAACGAGTCGAAGAAGAGTGCCAGGCCGAGAAGCCAGGCGGCCACGGCGAGCAGCATGGCGCAGGTGCATTGCCAGCAGGCGGGGTAGCGCGGTTTGTCAAGATAGGTCGCAGGGTCGGCCGGGCTGAAGGGGAGACCGCACTCCGGGCAGCGGTTCTCCGGCAGCCCATCCAGCGGATAGAGGCATTGCCGGCAGAACATCGTCGGCTCTGTCGGCGGGGGCGGCGGAGGCGAGTTGGATGGTCCGGCGCTCACAGGACACCGTCAATTGGGCCGGTCATGGGTGCAGCCCCCAGAAGAAGTGGAATCGATACCAATTGCAGGAGCGTTGAAGGGCGATCGCGTCCATAACTGCCAGCACGAGGATAACAACCCATGGCAAACTTACAACGAGCGCGAACCAGCCGCGGCGCTTTCGATACGAGCCCTTGCGCCGAAGGCCGGAGATGCTCATCGCGACGGCCAGGGGAGTCAGCAGGGTGCCAGCAATTATCGCATCCTGGTCCAGTTCCCCAGCCAAGAGAATCAGGATCAACGCAATTGCACACCCCATCGCCACGTTGCATTCCCACGGCACGGGAATCTTCGGCTGAAGTAAGTAGGTTTCAGGATGGGAGGGGTCGAATTCCCTTCCGCACTCCGGGCAGCGATTCGCCGGCAGGCCGTCGAGGACATAGAGGCACTGCCGGCAGAACATCGTCGGCTTTGTCGGTCCCGGCGGCGGCGTTGGGGCATCAGCCATAAAGGGGTCCCCGCATCGACTGGCTATGACCGCGATTGTACGTGCGCAGCCGCAGGCTGCCTAGAAGGTTTCGAGGGATCTTGAAGGCCCCGCCGGCGCGAATTGGAGGATTGTGAAGATTTCAGCTTGACATTACGCCAGAATAAAGTAGAATCTCCCTAACTATCCATAGCGGCGTGTGTCTTTAGCGAGAGGTCGCTGGAGCCTTGGAGAAACATTCTGAAGGCTGCATTATACGTAACCGTTTGCAGATAATGTTCTTATGAACTAAACTTCGCGTGGTCGCATGCGATGGCGGCGGTCGATGAGGATCGCTGGGCGATATTGACAATTGAATAAGGGCTGTAGCCGACATGCCGGCCGGAATGCGTGCAGATTCAACTGAGGAATTTCCTCAGTTGCCCAGGGATGGAATGCGGCAGCGTAACGGATAAGTGAACTGCGGAATTTCCGCAGTTGACCGGCGGGAAGGATGTCATCAGTCCTGATGATAGGCCCGTGCAGACTTACTGCAAGTCATTACGTGACAGATGGTTACTGAATTCGTTACGGATAATTGAACTGGGGAATTTCCCCAGTTGGCTGCGGCGGCGAGGCGGTTTTCTATCCTGCCTCCCGCTTCGGGAGTTCAGGCTTGCCTGCGTTACGGATAACTGAACTGGGGAATTTCCTCAGTTGCTTGCGGCTGCCGGCAATTGAATGTTGCGGCCGGCTGGGTATGTTAGGGCGCTTTGGAAACCACGGATGGGATCCTGAGAGGTACTTCATTCGAGGACTGATTTCATGGGCAGTGCTACTACAAAACCGCTTGTTGTCGTCACCGAGCCGCTGGAGCAGCACGCGCTGGATTTTCTCAAGGCCAACGCCGAGGTCGTGGTCATCGACAAGGCCCAGCTTGATGGCTATATCGATCGGGTCGAAGGGCTGGTCGTGAGAACCTACACGCTGGTGACGCCCGAGTTGCTGGCGCGTGCGCCGAAACTCAAGGTCGTGGGCCGGGCCGGCGTGGCGCTGGACAACATCAATGTGCCCGCCTGCCGCGCTCGCGGCGTGGAGGTGGTGCATACGCCGGCGGCCAACACGCTGGCCGTGGTCGATTACACGATGACCATGATGCTGTGGATGAACCGGCGATTCTGGTTCATGGATGGGGCGCTTGAGCCCAAGCAGTTCCACAAGGTGCGCGGGCAGACGTACGGGCGGTTCATGAAGGACACCACGCTGGGCATCATCGGCGTGGGCCGCATCGGCAGCCGCGTGGGCCGGGCGGCGGCCGGCCTGGGAATGAAGGTGCTGTATAACGATATTCTGCCTATCACGCTGGATTACGCCGCCGCGGCCGTGGACAAGGCGACACTCTTTGCCCAGAGCGACATCGTGACGATTCACGTGCCGCTCACGGCCCAGACCCGCGGGTTCATCAACGCCCAGGCGCTGGCGCAATTCAAAGCCGGCGCCCAGTTCATCAACGCGGCCCGCGGCGAATGCATGGTGACTGAAGACCTGGCGGCCGCACTGCGGGCGGGCAGGCTTTCGGGGGCCGTGGTCGATTGCCACAACCCCGAGCCGCCGCCGGCGGATTACCCGCTCTTTGGGCTGGAAAACGTGTATCTCACGCCCCATATCGCCGCCCGCGTGCCCGCGGCGACGAGGGCCATGTGCGATGTGGTTTACGACGTGATCAAGGTGCTGCGCGGGGAAAAACCGCAATATGCGGCGGCGGAGGGAAGTTACTGATCGTTCAGAATACTTCGAGGAAATTAACCACAGAGGACACGGAGAAGCACAGAGGACACAAAGAAGGAGAGAGGTGACGGCCGGAGAAAGGCGGGAAAAGCAGAGGACACAGAGCTGGACAGAGGACACGGAGCAGAAGAGAGGACACAGCCAGAGCGCTGGGTGATATGATAGTCTCTGAACCAGCGGCTCCGGCAGTACCTCCAGCCTCCCTGCTTCGCCCACAAGGGCTTCGCAGGGCAAGCCAGAGCCTGCGTAGCCTCTGGCGTAGCAGGCCAGCCTCCAGCCTCAAGCCTTTATGTTTGACAGGGTTTATAGCGGGTTTATAATCTGCCCGACGGTCGGTGCCCCAAGCGCCGGCCGGCCCGCAAGAAGGCCTCACGCTAGGCGCCGGCGCGGCGCGAACGATGATCACTGCAAGGGCAACAAAGCCGTTCATGGGAGGCAGTATGGCGATGGACTCCTTCTCCAAGGCGATGAGCACGGTGCTGGTGGTGGTGGCGGTAACGGCCGCAGCCGCCTGGGCTCAAGGTTCGCGAGCCGCGACGGGCTCAGGTTCCAGCGCGCCGGTGATGCCGGCGGCGGCGGCGGGGACGACGGCTAGCAAGCCGGTGAGCGGCACGCTGGCGCAGAACTGGGGCGATTTCATCCATTTCCTGCGCATCGCCCGCGCCGATGCGGCGTTGGCGTACGGCAAGGCCATTCTCGAATCGAAGCCCGACCCGGCCGATGTCTACCGCCTCAGCGTGCAGACCGAGAGCTACCTGGAGACGCTGCAGCGCGCTGAGCGGCTGCCGGAAATGGCCGACACCATCGCCGCCATCCGTAAGCTGGTGGAAGAAGGTTATAAGAAGGTCAATCGCGACCCCGAGCAGATCGCCAAGGCCATCGCCATGCTGGGGGGGCCGCTGCGGCAGGTGATGATTGGCAGGGACCGGCTGCTGGAAAGCGGCGAATACGCCGTGCCGCAGCTTATCTCCAAGCTGGAAGAGCCGCGTGCGCCCACCGCCCAGAAGGACCGGATCTCGGAAGTGCTGGCCAAGATGGGCCTGCCCGCGGTGCGGCCGCTGTGCGCCTCACTGGCCACCCCCAGCCCCGAGGTGCGGATCATCATCTGCCAGTCGCTGGGGAAGATCGGCTATTGGCAGGCCGGGCCATATCTGCGGCGGCTGTTGGCCAGCGGCGACCTCGATAGCGTCAAGGCCGCGGCCGAGACCGCCCTGGTGACCGTGACCGTTGACAAGGCCGCCGGCAAGAAGCCCGTGGCGGAGTATTTCTACCAGTTGGCCGAGAAGTATTACACCGGCGATGAATCGCTCCGGCCCGACAGCCGCTACGAGACCGCCAACGTGTGGTACTGGCAGGAAGACCTGGGGCTGACCTACAAGGAAGTGCCCTCGGCGATCTTCCTGGACGTGTACGCCATGCGCTCGGCGCGGCAGGCTTTGGAAGCCGACCCCAATTATTCCCCGGCCGTCTCCTTGTGGCTGGCGGCGGACCTGCGGAAAGAGTCGCGCCTGATGAGCGAGTCGGCCGACCCGACGCTCGTGCCGGGCCAGCAGTCGGCCGAGGCCTACGCCAAGGCTGCCGGCGCCAAGTATGCGCAGGAGGTGCTGGTGCGGGCGCTGCGCGATGGCGATGCCGCCGTGGCCATGGGCGCGATCAAGGCCCTGGCCGGCACGGCCGGCGCCAAGAACCTGGTGATGCCGGCGGCCGGCGGGGTCAGCCCCTTGGTCTCGGCGCTCAGCTTCCCCGACAAGCGCGTGCGCTTCATGGCCGCCGAGGCCCTGGCGGGCGCGCGGCCGCTGGAGAAGTTCGCCGGCGATGAGACGGTGGTGACCGTGCTGATCGACGCCCTGCGCCAGACGGGCAAGGCCACGGTCATGCTCGTCGAGGCCAATGCCGACAGCCGCAACAAGTACAAGGAAATGATCCGGCAGATGGGCTTCGACGTGGTCGATGGGCCGGCCCTGTCGGCGGCGGTCCAGGCCATGCGCCAGTCCCCCGGCGCCGACCTGGTGGTGCTGGGCTCCGATATTACCGGCCCGGGGCCGGGCGAGGCGCTGGCGCTATTGCGCGCGGAGGGCACGACGGCGGCCCTGCCGGTGCTGTTCATCTCGCAGGAGGCCGACCTGGCCTCGATGCGGATTCTGGCCCGCGGGGACAAGCTCGTGAGCATCATCGCCGCCAGCGACCTGGACCTGCCCAAGCTCCAGGCGGCCCTGAAGGCCGCCGCCGCCAAAGGCGCCGGCAATACGGTCATGAACGAGGCCGAGGCCACCGGGTGGGCCCTGAAAGCCGCCCAGCTTGTGCGGCTGCTGGGGCTGACCCGTACGCCCGTGTTCGACCTGACCCGCTGCGAGCGGGCGCTGGCCGCCGGGCTTTCCGACAAGCGCGAGGGGCAGCGTGTGGCGTGCGCGCAGGCGCTGGCGGTGCTCTCCAGCGGCACGGCCCAGCAGGCCATCGCCGACCTGGCCCGGTCCGATGCGCCGGCGGCGGTGAAGATTGCGGCCTACCAGGCCGCCTCGGAAAGCGTGCGGCTGATCGGCAACCAGCTTACCGAAGGCCAGAGCATGGCGATCGTGAAGGTGGTCATGTCGGAGGCTTCGCCCGAAATCCGCAGCGCCGCCAGCGAACTGTTAGGGGCGATGAACCTTCCCAGCGAACAGATCAAGGTGCTGATCACGACGACCGGCACGAAGGGAGAATAGGCTGGAGGCTGGCCTGCTACGCCAGAGGCTACGCAGGCTCTGGCTTGCCCTGCGAAGCCCTTGTGGGCGAAGCAGGGAGGCTGGAGCAACAACGGGAAAAGGCAAGAGTGGCGGCTGTCTTTTTCGCAGGGTTCGTAAACATAAAATCGGCCGGGATTGGCGTGACTGTCACCAATTCCGGCCGTCTTGTTGCCGTTTCCTGCCGTTGCTCCGGCCGTGTCTTCCCCGCCGTTGCTCCAGCCTCCAGCCTCCGGCCTCATCCCCGATGTATCGCCATCGACAGCAGGAACATGAAGATCGCCCACATCAGCAGCGCGGCGGCGGCGAAGGCGGCGATGCTTTTCGTTCGCGCCGAGAGGCCCTCGAAGGGGCGGTTCAGAATGCACATCGCGATGAAGAGCGTGCGCATCAGGGCTGAGGGCTCGGACGTCGGCCCCAAGGCCAATTGCGTTGGCGCCAGGTTCGCATCGGACGCTACGCCGGCCCCATCGGCCGCCAACTCGGCGGCGACATCGTGCTCGCCGGCCGCCTCGGCGGCGGGTGCGGCGGGGGCGCCAGCGCCCCCCTGGCGATTGACGAACATCGGCGGCATGCCCGGCCGTGCGGCGGCTCCCTCGGCGGGCGCTTGGGCCGCCGGCGAGGAGTCTGCCGGCGCAGCCGGCGCTTCGGGGGCCGCCTGCGGTTCGGGCTCGATTTCGTGCGGCGCGGCGGGCAGATCGGAGGCGGCATCGGCGTCGGCCGTCTTGTGCTCGGCGCGGCTGGCCAGCAGCTCGTCCAACTGGCTCAGCTCGATCACCAAAGGCGCATCGGCGCCGGCTTTCTCACCGGACTTCGTGCCCGGCGGCGGGGCGGCCATGGGCCCTTCGCCCGGGGCCGGCGGCGGGGCGGCCCGGCTGGCTGCCGCCAGCAGCAGGTCGAGGTCCTCGCGCGTCAGCGTCTCATCAGGCGACTTGGCCGCTGATGAGGCGGGAACCGAATCGTTTGCGGCGGCGGGGGCGGCATTCAATTGCGTTTGGACCGGTTCGGCATCGTCACCATTTTGTTTTGCCGCCGGGGTATTGGCGGGCGCAGCCGCATCCGAGGGTGCGGCGGGTTGGGCCGGGGCGAGGAAAGGTTTGCCCGAGGGATCGACCATTCCGGCCAGCAGTTCGGCCAGTTCCTCGTCGGTCGCATCGGCGGCGTCGGTGGAATCGGCGTTTGCGTTTTCTTCATCATCCGCCGCGCCGGCAGCGGCCGGGGCGGAGTCGGTCGCATCCGCCTTTGTATTGGGTTTAGCAGCGGGGGCGATGTCGTCGCCGTCCTCTTCATCTTCCTCGCGTGCGCCGAGCAAGCTGGCGGTAAGCGCCTCGGCGTCGGCGGCGGCCTGTTTGAGCAGCGATTGCAGTTCGTCCTCGCTGAAGACGCGGGCCCCCGTCGTCGGCGGCGCCGGCGCGGCGGGTTTGACGCTCAGCAGCAACTCGAGATCCTCCGGGGACAATACGCCTTTGAGGTCCTCCTCGTTGTGCCCGGGGTGCGGGTATGCGGCGGGAATGTCGCCGCGATCGTCCAACATGCTATCGACCGCCTGGCTGGCCAGCGCATGCAGGAAGTCGCCATCTCCCGCGGACTTACCCGCAGGCGCGGCGGCTGCCACTTTGGGCCGGGTCGGGCCAGGCTGATTCGGCCGGTCAATCATAAGTGTTCCTGCGTCGGTCATTATCGGTCACAGGGGGGCGTTAGTGAAGCAACAGCAAGGGAAGAATTGACTCGGCAGGCGCGAGGCTGGAGACTGGAGGGCTATGAAAGCCGTCATCACCGGACAAGTTGGCCTGGACAAGACCCCGTACCTGGAGGAGGTCGTGGCCTTTGCGCGCCGGGCGGGGGAGACCGTGCGGCTGGCGAACGTGGGGCAGCGAATGTACGCCGAGGCGCCCGATGTAGCCGCCGGCCGCATTCTGGACCTGCCGCTGTCGCGCCTGCGCGATTTGCGGCGCGCGGCATTCCGCGAGGTGCTGGGCGAGATTCGCCCCGGCGGGCATCTGATCGTCAACACGCACGCCACCTTTCGCTGGCGGCATGGCCTGTTCGCGGCGTTTGACCACGACCACATGATGGCCCTCGACGCGGACCTGTACATCTGCCTGGTCGACAGCGTGGACGCGATTCACGCCCGCTTGCGCCGCGATGGGCACAGCGACCACAGCCTCAAGGACCTGATGGTCTGGCGCGAGGAAGAGATGATGGCCACGGAGCTGCTCAGTCAGATCGTCCGCGGCCATGGCCGGTTTTACGTGCAGGCCCGCGGCCGCGACGGCGACACGGCCGAGATGCTGTACCGGCTGCTGTTTCGCCCCAACCTGAAGAAGGCCTACCTCAGCTTCCCCATGTCGCACATCGGCGACCAGCCGCTCCTGGCGGCCGAAATTCAGGCCTTCCGCAACGAGATGAAGCGATGCTTCGTGTGCTTCGACCCCGGCGACCTGGAGGAAAAGCCGCTGTGCCAAATGGCGCTGGAGGCGGTCGAGCAGGGCCGACGCATGGTCAGCCTTACTGCCGCCGAGAAGCGATTGGAGATCGACGCCCAGGAGCTGGTCTCGATCATCGGCGACATCGACGGCCAGATCTACGCCCGCGATTTCAAGCTCATCGACCAAAGCGACATGATCATCTCCTTCATCCCGGAGCTGGCCGGCGGCGGTGCGGCCCTCTCCAGCGGGGTGGAGAGGGAGCTGCAGCACGCCCACGAGGCGGCCAAGGATGTCTTCGTGATCTGGCGGTCGCGGGTGCGGCCCTCACCCTTCATCACCGAGACCGCCACGCGGGTCTTTTCCGGCGTCGCCGAGGCCGTGGACTACTTTCACGACAGCGGCCTGCTGGGGCACGAGGGCGGGGGGCTCTTCGCGCAGAATGAGCCCTAAGGTAAGGCTCTTAGGTGCGGGAAAAGCTGCAAAGGGTAGGTCTTGTCCGTCACAAAGGCGGACACGAAGAGCACAAAGATCACGAAGAACACGAAGGGGGAAAAGCGTGAAGAAGAGCTTTAAGAATTGATCGGAAATGCGCTTAGGCGAAGGCTCTCTTACCATTTACACCTCTCTTTCTCTTTCTTTGTGCCCTTTGTGATCTTCGTGCTCTTTGTGTTCTCTTGGGGCCTCGCGCGGTCTCCCAAGGCTCAAGGGCTTTTCGGGATTTGGCCGATAGCGTCAGTAGCCGGCGCGGCCGGGGATGCGCGTGCGCAGGCATTGAAAGGTCCACGACATGAAGCGGATTCTACTTGTGGCGGCGGCGGCTCTTCTCCTGACCGGATGCCAGTACGCGGCCGAACCCGCCGTTCCCTCCAACCAGGAACAGAGCGCGCAGGCGCGCGCCCACCAGCAGGTGGCCCAGGCATCTCGCGGCGCCGCCGCGACGAGCGCGAAGAACCTCGCTTCGGCCCACCCGGAAGATCCGGAGATGGCCGAACTGACGGCCTTGCTCGGCCGGCCGAACGTCACGGCGGCGCAAATGGCCCCGGCGGCCATCATGAATATCCGCCAGCATAGTTTCCAAAGCGTCGGGCGCGACATCGATCCTTCGATCGACCGCACCGGCCGGCGCATGGTCTTCGCCTCGACGGCGTATTCGGCGCACTCGGACATCTTCGTGAAGGATGTCGACGGCCAGGCCATCACCCAACTCACCACCGACCCGGCCAGCGACCTGGAGCCGGTGATCTCTCCCGACGGCAGCCTGGTGGCCTTCACCTCCAACCGCTCAGGCAACTGGGAAGTGTACGTGATGTCGATCGACGGCAAGTCGGTCCGGCAGGTCACTTATGGCGGCGGCGAGAACCTGCATCCCTCCTGGAGCCCCGACGGCACGCGGCTGGTGTACTGCTGCCGCTCCGACCGCTCCGGGCAGTGGGAGATGTGGATTGTCCACCTGCTGGCGCCGGCCACGCGGCAGTTCATCGGCAATGGCCTCTTCCCGGTATGGAGCCCGGCGGAAGAGGTGATCGCCTACCAGCGGCCGCGCGAGCGCGGGCTGCTGCTCTACGGCATCTGGACGGTGCGCCTGGCCAACGGCGAGCCCTCGCTGCCGACGCTCGTGGCCAGCTCGCCCGACACGGCCTACCTGTGCCCGACCTTCAGCAACGACGGCAGCCAGATCGCCTTCGTGGCCGTAACGCCCGAAAACGGCCCCGACGCCACCGACATCTTCTGCGTGGACCTCAACGGCGACAACCTCCAGCGCCTGACCAAGGGGCCGGGGCGCAAGTTCAGCCCCACCTGGGCGGGCGACCGGATTTACTTCAGCTTCAATCGCGGCGGCCAGGAGAATATCTGGTCGGTGCAGGTGGACGGCGGGCCCAAGGTGGTCGCCACGTCTACCCCCAGGACCCGCAAGACCGATTCGGCGGTTGCAAAGATTGACGCCACCGTGGAAGGTCAGTAGACTTACTGTCCCTTCTACGTCCACGTTGGCCGTTCGCAGGATGCGGACGTACAGAGCGAAAGGATGCGCGACTATGAACGGAGGGGCCGGACGCCTGGACTTGTCGTGTGCGGCGGTACTGGTTTTGGCAATGGCCATGCTGACCGGCTGCACGCGGCCGCCGCCTGCCCCCACGATGTCGCCGTATCCCGTGGCCCGCAGCCTGGTCGTGCTGCCGCTGCTGAATCACTCCGGCTCCAGCGACTTTGACGCGATCCGCGCCACCGACATCCTGGTGGAGGAGCTGTCGCAGGTCAAAGGCCCCGGCCTGGTGGTGCTGCCGACCAACCGGGCGATGAAAATCCTGCTGGCGCACGGCCAGACCCATGCCACCAGCATCGAGCAGGCGATGGATATCGCCAGCCAGCTCGGGGTCGATGGCGCGGTGGTGGGGGCGGTGACCGCCTATGACCCCTACGACCCGCCCCGCATCGGAATGGTTCTCCAGTTGTTCTGGGTGCGGGCCGATATGAAAGGACAGGTGACCGAGCCGGTGCGCCTGTCGCGCTCGCCCTCGGGCGAGGGCCCGGCCTATTACGCCGGGGCCGGCCCGGCCAGCCAGGTGCAGGCGATGCTGGATGCCAGCGACAACGAGGTCGTTTTCCGCATCCAACAGTTCGCCAAGCTGCACGAAGGCCAGGACAGTTCCTTCGGCTGGCGGCGGTACCTGGTCGACAGCGATTCGTACATGCGGTTCGTGTGCCACGAGCTGATCGCCGATCTGATGGATGTGGAGCTGCACCGGATCACGGTGCCCGTGCGGCGGTCGGAGCTGATGGAGCGATAATTGAGGGTCTATGTGGCTGCGGCAGACACAGGCTGGAAAGCCTGTGCCACCGGGAGGCCTGAAGGAGTCCGGCAACATGCGTACGATCACCTTGAGCAAGGGCGTTCATCGGTACGTCTTCCGCTACACCGAGGGCCAGGAGTGCGAGGTGCTGGAGGCGGCGGCCCAGATGGCGGCCGATGGCTCCTCCCCCTTCGACTGGCTCGACGCGGCCAGCGTGAGCTTCCAGATCACCTCCGAGCAGGCGGCCAGTTGCCTCAAGGCCATCGCCCCGGCGATGCGGCCGCAGGCGTAAGTTGAAGTGGCATGGGCGTCTCGCCCATGAGTCCCACGGGCGGCTCGCCCGTGGCGATGGAAGATAACTGTCGGAAACACGGCCAAGATGGCCGTGATACTCACGGGCGAGACGCCCGTGCCACGTGCTCATATGAGTAACCTCTCCCTTATCGAAGAGTACCTCCGCCACCTGGACGCCGAGCGTAACTTTTCGGGCCACACGATCCGCAGCTATGGAATCGACCTGCGGCAGTTCTGCCAGTTCCTGGCGACCCCCGCCGTGCCCACGGCGGAGGGGATGAAGCTGGCGGACCTGCCGGCGGTTGACCTGGAGGCGGAGAGATCGCTTACTGGGCGGCTGCTGGCCGTGACCAGCGATGACATTCGGGGCTACCTGGCCGTGCTGCACAACAGCCTCAAGGCCAAGAGCACCATCGCGCGGAAGCTGGCGGCCCTGCGCAGCTTTTACAAGCACCTGGTGCGCCGTGGGCGGCTGGAGACCTCGCCGGTCAGCGTGGTGCGCAGCCCGCGCCAGGACCGCCGGCTGCCCAAGTGCCTGGACCTGGAGCAGATCGAGTCGCTGCTGGGCGCCCCGCCGGCGGACACGCTGGGCGGCAGTCGCGACCGGGCCATTTTCGAGACCATCTATTCGGCCGGCCTGCGCATCAGCGAGGCCGTGGGGCTCAACCTGTCCGACATGGACGAGCTGAGCGAAACGGCTCGAATCCGGGGCAAGGGCCGCAAGGAGCGGCTGGCGCCGCTGGGGGAGGCCGCCATGACGGCCCTGCAACGCTACCTGCTGCTTCGCCGCGGCGTGGTGCAGCAGGCCAAGGCCGCCGATTCACCCCTGTTTGTGAACCTGCACGGCAAGCGCCTGTCCGGGCGCTCGATCCGCCGCAATTTCGACAAGTACCTCAAGCTGGCCGGCCTGGGCGTGCATGTCAGCCCGCATACGCTGCGACACAGCTTCGCCACGCACATGCTCAACAACGGCGCCGACCTGCGCAGCGTGCAGGAACTGCTGGGCCACAAGTCCCTCTCCACCACCCAGATCTACACCCACCTGACGACCACGCGACTGAAGGAAGTCTACGACAAGAGTCATCCCATGGCGGGGTCGAGGGCGGGATAGTCTCTATTGCTCTGTCACACATGAAGCAATGGGTGCCGTGGCTTGCCGCCGGCGTGGTTGCTGCGCTGCGCTTCGCAAACCACGGCACCCAACCCATCTTTCATGCGTGACGAAGCTCTAAAGCAGTTTAGCTGTGCATGTTTACATCCGGCTTAAGAAGGCTTCGGCGCCGACCGAGCCAGAGCGGGCGGCCTGAGTTTCCTCCGGTTCTTGAGCCCGCCAGGGCTTCTGACCAGTAGCCCCTGGCGCTGGCCCGAGCGAGCGGGGCGAGCGAGGGTCGAGCCTGGGGAAAGGAAAGGTTCTCTTCTGGGAGCCCGCCAGGGCGATTGAGCGATGCGGCCGCAGCAGTGTCCCCGGTTGCACCGTTCAATCGCCCCTGCCGGGGCTCTTGTTCTCCGGAGCGCCTGTACCCCGGGCTCGCCCCCACGCTCGCTGGCGCTCGCTTGGGGGCAGCGCGCCGGGGCTACTATCAAACGCCTCCTGCGGAGGCTAAAGAACTTGCCGGTCAGGGTATACCCCTGGAAATTCGTGGCTCCAGCGATTCTCGGTCGTTTCCGTAACCTTCTTTAAGCCGGACGTAAATATGCAAGGCTTAACTGCTCTAGCCCGCGTAACCCGATTGCCAGATCAGGAAGTCCACGCCGTCGACCTTGCCGTCAGCGTTGCCGTCGCCGCCTTCCGGCGTGGCGCCGCTGGCGGTGGGGTAATGGCTTTGCCAGGTCAGGAAGTCCACGCCATCGACCTTGCCATCGCCGTTGAAGTCACCGGGGGTCAGCACGGTCGCCGTCACGTCACCGGTGGCGGACAATTGCGAATCGCTGGCCGTCAACCGCAGCACGTACGTGCCGGCCACCGTGAACGCGGCCGTCGTGCTGGCGGCGTTGGGATTGGAGAAGGTGACGTTGGCCGGTCCGGAGACCTTGCTCCAGGCGGCCGTGCAGACACCCGGCGGGTTAGGAAGGCCATCATCGCTGATCGTGCCGGCCAGGGTCAGGGGGTTGGGGATCATCACCTTGACGGCCGGCCCGGCGTTGGCCGTGGGAGTGCCGTCGAACGGGTTCGCCGTGATCTGGACTTCCTTGTAGCTGCTCAGCGCCGTATCGCTGGCGGTCAGCCGCAGCACGTACGTGCCGGCAGTCGAGAAGGTCGCGGTGGTCGCCGGCAGGCTGGCGTTGGCGAAGGTGACGCTGCCCGGACCGGAGGTCACGCTCCAGGTGGAGGTGACGGCCGCGCCCGAGGGCAGGCCATCATCGCTCACCGTGCCGGCCAGCGTTGCGGCGGCGGGCAAGGTGATCGTCTGGGGGTTGCCGGCACTGACCACGGGGGCCTGGTTGCCCCTGGTCAGCGGAATGATAGCGAAGAACTGGCCGCGCCAGAGCTGGATATACCCCTGATCCGCGTTCAGATACAGCGCCTTGAGCGTGTGCCAGTTGTTGGGGTCGGTGGCCAGATTGCGCCAGTCGCCCTCCATGTACAAGTGGGTGGCATCGCCGGACATATTTTCGGCGCGATATGGAGTGCGTCCATCCTGGTCGACCACGCGGCCCCAGTCCTTCACCAGGTTGGGGTCCTGCACGTTGGGGTCGTAGCCCGGCGCCGAGAGCCTGGGGTCGATCAAGCTGATGCTCAGCAGGTGGTTGTCCTTGGCCTTGGAATCGCTGGTGTAGTAGTGCCAGGCGGAATCGGTTTGCGGGCCGAAGGGATCATTGGTGCCGAGGTACTGGCAGTACGAGTTCCACACGCGGGCCGACTTCCACCAGTACACGGTATCGCCGATCAGGCCCGTGTCGCCTCCGGTGTCGCCGACGCGGGCGATCTTCTTAAACGCCTGGTTCGTGCCCCAGTGCCCCAGGCGCGCCTCGTTGGCGTCGAGTTTCCAGATAAACGCATCGCCGGCCATCGTAAAGATGAAGCCGTCCGTCCCGTACTTCTCGCCCCAGCCGACATACCGATAGACCTGGTAGCTGGAGTCTACGACGAGATTGTCGGGCCGGGAGATGGGCGGAAACACGTTGGAGTACTGCACCATGGACCCCGAGGGGGGAACCAGGAACAGGCTGCCGTTGGTGTAGCAGGCGGAGGTCCACAGATTGCCCTGGCTGTCGTCGAGCTGGTAGAAGCAGTTGTTCCAGACGCCGCCCGTGTTGCCGCGGTAGGTCGCGGTGAACGTGGCGGTATCCGGCAGGGTGAGGTCGTAGTGGTAGATGTTGCCGCTGGAATTGACGTAGGCCCGGTGAAGCAGGTGGTCGATCGAGAAGGCCGTGTAGATAAAGCCGCCCGGATTGGGAATGCCCATATCCTTGAAAACGGCCGCACCGGCCTCATAGCTGCCCATCTTGTAGCGAATCACGTGGCCGCCGGGGTAGGTCTTGTTTTCATATCCGTAGAAGGTGGTGAAGTACATGTACCCGTTATCCTCGTACATCTGGCTGTGCATCTTGCCCTGGGGCCGCCAGATGTTGGGATCCTCGCCGCAGATGGTGTTCACATCACCCAGCAGGTGGACCTGGGCGGTGGATGGGTCGTACTGGAAGAACTTGGCGCCGGTCGATGGGGCGTGGCTGGAAGAGCCGAAGTACACCTTGCCATCGGAACCCAGCCGGTTGCTGTTCCAGTGGCCGTCCAGATGCGTCTGGAAGGGGCAGATGGGGATGGTGCGGGCCACGATGGTGTTGTCATGCGTGGCGTCCAGGTGAATCAGCGAGTCCGTCTGGGAATTGAGATAGAGGATCGCCGGCGGCGAATCATCGATGATCGTGTTCATCGTTTGTGCCTGCGCGCCAGCGACCAGGCACAGCAGGCCGGAAAGAACAAGAACGATGCGGGAAATAGGATACTGCGGCATGGGCCATCCTCCATTTCCGTGAGAGGGGCGGGGGCAGTTCTCACGGAGCAGTAACGAGTAAACCTCTCCCAAACGGCTTTACTCTATTGTCCGCGTAAGGTGGCAGGGTGTCAAGCTGATCTGTCGCCATTCCGGGGCATGGGAGGCGCTTTATGATTGCCCGAGAAATTATAGGCCGCAACGATCGCTAATCACGATCATCCGCCCGCGTGTTTGGGGGGGCTGCAAGGCTCGGTTTTGGCTAATCCTTCCCCATCATTTTGCGGAACTTCTTGTTCTCATCCTTGAGCTGCTTGTTCTCATTCTTGAGCTTGTCGTTCTCGTTCTTGGCCTTGTCGACCTTCTTCTCCAGCGAGCCGACATTGCCGCGGAAATCCTCGTTTTGGGCGCGCAGCTCGGCATTCTGGCTGCGCAGCGCCAGCACCTCGTGCTGAAGACCGGGCAGATCGTTCGGCACGGCCTGTTGTACCGGCGGCGGCTCTTCGCCGGGGCGGCCGAAGTTGGAGTAGTCCGGCACGTTGACGTTGGCTTTGAAGCAGCCAGTCAGGCCGGCCAGGGAAACGACCGTCACCAGCAGGAGCATCGCGATAAGGCGCATGGGCATCTCCTTCATGACACGCCGCCGCGGCTGGGGCGGCCGGTTTGGCGTGCCGCCAAACCGCTTGCGGCGCGGCATGCTATTGTACCTCTTGGGCATCCCGGCCGCATGGATCGGATTGGCTGCAAGCCGTCCGGGCTGGCGGCCCAACTTGACTTGCCTGCGGCCGAGTCGGACAATCGCAGTTTCGTGCGACGAGTCTATTTCATTCTGGGCTGCACCGCCAGCGGCAAGGCGAAGCTGGCCTTCGAGCTGGCCCAGCGCTGGCGCGGGCAAATCCTGAGCGTCGATTCCATGAAGATTTACCGGGGCCTGGACGTCGGCACGGCCAAGCCCTCCCCGCAGGTCCGCGCCCAGCTTCCCCATCACGGTATCGACGTGGCCGAGCCGTGGCAGGGCCACCAGTTTACCGTCCACGATTTTGTGCGCCTGGCCGATGGGGCAATCGCCGACATCACCGCCGCCGGCGACCGTGTTTTCGCCGTGGGCGGCACGCACCTGTACCTCAAGGCGCTGATCGAGGGCCTGTTCGAGGGCCCCGGCCAGTCCGCCGAGATTCGCGCGGAGCTGAAGGCCCGTGCGGCCGCCGATGGCGCCGAATCGCTGCACGCCGAGCTGGCCAGGGTGGATGCGGCCGCCGCCGGGCGCATTCATCCCAACGATCAGCGGCGCATCATTCGCGCGCTGGAGGTGTATCGCCTGACCGGCCAGCCGATCAGCCAGCTCCAGCAGCAGTGGGATGTCGGCCGCACGCGATATGACTGCCGGCTGGTGCTGCTACAGCGCGAGCGGACCGACACGAACGGCCGCATCAACCGCCGGGTCGTTCGGATGATGGAAGAGGGCCTGGCGGCTGAGGCCGAGGGCCTGTGGCGCGATGCGCGCGGGCTGAATCGCCAGGCCGCCGCCGCCCTGGGCTACGCCGAGTTGTTCGAGCATTTTGCCGGCCGCTGCACCCTGGAAGAGGCCGTGGAGCGAATCAAGATCAACACGCGACGGTTCGCCAAGAACCAGCGGACCTGGTTTCGCCATTTTGTTGCCGCCCGGCCGCTGGACCTCACCGCCGATACCAGCGCTGCGGCCGCCGCGGATGAGGCCCAGAAGCTCCTGGGGCTCACTGAGGAGCCCGCCGCATGAGTTTCGCCCAGTTCATCGTGATGCACCTTGGCCAGGTGGTGCTGCTGGTGGCGCTGATCGCCACCTCGGCGTTCCTGTCGTGCAGTGAGACGGCCCTCTTCAGCCTCTCGCGCGCGCAGCTTTTGCGGCTTCGCGAGGACGGCCACGCCGCCGGCCGCGCCATCGCCCAGATGATGCGCGACCCGCGGCAGCTCCTGATGGTGGTGCTGCTGGGGGGCGAGCTGGCCAATACGGCGTTCTTCGGCATCTGGACGCTGGCGGTGCTTTCGCTGCGGGCGCAGGTGAACCTGGGCTTCTGGGCCAGCGCGGGTCTGCTGGTGCTCCAGCTTTTCCTGGTGCTGCTGGTGGGGGAGGTGCTGCCCAAGAGCTTGGCGATCTCGGTGCCCATGGCCGTGGCGAGGCTGGTGGCGTTGCCCCTGGCGACCCTGGCGCGCGTGCTGGGGCCGCTGGCGAGGGTTTTCACGGCGGTGGTCATCGAGCCGCTGACGCGGCTGCTGCTGCCCCCGCAGAAGCGGTCGACCCTGCTGACGGCCGATGAACTGGCGGCCCTGCTGGAGCATTCGGCCAATCGCGGGCAGATCACGCCCAACGAATCCGCCTGGCTGCGCGAGATCATCGAGCTGTCGCGCGTGAAGGTGGCGCACATCATGGTGCCGCGCGTGGACATGGTGGCCTACGATGTGGACGAGCCGGCCGCCGGCCTGGTGGAGCTGTTCCGCAAGACGCGCCGGGTGAAGATTCCCGTCTACCGCGGCGACCTGGACAACACGCTGGGCGTCATTCACGCCAAGGAGTTGCTGCTGGAGCCGGAGACGCCGCTGGCCGAGCTGGCGCGCCCCGTGCCGTTCGCCCCGGAGATGGGGACGGTGGATAAACTGCTGCTGAGTTTCCGCCAGAACAGCGCCGAGATGGCCATCGTCGTGGATGAATACGGCGGCACCGCCGGCCTGGTCACGCTGGAGGATGCGGTGGAGGAGATCGTGGGCGAGCTGCTGGCGCCCGATGAGGCGCCGCCCGAGCCGGTCAAGCCGATCGGGCCCGGGGAGTATCTGCTCTCGGGCGACTTGTCCGTCAACGAGTGGTCCGACGTCTTCGGCGTGGACCTCCAGGCGGAGCGGATCAGCACCATCGGCGGGCTGGCGATGAGCCTTTTAGGCCGCGTGCCCAAGGTGGGCGACCTGGTCCGCACGGGCAATTTGGAATTCACCGTGGAATCGGTGGCCCGCCACCGCGTGCAGCGCCTGCGTGTGCGGCTGCTGGAGGAGGTGGGCTGATGGAACTGCCCCTCTGGCTCCAGATGGCCCTGGCCGTTGCCGGCCTGGTGATCGGTCTGGCCGCGGCCAGCGTGTACGCGGGCCTGGAAACCGGCCTGTACGTGCTCAACCGCGTTCGCCTGGAACTGCGGGCGGCCCAGGGCGAGCGGCCGGCCCAGCGGCTGGCCTGGGCGCTGAACCACATGCGCGAGATGCTGGCGGCGCTGCTGGTGGGCAACGGGGCGGCGGCCTATCTGGTGACACTCTCGATCGTCGCGCTGCTGGAACTGGCTGAGGCGCCGCACGTGGGCCTGTACGCCACGCTGCTGGCCGGGCCGCTGCTCTTCACGCTGGGCCAGGTGCTGCCCAAGAATCTCTTCCGCGTCGCGGGTGAAACGCTCACCTACGCCCTGTCCGGCGTGGTGACGGCGACCATGAAAGTGGCACGCTGGACGGGCATTTCGCCGGTACTCATGTTCTTCAGCCGGGCCATCCTGTGGCTGCCGCCGGGCGCCCGCACCGATCCGGAGCAGATCGACCCGCGGCAGCGGATCGCCACACTGCTGGCCGAGGGCCACGCCCAGGGCGTGCTGACGCCGATCCAGTCGCACATCGCCAATCGCGTGGTGTCGCTGCGTTCCACGCGCGTCCGCGAGGTGATGGTGCCGCTGGCCCGGGTGGCGGGCATTCCCGTGGGCATCTCGCGCGAGCGGTTCGGGCGGGCCCTGGCCGCCCTGCGCCATTCGCGGCTGCCGGTGTGGCGCGACCGGCCGAGCAACATCGTGGGCATCGTCAACATCTACGATGTGCTCTTCGATGAGAACCCCGCCGCCCGGCCGGCCGATCATGTCACCGAGCCCATCCGCCTGCTGGACCAGTTGAGCATCTCGCAGGCCATGGTCACGCTTCAGCGCGCCCACCAGTCGATGGGCCTGGTCGTCAACGCCATGGACCGCCTGGTGGGCATTGTGACGGTGCAGGATTTGATCGAGGAGATCGTGGGCGAGCTGGAGGAAATCTAGAAAGTGGTCCGCTCGCTGCGCTCGCTCTTGGTTAACCGATTAACCCATTCAACATCCCTTTCGGCTTGCGGCATGTAACTGCCGAAGGTACAACGATCTATCAAATTCTCGCCCCCGGTCTTTACGTCCGTTTGGCTGGAGCTACAATGCACGACGGTCCGATAAACATAGAAATACGGCGTAAGGCAGGTTGCTTAGATGTGCCGTTGCCGCAATATATGAGCGATCATGCGGCCGGGATGGACCTTTGCGCGGCCTGCACGGATGATGTGATATTGGAGCCGGGCCAGATCCGGCTGATTCCGTGCGGGTTTTACATGGCGCTGCCCGTCGGATACGAGGCGCAGGTCCGCCCGCGAAGCGGCCTGGCACTGAAGCATGGACTGGTTGTGCCCAACTCGCCCGGCACGATCGATGCCGACTACCGCGGCGAGGTGTGCGTGATTCTGGGCAACATTGGCGGCGAACAGTACATCGTGCGGCGGGGCATGCGAATCGCCCAGTTGGTGATCGCCCCGGTCACCCGCGCGAGCATAAAGGAAGTGGACGTGCTGTCCGACACCCCCCGAGGGATCGGCGGGTTCGGGCACACCGGCGTGTGAAACAAAATGGCACGGAAAGCCAAGCAAGCCGCGGACCCGGAAATCCAGGGTTCCGCGTCGCATCGTACGATCCGCCTGGGCCTGGCGTGCATCTTTGCCGGCGTGCTGGCCCTGGGCTGGGTCGCCTGCCTCTCCCACAGCAACGCCGATGCCCCCGGCACCACCCTCTGGCCGCCGGCCAGCCCGGTAAAGAATTACGCCGGCGTCGTTGGCGCAACCTTCAGCCATTACGTCCTGACGTACCTGGGCTCCGGCACGTACATGGCCCTGTTATTCGGCTCCTTGGCCGTGGTGCTGGTGCTGCTGGGCAATCGCCTCACCGACCTGGTGCTGCGGGCCATCGGCATGGCGCTGCTGATCGCGTCGACCTCCACGGCCGTGTGGCTGCTCTCGCCGCACCCCAAGGCGGGGATGCTGCTCGGGGGCGCGGGCTGGCTGGGCACCGGCTGCGGCATAATCCTGCAGCGCCACTTCGGCGATTTCAGTTGGATGATCGCGCTGGTCTCGTTCGTCGTGGGCATGATCCTGACGGCGGATGAACTGGTCATGCGGCTGCCCTCCTTCGGTCGCGGCGTGTGGGACCAGCGCAGACACCTGGGCCAGGTGGCCGGTGCGTTGCGTGCGGCCGCGGCATCTTCCGCCGCCGCTGGCGGGCGGGATGTCGCTCCGCGAACGGTCACCGCCTCGCCGCGCATGGCGGCGCTGGGCAAGCTGGCCGCACAGGGCAAGGCCCCGGCCGCCGCGACAAGCCAGGCTGCCTCGCCGGATGTGACGGCCGCCGCGGCCGCCACGCCGGCCGCCAAGCCGCGGGTCAGCATTACTCAGGCCGCCGCTGAGAAGAACGCTGCGAACAAGAATTTCGCCGCCGCGGGCGCAAAACCCGCCCCGCACGATGCCTTAGCCGGCGGCGCGTTCGGCATTTCGCCCGCCGATGCCGCCGCTTTGGCCGCGAAGAATGCCGCCGCACCGACCGCAAAGCAAAGTACCGCGGCCGCGCCGACCAAGGATGGCGCCTCGGCCAAGGATGCCACGCCGGCCAAAGAGGCCGACTCGGCGAAGGATGTTTCGCCCGCCAAGGATGCTGCGCCGGTCAAAGAAACCGCCCTGGCCAGGATCATCGCGCCGTTCAAGGAATCGGCGGCCGAGAAGCCTGCCAAGGACGCAGTCGCCCCGGCGGCCAAGGGCACCTTCGTCAGCGCGCCGAAGCCCGCTTCGCCGCCGGCCGCGAAGAAGGCCAACGCCGCCGCTGCCGGCCCGGTCAATGGCGAGTACGCCTTGCCGGCGATGGGTCAGCTCATCGATCCTGAGCGCGGCTATATCGAGAGCCAGGAGGCCCAGGTCGAGCTGAAGCGCGAGGTGCTCCAGCAGACGCTCAACGATTTCGCCGTCGAGGCCCAGGTGGTCGGCCACATGACCGGGCCGGTCATCACGCTGTTCGAGCTGAGCCTGGCGCCCGGCGTCAAGGTCAGCCAGATTGCCAACCTCTCTAACGACATCGCCCGCGCCCTGGCCGCACCCGGCGTGCGCATTGTCAGCCCCTTGCCCGGCAAGGACACCATCGGCATCGAGGCGCCCAACAGCCGCAAGGAGACCGTGCGGCTCAAGCAGCTCATGCATGCCGCCCCGGAGGCCGCCAGTAAGCTGGCCTTGCCGCTGTATCTCGGCAAGGATGCCGGCGGCGACCCCATCGTGGCCGACCTGGGGACCATGCCGCACATGCTCATCGCGGGTACGACCGGCTCGGGCAAGAGCGTGTGCATCAACACCATCATCATGTCGCTCTTAATGACCCGGCGGCCGCAGGATGTGCGGCTGATCCTGGTGGACCCGAAGATGGTCGAGATGGCCGCCTTCGAGTCCGTGCCGCACCTGCTGTGCCCGATCGTCAACGACATGCGCAAGGCCGAGTCCATCCTGGAGTGGGCCGCCACGAAGATGGATGAGCGCTACGAACTGCTCAAAGAAGCCGGCGTGAAGAACGTCGCCCAGTACAACCGCCTGGGGGCCGAGAAGATTTACCAGCGGTTGGGCGTCGAGAATGAGCAGGAGAAGGCGCAGGTCCAGACGCGGCTGCCGTATTACGTGATCATCATCGACGAGCTGGCCGACCTCATCATGACCAGCTCGAAGGAAGTGGAAGGCTACATCATCCGCATCGCGCAGAAGGCCCGCGCGGTGGGCATCCACCTCATCCTGGCCACGCAGCGACCGTCGGTCAACGTGGTGACCGGCTTGATCAAGTCGAACATGCCTTGCCGCATCAGCTTCCGCGTGGCCAGCCGGCAGGAGAGCCGCATCGTGCTCGACCAGAACGGCGCCGAGGTGCTTCTTGGCCAGGGCGACATGCTTTTCCTCCAGCCCGGCACGAGCAACCTGGTGCGGGCCCAGGGCACGTTCCTGGATGATGGCGAGATCCATCGCATCGTGGAATACCTGGTCGGCCAGGCCCGCCAGGAGTTCAACTCTGAGTTGGTCTCCATCAAGCCGGCCGGCCTGGAAGACGGCGAGGACGGCGGCGGCAGTGGCGAGCGCGACGAGCTGTTCGACAAGGCCGTCGAGATTATTCTGCAGAGCCAGCGCGGCAGCGTTTCGCTGCTCCAGCGGCGCTTGTCCGTGGGCTACAGCCGGGCCAGCCGCATCGTCGACCAGATGGCTGAGGCCGGCATCCTGGGCGATTTCAAAGGCTCCCAGGCCCGCGAATGCCTCATGACCCTGGAAGACTGGCACGCCTTCAAGAACTCCGTCGAAGCCGACCAGAGCGGCCAAAACGCCCTGGACGGCCAGCCCACCAGCGCATAATTGTGAATTGGTCTTTCTCCTGATTGTCGCCGGGTGCCGTGGTTGCGCTTTCTGCAACCACGCGGTTGCGAGCGGGCAGCCTCAGTCGCTAAACACGTGGCTGCAAAAAGACGCAGCCACGGCACCCGGCGCCGCGAAGTCCACCGTGGCGCCTCCTGCCCCGTCATCGCCGCCCGATTCAGGGTAAAATTCAATGATTAAGCCGGCGGCGGCCTGCGCGGAATCATTCTGAGCCAAGGATCGCGAAATGGACAGGGAATACACTGTTGCAAAGGTCGGGGATCTCAAGGATGGGCAGATGAAGCAGGTGGAGGTGGAGGGTCGTCAGATCCTCCTGGTCCGCCTGGATGGCCAATTCCACGCCTATGGCGCCACCTGCCCCCACCAGGGGGCGCCGCTGGCCGAGGGCGTGCTGCACGAGGGGCACATCCGCTGCCCGTGGCATCAGTCCATCTTCAGCGCCCTGACCGGCGAGATGGTCGCCCCGCCGACGCTCGACTCGCTGCCGCGCTTCGAGGTCCGCGTCGATGGCGACCAGGTGCGGGCCCTGCTGCCCGAAACCATCCCCGCCGGCCGCACGCCCACGATGGCCGAGCCGGCCGAGGGCGAGGAACGCACGTTCATTATCCTGGGCGCCGGCGCCGCCGGCGTCGTGGCCGCCCAGACGCTGCGCCAGGTGGGTTTTGGCGGCCGCATTGTGATGGTGACCCGCGAGGACACGCGCACCTACGATCGCACCGAGCTGAGCAAGGGCTACCTGGCCAAAGCCGACGCGAAATACCCGGCTTTGCGCGGGGACGACTTCTTCTCCACCCACGGCATCGAGCTGCTCAAGGGCCGCGAGGTGACCGAGGTGGATGTCCGCTCGCGGACCATTTCGTGCAGCGATCACACCTGGATGCAGTACGACAAGCTGTTGCTGGCCTCCGGCTCGGTGCCGCGCCGGCTGGACGTGGCTGGCGACACGCTGGGCAACGTCTTCCTGCTGCGCAGCATGCAGGATGCCCAGGCCGTTCGTGCGGCGGTGGCGGCGGGTGCCCGCCGGGCGGTGGTGGTGGGGGCCAGCTTCATCGCCATGGAAGTGGGGGCCTCGCTGGCCTCGCGCGGCATTCAGGTGACGGTCGTGGCGCCCGATACGACGCCCTTCAAGAGCATCCTGGGCGAGCGCATCGGCCGCATGCTCCAGCAGCTCCACGAGAGCAAGGGCACAGTCTTCATGCTGGGGGCCCGCGTGGACCATTTTGAGGGCGACGGGACTGTGCGCGAGGTGGTTTTGGTCGGCGGGCAGCGGCTCACGGCCGACCTGGTGGTGGCCGGCGTGGGCGTGCGGCCGGCCACGGAGTTCCTGCGCGACCTGGAGACCAACACCGACGGCAGCGTCACCGTAGATGAGCACCTGCGGGCCGTGGGCAACGTGTTTGCCGCGGGCGACATCGCCCGCTTCCCCGACTGGCGAACCGGCGAGCCCACCCGCATCGAGCACTGGCGGTGCGCCCAGGAGCACGGCCGCGTGGCCGCCATGAACATGGCCGGCTGGGATGCCCCGTACCGCGGCGTGCCCTTCTTCTGGACCAACCAGTTCAAACTCTCCCTGGGCTACGTGGGCTACGCCCGCACCTGGGATGAAATCGTTTACGACGGCGATGTGGAGGGCCGCAACTTCATCGCCTACTACCTCTCCGATGCGCGCGTTCTGGCCGCCGCCGGCTGCGACCAGGATACGCGGCTCTGCGCCATCGCCGAGGCCCTGGCCTCGCGCACCGCGCCTGTGCTGGGCGAACTCCGCGAGCGCGTCGGCCGCGTGGCCGATATGGTCAAGGCGTAGGGGGGGATTGCGGATCTCAAAGACCCGAAGGGTCGAAAGGTGATAGCCGGGGGCGTGAGCCCCCGGAGCAGAAGCCGCCGCGGTCAAGAGCCCCGGAGGGGCGAAAGAACCTCGATACTGAACATAAGTCTCAAACCGCATCTTTCGCCCCTCCGGGGCTCTTCACCTGCTCCATTCATTCCGGGGGCTTACGCCCCCGGCTAAGAACGTGTATGAAAACGTAGCATGGGCGTCTCGCCCGTGAGTCCCATGGGCGTCTCGCCCGTGGTGACATGGGGAAGAACTGCCGGATCACGGCCAAGATGGCCGTGCTACCATGACAGCGCTAGTTTGATCGTAAGTCCTTATTTCTCCGTCGGACCGTTCGGAGTCGTTGTGCGAGTTTCCTAAGGTTCTTGAACATCGAAAGTGAAACTAGCGCTGTCATGCTACTCACGGGCGAGACGCTCGTGCTACGATCGGAGGCGGTTTTCATACACGTTCCAAGAGACTTTCGGCCCTCCGGGCCTGTCGGCGCCTATCAAGCGACTGTGTTGACTTTCCCCGCCCCGGCGTGTTGCAATATGGCCACTTTATGCAACGTGGCCCAACGCAGAGAGAGCCCGCGCGAGCGGCCGGCACGGCCGCCATGGATGAGCCGACGGCCGCACCGCGGCACGGCCGGCTGTGGATGTTTCTGGCCGCGGTGGCCCTGGCGGTTGTAACGGGGGCGATGTTTTACAAGGTGCTGGCGCCAGGCGGGCCGGTGGTGCTGTCCAGCCCCGCGTGCGACCTTTCGGGCGAATTCCTCTCCGCGCGGCAGTTCGGGTTTTCGCAACTGGCTCACGGCAATTTGGCGCTGTGGAACCCGCATATCTATGGCGGCGTGCCGTTTTTCGGCAATTTTCAATCGGCGCTGCTGTACCCGCCCAACTGGATCTTCATGGCCCTGCCCACCGAGGCGGCGGTCAACTGGAGCATTGCCGCCCACGTGCTGCTGCTGGGCCTGGGCATGCTCGCCTGGGCGCGCTGGCGGGGGATCAGCGTGGCCGGCGGCCTGCTGGGGGCGCTGGTGGTGATGTTCGGCGGGGCGCACTTCCTGCACATTTACGCCGGGCACCTGTCTAACCTGTGCACCATGGCCTGGGCGCCGCTGCTGCTGGCGGCGGTGGATGGCTGCCTGGACCGCCGGCGGCTGCCCTGGGCCCTGATGGGTAGCATGGTCGTGGCGATGATGGTGCTGGCGGGCCATCCGCAATATGTCTTCTTCAGCGGCATCGTGGCGGCGATCTACGCCCTGGCCCGCCTGTGGCACAGGCTTTTAGCCTGTGTCCGGCGGCCACAGCCCAAGAACCGGCCACACAAAGTTTCGGGGCCACAGGCTGAAAGCCTGTGCCACCAAGAGCAGCTCAGGAGCCTGGGCCACGTGCTGGGCCTGCTGTCGATCGTCGCCCTGGGCGGCCTGGCGCTGGCGGCGGTGCAGTTGCTGGCCGGCCTGGCCGCGGCTTCATCCAGCGTGCGGACCGGGGGCCTGCGGCAGGATGTGGCCGGCATGTTTTCCCTGCCGCCGGAGAACCTGCTGATGTTGATCGCCCCGTGGTTCTACGGCGTCCCGGGCGCGCCGTACTGGGGCAAGTGGTACCCGTGGGAAATGACGCTCTTCATCGGGGCCGCCGGAGGGCTGCTGGCGGCGGCGGGCATCGCGCGCGGCCGGCTGGCGGGGCGCCGGGCGGCCACAGTTACGCTAGGCATTACGCTGCTGCTGGCCATGGGCAGCTACACGCCGCTTTTTGAGCTGATCTACCGGCTGCCGCTGTTCAACATGCTGCGCGGGCTGTCGAAGTTCATCTTCCAGGCCTCGCTTTTCCTGGGCCTGTTCGCCGGGGCCGGGCTCGACGCGGTGGTCGGCTCGCGGCGGCGCTGGAACCTTCTTGCGGCGGCGGCGGCGGCGGTGGCCCTGGCGGTGCTGGCGGGGGCGGCATGGATCCGCTTCGATGCGGCCGCCGGCGACATGGGCGGCTGGCGCCATTTCATGTCCAACTTGCAGACCAAGACGGTGGGGAAATTGGTGCAGGTGTACCTGGACCCCAAATTCTACCATAGTCCCGAGTTTCTGCGCGATAGCTCGGCCCAGGCGACGCGCAGCCTGCTTTTCGGCGCGGGCGCGCTCGCGGTGGGCGCGGCGCTGCTGATGCTGACGCGCTGGTGGCGGCTGGCCGGCTACTGCATCGCGCTTTTGGCGGTGGGTGAGGTGCTCTATTTCGCCTCCGCCGAGCGGCCGACCTTCACGCCGGGCCTGGCGCCCATGCTAAAGGCCCTGACCACGCAGGCCGCGCGGCCGATCGACTACCGCATTCTCAACGAGTTCAACCGCAACCAGGCGATGGAGACCGAATTCGACGATGTGTGGGGCAGCGGCCCCGATATTCGCCAGCGCTGGGCGGAATACTTCTGCGTGGCCACGGGCCGGCCGCTGGAGCGGGTGTCGCAGTACGCCGACTTCCGCAAGTGGGACTGCCGGCAGATGTTCGCCGCCGCCCGGCTGAAATACGTGATGCTCCAGGGCCCGCAGAACCAGATCGCCAGCTTCCAGATTTTAAACCCGCTGGGGCGGCTGGAGCTGGTGCCCCAATGGCGCATCGTATCGGGGCGCGAGGCGGTTCTGGCCGTCCTTGCCGATCCGGCGTTCGATCCGCGGCGGACGGTGATTCTTGAGACCCCTCTCCCTCTTACGGGAGAGGGTGGCCCGCAGGGCCGGGTGAGGGTGCGCTAGACGCGCCGGTTGCTATTGAGTTCGCCAACAGCACACCCTCACCCTACCCTCTCCCGTCAAGGGAGAGGGGTAAAGAAACAACCTCGCCCCCGCC